>JAKRWE010000006.1 GCA_024712425.1 Chromatiales bacterium
AACGAACTACACGGGTTTTGCCCTTTTTATTTGTGAAATATTCGGGCTAGTTCTACTTTGTCACATTTGCCAGAAAGTGGCGGGGTGGCGTGGCTGTATGTGTCCGTCGGCCGCAGGGATGCGGCCGTCGAGCCTCCAGGGATGGATTCACGGCGTGACACATGCAGCCACGCTACCCCACTGCGCATCTGCGACCACCAATATGGCAAAGTAGAATTAGATAACGTTACCCTGCGGATCGCCTCCACCGCGATACCCAGACGGACGATATAGAGGTAAAATCCCGCCTCCCGCAGTCTACTTCCTGGAGCGCGCCTTGAGCGACACCACCTCCCCTAGCACCCCTGCCGACGGCCTGAGCTATGCCGCTGCCGGTGTCGATATCGATGCCGGCAGCGCACTGATCGAGCGCATCAAGCCTGTGGTCAAAAACACCTTCCGCCCCGGCGTACTGACCGGACTTGGCGGCTTTGGCGCCCTGTTCGAGATCCCGGAGGGATACCGCCAGCCGGTCCTGGTCTCCGGCACCGACGGCGTGGGCACCAAGCTCAAACTCGCCCTGCAGATGCAACGCCACGACACCATCGGCATCGACCTGGTGGCCATGTGCGTCAACGATATCGTGGTTACCGGCGCTGAACCGCTGTTCTTCCTCGACTACTACGCAACCGGTCACCTCGACCTAGACACCGCGACGGACGTCGTGAGCGGCATCGCGCGCGGCTGCGAATTGTCCGGCTGCGCCCTGACCGGCGGCGAGACCGCCGAGATGCCGGGCATGTACCAGGGCGAGGAATACGACCTGGCCGGCTTTGCAGTGGGTATTGTCGAGAAAGAGCGCATTCTGCAGGCCGATTCCGTACGGGTTGGCGATGTGCTGCTCGGGCTCGCCTCCTCCGGGCCGCATTCCAACGGTTACTCGCTGATCCGCAAGGTGCTGGAAGTGAGCAACGCCGATCTGGACGCGACGCTGGATGACCGGCCACTGGGCGAGGCTCTGCTCGCGCCGACGCGGATCTACGTCAAGTCACTGCTCAAATTGCTGGGTGAGGTCGAGGTCCACGCGCTGGCGCATATCACCGGTGGCGGCCTGACCGAGAATCTGCCACGCGTCCTGCCGGCCTGCAGCCAGGCCGTCATCGACCGCAACGCCTGGCAACTCCCGCCAGTGTTCGCCTGGCTGCAGGAACAGGGTGCAATAGCAGAGGACGAGATGCTGCGCACCTTCAACTGCGGTATCGGCATGGTGGTCTGCCTGCCGGAGTCCGAGGCCGCCAGTGCCACGGCCCTGCTCGAATCCCTGGGTGAGACGGTCATCCCCCTGGGGCAGATCAGTAAAGCCGATACCGAACAGCCGCACGTCAGTTACCGCACATGAGCCGATCCGAGAGACTGCGCCTGGTGGTACTGATCTCGGGCAGCGGCAGCAACCTCCAGGCGATCATCGATGCCTGCGCCAGCGGCGCGATCGACGGGGAAATCGTGGCGGTGATCAGCAATCGGGGCGACGCCTACGGGCTGCAACGCGCGCAGGCAGCCGGCATACCAACCGAGGTCCTCGATCACAGGGACTACCCCGACCGCGAGTCCTTCGACCGTGCGCTGATGGCGCGCATCAATCACTACCGGCCCGAGCTGGTGGTACTGGCCGGTTTCATGCGCATCCTGACACCGGCGTTCGTGCGCCACTACGCGGGGCGCATGCTGAACATCCACCCTTCCCTGTTGCCCCATTTCCAGGGGCTGCACACGCACCGGCGCGCGCTGGAGGCGGATCACGAAGTACACGGCGCCAGTGTGCACTTCGTTACCGAGGGACTCGATGGCGGCCCAGTGGTCCTGCAGGCGGAGGTGCCGGTGCTACCCGGCGACGATGAATCGACGCTCGCCGCCCGGGTGCTGGAACAGGAACACCGTATCTACCCCGCGGTGATCCAGTGGTTCGCCGAAGGACGCCTGCGCATGGATCCGCAGAAGGGGGTCGTACTGGATGAGGACGCGCTCGAACAACCGGTGCGCTGGCCGGCACACAGGGCGGACTGAAATCGGCGCGATTCCGGTCAGTCCTCGCTGATCCGGCTGGCAACCGGCCCGGACTGGCCCCGGTACTTGGCATCCTCCCGCTTTACGTAGGGCCGCTGCGCCGGCGCGGTCAGGGTCTCGAAGCTCATTGCCCCGATTGCCATGCCTGGCTGCAATGCCAGAGGCAGCTTCCCGGAGTTGAAGAACTCCAGCACGATATTGCCGCTCCAGCCCGGGTCGATCCGGTGCGCCGTCACGTGCACCATCAGCCCCAGGCGAGCCAGGCTGGACCTCCCGTCCAACCAACCCACCAGGTCGTCCGGCAGCGTGATCGACTCACAGGTGATACCCAGGGCCAGTTCACCGGGGTGCAGGACAAACCGCTGTTCCGGCGTGATGACGATCTCATCGCTCATCACCCGTTCGACCGCCTGGTTGACCTCGTCGCGGGAGCCCGACAGATCGATATAGGGCGTCTGGTGCGAGCTGAACACCCGAAAACGGTCACCCAGACTGAGGTCGATGCTGACGCCGCTGATCTTGTGATCGTCGGGACGGGGATCGATCTGGATACGCTGCTCATCCAGGGCCCGGATGATATCTCGGTCACACAGTCTCATAAGGGGATCACTTCCGGAAAATGCCCCCGAAGTGTACCCGCCACGGCAAGGATACGCCATCCAAAAAAATCTGTTCGATGACGTCTAAAGTCGCCACCGCGACGGCCGTTAAACATCCCAATCGCCCTGCTCGAGGCAACTGCAGACCGTATGCCCGGACATGAACGAAAGTTGACCCCCTGCACCCCGGACGAATCCTTTCCCGGAATTGTTATGATGCGAATATCATTCCCATTCCGCCATTACCCGATCAGCCAGTGAGGAACGCTCGATGAGCCACAAGGAAAACCGAAAAACACACAGGAAACCCCGCGCCACCTGGGCCATGCTCTCTCTCGCCCTGTTGTCGCTGCTCATCCCCGGCATCAGTCTGGCTTCCGAGGGCCATATGGACTTCACCGGCCACTGGGCGGGTTATCTCAGCGTGGCCCTGTTCGTACTGGCCTACGCCCTGGTCATCGGCGAGGAGGCGCTGCACCTGCGCAAGTCCAAGCCGGTTATCATTGCTGCCGGTGTTATCTGGGCCCTGGTGGCCATCGTCTACATGCAGGCAGGCGACACGACCACGGCCGAAGAGGCGGTAAGACACAACATCCTCGAGTTCGGCGAACTGTTCCTGTTCCTGCTCGCAGCAATGACCTATATCAACACCATGGAGGAACGCGGGGTATTCGACAGCCTGCGCATCTGGCTGGTATCGCGCGGCTTCTCGCTACGCACCATCTACTGGCTGACCGGACTGCTGGCATTCTTCATATCGCCGGTAGCGGACAACCTGACCACTGCCCTGCTGATGGCGACCGTGGCCATGGCAGTGGGCGGGAACAATACCCGCTTCGTGGTGGTGGCCAGTATCAACATCGTGGTCGCTGCCAATGCCGGCGGCGCCTTCTCCCCCTTCGGCGACATCACCACCCTGATGGTATGGCAGAAGGGCGTGATCGCCTTCCATGAATTCTTCGATCTGTTCATCCCGTCCGTGATCAACTGGCTGGTGCCGGCCGTGATCATGTCCTTCGTGGTGTCGGGCGAAAAACCGGATCCCATCAGCGAGGGCGAACCGCCGCTCAAGCATGGCGCCATGGTGGTGGTGGGCCTGTTCATACTCACCATCGTGATGGCGGTCTCCTCGCACAACTTCCTGCACATACCTCCCGTGCTCGGCATGATGACCGGTCTGGGCCTGCTCAAGTTCTATGGCTACTACCTGAAAAGGCGCGGCTCGACCATCGAGGATCGCAAGCATCTCGGTGAGCAAGGCATGGGCGTCGAGGGCGAACCCGCCACGGACGCAGCGCATGGCAGGGGCGATGCGCACTTCAACATCTTCCAGTCCATGGAACGCGCCGAGTGGGACACCCTGATGTTCTTCTACGGCATCATCCTGTGTGTGGGGGGCCTGGGAACACTGGGGTATCTGTCCCTGGTATCCGAGCTGATGTATACCGACCTGGGTGCCACCAATGCCAACATCTTGGTCGGCATACTGTCGGCCATCGTGGACAACATCCCGGTAATGTTCGCCGTGCTGTCAATGTATCCCGAAATGTCCCACGGCCAGTGGATGCTGGTGACCATGACCGCCGGTGTCGGTGGTTCGCTGCTATCGATCGGCTCCGCGGCCGGAGTGGCGGTGATGGGCCAGGCACGTGGCGTCTACACCTTCTTCGCTCACCTCAAATGGACTTGGGCCATTGCGCTCGGCTACGCGGCAAGCATCTGGGTACACTTCCTGATCAACGAGGAACTGTTCCGCATAGCGGCCGGCGCGGCCTCCGGGCACGGCTGACTAGCGATTCAACCTGACAGGGTCCCGGCCCTGTCAGGACACCCCCTCACGGCGTCATCCGTACCACCTGGCGGCGCGACCCCCAGTCACCGGGGCCCGACTCGAACACCCCCGCGATTCTCTCTCCACAGTGCGCACAGTGGCCACTGGCGTCGAGGTGCCATTCGCCCAGCTGGTACCAATCACGCTCGATGACCAGCCCCTTGCACTTGGGACACCAGGTACTCTGCCCCGCCTTGTCGTGCACATTACCGGTATAGGCATAATGGACGCCATTGCGCAACGCAATCTCCCGGGCACGCACCAGGGTCTCCGGCGGGGTCGGCGGATGGTCCATCATCTTCCAGTCGGGATGGAAGGCGGTGAAGTGAATCGGCACATCTGGTCCCAGGTTCTCCACCACCCAGCGGGTCATTTCGTCGATCTCCTGCTCGCTGTCGTTCTCTCCCGGGATCAGCAGGGTGGTCAGTTCGAACCAGACATCGGTCTCATGCTTCAGGTAAGTGAGCGTGTCCAGCACCGGTTGCAGGTGGCCTCCATAGATCTTGTGGTAGAAACGGTCGCTAAAGGCCTTGAGGTCCACGTTGGCCGCATCCATGTGGGAAAAGAACTGCTCGCGCGCGCCCGGTGAGATATAGCCGGCGGTCACCGCAACCGTCTTTATGTCCTGTTCACGACAGGCTCGGCCACATCGACCGCATACTCGAGGAAGATCACCGGATCATTGTAGGTAAAGGCCACACTGCGGCAGCCGTTCTCCCTGGCGACGCGGGCGATAGCCTCTGGCGAGGCCGCGTCCGCCAGGGTATCCATCTCACGCGACTTGCTCATGTCCCAGTTCTGACAGAAGCGGCGCGACAGGTTGCAGCCAGCGGTCCCGAATGAAAATACCGACGAGCCCGGCAGG
This sequence comes from Chromatiales bacterium, assembly GCA_024712425.1. Taxonomy (GTDB): domain Bacteria; phylum Pseudomonadota; class Gammaproteobacteria; order Chromatiales; family Chromatiaceae; genus MONJU. The sequence continues at coordinate 5,339 of JAKRWE010000006.1, forward strand.
AAGTGATTGAGCGGCTTCTTCTCGATGGGATCGATGACAAAACCGCTGGAACGCCCGTAGGTCGTCAGTACCACCTGATCGTTCTTGCGGCCGCGCACGAAGCACAACCCCCGCTGTCCTTCCTTCAGCTTGCATTCGCGGGGACAGACATCACACTGCACGCGCCCGTCATCGAGCTTGTGCCAGTACTTCGTCGGCACGACCTCCTTGCCATCGCCTATGGGAAAATCACTCATTTGTTGAATCCTGCAAAAATGACCCTATCCTCTTTATGGACGCTTTCCGGAGGAATACAAGGTGTCAGCCATACAAATGCCGAATGTCGCCGGCGCTTTCTACCCGGCCGACCCTGAAACACTGAGCACCGAGGTGGACCGCTTTCTCACCGATGCGCACGCTTACCAGGGACCCGCACCAAAGGCCATCATCGCACCGCATGCCGGTTATATCTATTCCGGTCCCGTTGCCGGCAACGCCTATGCGTCACTGCGCCCGGTTGCCGACATCATCCAGCGCGTGGTGGTGCTGGCCCCCTCGCACCGCGTGGCCTTCCGGGGAATCGCCACCTCGGAGGCGAATGAATTCCGTACCCCGCTGGGCGATATTCCAGTGGATACCGAAGCCGTCGAACTGGCGACCCGCCTGCCTCAGGTGGGCTACCTGGAGCAGGCCTTCCAGGGCGAGCACGCACTGGAGGTACAACTGCCTTTCCTACAGCGCACCCTGAACAACTTCCGGCTGGTACCTTTCATTGTGGGAGACACGCAAGCCGAGGAGGTCGCACAACTGCTCGACCTGCTATGGGGGGGAGACGAGACCCTGATCGTGATCAGCTCGGATCTCAGCCATTACCACGACTATGTCGATGCCATGCAGCGAGACCGGCACACCACGGCACACATCGAGGCGCTGGACACCAACCTGGCCTACGACGATGCCTGTGGACGTAATCCCATTCAGGGACTCCTGCTGGCGGCAAGGAAGCATGGCCTCAGCGTCGAGACCCGGGACCTGCGCAACTCCGGCGACACTGCCGGCCCCAGGGACCGCGTGGTCGGGTATGGTGCCTATGTCTTCCACTGAGTATGACAACACCGAACGGGCGCTGATGCTGGACCTCGCGCGCGAGGCCATCCGGCATGGCCTGTGGAAAGGACGCCCACTGCACATCGACCCCGCCGCATTTCCCGAGCACCTGCGCTCCCGGCGTGCCTGCTTCGTCACCCTCAACCGGGACACCCGGCTGCGTGGCTGTATCGGTCACCTGGAACCGGTCCAAACCCTGGTGGAGGATGTGGTGGACAATGCCTTCTCGGCCGCTTTCCGCGATCCCCGCTTCCCGCCCCTGCAGGCCAGGGAAACGGGTGATCTGGTGATCCACGTCTCCGTGCTCAGTGACCCCCGGCCCCTGCCCTTCTCGGATGAACAGGACCTGCTCGCCAGACTGCGGCCGGGAGAGGACGGTCTGATCCTGCAGGGACCGATGGGACATCGCGGAACATTCCCGCCATCAGTCTGGGAGCAACTGCCCGATCCGCGTGAATTCCTCGTCCATCTGCGCCTGAAGGCCGGCCTGCCCGCAGACTTTCCGCTGACGCAGGCACAGATAGCGCGCTACACCACCGAATCCTTCGAAGGCCCCTTCCAGGCCCCAAGCGAAGACAAAATACCTGGTGCACGATGATCCTGGATTACGCTTTGCTTCATCCAGACTACGCAATGTTCCGCAAATGCGGGTAACCCGGAGGGAACGGACAAAAACCCGGGAATGCGGCACCACTGCAAGCCCGGCACCATGACCCTGGATTACGCTTCGCTTCATCCAGGCTACGCAATGTTCCGCCAACGCGGGTAGCCCGGGTGTAGCGCAGCGAAACCCGGGACAACACAAAACGGAATTCGGAACCCAGCTACAAGGCATCCCGGCGACGCAGCAGTTCCAGTACTGCATCCGCAGCCAGGCGGTCACTGTCCACGGCAAGCTGCTCATGGATCTGTCGGTAACGGGTCTGAATGGCGGTGATCCGCTCGGGCTGATGAAAAAGATCCAGCACCGCCGGAATAAGTTTCCCGGGTGTACAGTCCCCCTGGATGAACTCCGGCGCCAACGCCTCACCGGCCAGCAGGTTGGCCATGGCCACATGCTCCAGCCTGACCAGGCGGAACCACTTGGCAATTGCATAGGTCAGGCCATTGAGCCTATAACCAACCACCATGGGACGCTTGCTCAGCAGGGCCTCGAAGGTGGCCGTTCCCGATGCAGTGAGAACCACGTCCGCGGCCGCCAGCACCTGGCGGCTGTTGTGCAGAGATACACCGGCCTGCAATCCCGAGGCACAGTAGGCCTGCTGTTGCTGCCAGATCGCGGCGGTGGCCTCGCTGACCAGGGGCACCAGGACCTTCAGACTGGGGATCTGTTCCTGGCAAGCGGCCGCGGTCTCGGCAAAGGGGGCGGCCAGGCGTGTTACCTCGCCACCCCGACTGCCCGGCAACACCGCCAGCACCGGCGCATGCAAATCCAGTCCCAGCGCCGCACGGGCCCCGCTTCTGTCCACTTCCAGGGGCATGTCGGCAGCCAGCTTGTGGCCAACGTACACCGCCTTCACGCCACGCGCCTCGAGGAAGGCCGGCTCGAACGGAAAGATGCTCAGCAACAGGTCGACGGCCGCCCGCAGTTTCCTGACCCGCCTTTCGCGCCAGGCCCAGACGGTGGGGCTGACATAGTGCACTGTTGGAACCCCGGCCTGGCGCAGGCCCTGCTCCAATGGGAGATTGAAATCCGGCGCATCCACGCCGATGAACAGGCCAGGTGGATCGGCTGTCCAGCGCGCGCGCAGCCGCCTGCGCAGGCGCAGCAGTGCCGGCAGATGCTGCAGGACCTCGACCAGCCCCATCACCGACAGGGAGGCCATGGGCTCCAGCGAGCGCATCCCGACGGCCTGCATACGCGCCCCCCCTATGCCCTCGAACTCGATGTCCGGCACCCGCTGCAGCAGGGCCTGCATCAACCCGGCACCCAGCAGGTCGCCCGACGGCTCAGCAGCGATGATCGCCACACGCACGGCAGAAACCTGTTATTTGACGAAACTGCGTTCAGTGGCACGCAGAAACTGCACAAATGGCTGCAATTCGGGACACTCCACGCACTCCGCCTCGATCTCGGATATCGCATCCCGGACCAGCAGGTCTGACGTATACAACTTTCGGTAGGCCTTCTTGATGCGGGATATCTGTTCGTTGCTGAACTGGCGTCGCCGCAGGCCCTCGGAATTGATCCCGCGGGCACGTGCGGGATGCCCCGCCACCATCACATAGGGCGGCACCCCCTTGCTGATAACACTGCCCATGGCAGCAAAGCTGTGTGCACCGATGCGGCAGAACTGGTGCACGATGCTAAACCCGCCGAGGATGGCCCAGTCATCGAGCCGGACATGCCCGCCCAGGGATGCCGCATTGGCCATGATCACATGGTTGCCGATCTGGCAGTCGTGCGCCACGTGGGTGTAGGCCATGAGCAGATTGTCGTCACCGATGCGGGTCACACCGCCATCCTGCACCGTACCGCGATGGATGGTCACGAACTCGCGTATCTCGTTACGATCGCCGATCTCCAGCCGGGTAGGCTCGCCCGCGTATTTTTTGTCCTGCGGATCCTCCCCTATGGAGGAAAACTGGAACAGATGGTTGTCACGCCCGATCCGGGTTTCGCCACGAATAACCACGTGCGGGCCAATCTCGGTGCCTGCACCGATCTGCACCCCCGTGCCGACGATGGCGAAAGGTCCAATCCTGACGCCCTCATCGATTTCCGCTGCAGGATCGATGATCGCGCGCGGATCATGCATATCAGAGGTCCCGTGCGGTACACATGATCTCGGCAGAAGCACAGACAGCGCCATCGACCGTTGCCTTGCCGGAGAAGCTCCAGATGCCGCGCCGCACACGACTCACCTCGATCTCCAGCCTGAGTTGATCACCCGGCACCACGGGCCGTTTGAAACGCGCCTTGTCGACACCCACCAGGTAGTAGATGGCAGCACCCACCACCTCCTCGCTCTCCATGGCAAGCAGACCGGTGGCCTGGGCCAGGGCCTCGATAATCAGCACTCCGGGCATGACCTGCTTCTCGGGGAAATGTCCCTGAAAGAAAGGCTCGTTGTAGGTGACGTTCTTGATCGCCACCAGGCGTTTGCCCGAATCCACCTCCACGACCCGGTCGACGAGCAGGAAAGGGTACCGGTGCGGCAGGTAATTCTGTATTTTCTGGATATCCATGACTGAGCAAAACTCCCAAGAAGCCATTCTGAATACAGGCCGGTGACGGACACTCCGATCGACCCGCAGGATGTTATTAATATTGATCTAGTTTTCCGCTTGATCGTCGGCTGTTTCCGCCAACGCTTTTTCCAACGCTCTTACCCGCCGAAACAAATCGTCGAGCTGCTTGATACGCGCAAAGTTCCTGCCCCAGGCCGAATGAGGGACCGCCGGTACCGTGCTGGTGTACAACCCAGGCGCCCGAATCGAGCGCGTGATCGCGGTCTGCCCGGACACGTGCACACCATCAGCAAGTTCCAGGTGTCCCGCGACCCCTGACTGACCGGCAAGAGTACAGCCCGCACCGATGCGCGCGGATCCGGCAATCCCGGTCTGCGCAGCAATCGCAGTATTCTCCCCCAGCTCCACGTTGTGCGCCACGTGAATCAGGTTGTCCAGCTTGACGCCATTGTGCAGCACCGTGTCCTTCAGCGCTCCCCGGTCGATGGTGGTGCCTGAGCCCACCTCAACGTCGTCGCCCAACCGTACACGGCCCAGTTGCGGGATCTTGACCCAACGCCCCTGGTCGTTTGCCAGGCCAAAACCATCGGCCCCCAACACGGCACCGGGATGAATCAGGCAACGTTTCCCTAGTACGGTTCGGGACCCAAGTGTAACACTCGCAATCAGCCGGGAGTCGTTACCGACTTCGCAATCATCGGCAATGACACAGTTTGGACCAATGAAGACGCCAGCGGCAATCCTCACCCCTGCACCGATAGTGCAATGTGCCTCGATGCGTGCGGTGGGATCGATTACTGCGCTCTCGTCCACTACGGCCGACGGATGTATTCCGGGCGCCAGTGGCGCCCGGGCAGTCAGCACCGAGGCCACTTTCGCATAGGCCAGCGAGGGATTGTCCGTCACCAGGGCATTGACCGGACAGACGTCCGCATGCTCGGGCGTCAGAATCACGGCCGAGGCCCGCGTGTCGGCCAGATAGGGAAGAAAACGACGGGATCCCAGAAAACTGATCAGTCCCTCCCCTGCCTCATCGAGGGAGGCCACGCCCCTGATCAGGCAATCCGGATCACCCCGCAACTGCGATGCGCTGAGTTCGGCAAGGGCTGCCAGGGAGTAAGTGGTAGCAGCCGCTTTCAGTTGCCCTGCTCCAACATCTGCTGGAGCCGGGTCAGAATCCTCTTCGTGATATCCACCCGCGGCGAAACCCACATCACACCGCCCTGCAGCACGATATCCAACTTTTCATCCTGGGCCACCTGCTGAATGACCTCATGAATGATCCGCGCAAGATGTTCCTGTTCCTCGGAGAAACGCAACTGTTTGTCCTGGTCGAGCTCGTCACGCGCCTGCTTGTATTTCAGTTTGCGCGCACTGATATCGCTTTGCAGGCGGCGCGTCGCTTCCTCGGCAAGGGGTCGCTTGTCCACGCCACCGAGTTTGCTCTCAAGCAGCGCGATCTGCTTCTTCATCTCCACCAGACGCTGGTCCCGGGCCTTGAATTCATCCCGGATCCGCTGCTTGATCAGCTGTACCTGAGGGGCCTCCTTGAGCACCCGGGCCGCATTGACATAGGCGAGCGAGATCTCCGCCTGGGCGCCGCCCACAAGACCGGCAAACAACAGCCATGCCGCCAGTACTCTGAAACAACTACCGAACACGATCGATCAATCCTAAAAAGTGGTCCCGAAATTGAATTGGAACTCCTCCGGGTCGTCTTGCGAGTCCTTTCTGAAAGGCTGGGCAAAGCTCATGGTCAGCGCCCCGACCGGAGACAGCCAAGCAACCCCCACACCGGCGGAATAACGAACCTCCTTGGAATCGAAGGTACTGCCCGCCTCCGTGTCGAAAACGGAACCCGCATCCACAAAGGTCAGGAAACGCATGGTATCGGTGTAGAAAGGCGATGGGAAATACAGTTCCGCGTTCCCGACCATCTTGAGGTTAGCCCCCAGCGGATCGCCGGAACTGTCCCTTGGCCCCAGAGAAAGCGCCTGGTACCCGCGTACCGAGGTCGGTCCGCCCGCAAAATAGTTCTCGAACAACGGCAGGCGGCTGGTACCCCCATAGGCGGCACCGTAACCGATCTCTCCGTTGAGGGAGAACACCAAGCCCTTGAACAACGGCCAGAAACGGCGATGCTTGTAGCTGAACTTGTAATACTCGAGATCGCTGCCCGGGACGGCTAGTTCCCCCGACAGGCGCTGCAGCGAACCCGTGGTCGGGAACAGGGCGCTATCGCGCGAGTCATGACTCCAGCCAACGCTCAGTTCCACGTCCAGGTACTTGGTCCCCTCGGTGTTGATCCAGTTGTTGATTTCAGTGGTGGCCGTGCTACCGGCCTTGAAATCGATACTGTGCAGGCGTCCACCAAAGCTGAAACGGTTGAACTCACTCAGCGGAATGCCAAAATTCATGCCGATGATCCCGTCATCGGTGGAGTAATTCGACGCTGACAGCTCGCTGAAATCAGTGGAACGATAACTGAGGGTGAAGCCGCGACTGATCCCGTCCACCGTATAGTAAGGATTGGTATAGGACAGGGAATAATCCTTGTTGGCGCTACTGGTCTTCAGCGCGAACGAGACCTTCTTGCCGGTGCCCAGGAAGTTCTCCTGGCTGACGCTGGCATTGAACACCACGCCGTCCGACTGCGAGAAGCCGAGACCGGCCAGCAGCGAGCCCGAGGGTTTCTCTTCGACCTCGACATTGATATCGACCTGGTCGGTGGTGCCGGGAACCGCCGGTGTTTCCACGCTCACCTTCTCGAAATACCCGGTGCGTTGCGCACGCTCGCGTGAAAGCTTCAGCTTCTCTCCCGAGAACCAGGCGGCCTCCATCTGCCGAAACTCGCGCCGGATGACCTCGTCACGGGTACGCGAGTTGCCACGGATGTTCAGGCGCCGCACGTACACCCGCTTGCCCGGGTCCACGAAATAGGTGATCGATACCGTCTTGTTCTCCTTATCGATCTCCGGCACCGCGTTGACGTTGGCAAAGGCATAGCCCTCGTCCGAGAGCTTGGCCGATATGCGGTCACTGCTCTCCACCACCACCTTGCGATTGAAGGGTTCGCCACGACGCAGATGGATAAGGGGGAAGTACTCTTCCGGCTTGCCCACATAGTCACCCGCAAGCTGTATGTCCGACAGGGTATAGATGTCCCCCTCGGAGATATTGATGGTGATGTAGATATCCTTCTTGTCCGGGGTGATCGTGACCTGGGTGGAGTCGATCTTGAAATTGACGTAGCCCTTGTCCAGATAGAAGGAACGCAGTTTCTCCAGGTCCCCCGCCAGTTTCTGACGCGAGTACTGGTTGTCCTTGGTGAAACTGGAGAACCATCCGCCGGTGGTCAGTGAAAACTCGTCCAGCAGATCGTCCTCGTCGAAGGCCTTGTTGCCGACGATATTGATCTGCTTGATGCGGGCCGTCTCGCCCTCGGTGATGTCGATATCGATGGCGACCCGGTTGCGCTCCAGCGGCGTGACCGTAGTCTTGAGCTTGACACCGTATTTCCCCTGGTTGAAGAACTGGCGTTCCAGTTCGCGCTCGATGCTGTCCAGGACGGAGCGGTTGAAGGTGCGCCCCTCGGAAAGCCCTGCATCCTTGAGACCATCCTTCAGCGCATCCTCGTCGATGGACTTGTTGCCGCTGAAGTTGATCTCGGCAATGGCCGGCCGTTCGCTCACCACCACCACCAGCACGTTGCCGTCCCGCTCCAGCCGTACGTCCTTGAAGAAGCCGGTCTTGAACAAGGCGCGAATCACCTCGCCGCTCTGCTTGTCGGTCAGGACATCCCCCGGTTTTACGGGCAGGTAGTTGAAAACGGTTCCGGCGGTGATCCGTTGCAGCCCCTCCACCCGAATATCATCAACCCTGAATCCCGCTGCCAGCGCGATCTGACTGATCGCCAGCAGCAGCAGAAAAACAAGCCTGGTCAGACACCTCATGGTCACATCCCTTTTCGCCCGGGGGCACGTATGTTATTGATTCTCATGGTCAACGGGGACACAAAGGAGCCCATTATAAATAGGCGCGGGGCTTTTAGGAAACCAGCCGGGTTAATATGTTAGTCCAAAGCAGTAATGTCCCCTTTGTCCAATTCTAAAATGTCCCCTTTTGATTTCGGGAGGGGTGGTGACAGAGGAGACCATTGCGATGACACAGAAGACGGTGGACCGGCTGGGGGTGGTTCAGCGGGTTGTCGACCGGCAGTTGCGGCAGAAAGAGGCGGCACGGCAGTTGGACTTGAGCGTGCGGCAGATCAAGCGCCTGGTGGTCCGATACCGGGCCGAGGGAGCGGCTGGACTGGTTTCCCGCCACCGGGGCAGGCGCCCCAACAACCAGATCGCCGATGCGCTCCGGCAGGAGATCCTCGACAAAGCATCCACGCCACCGTCGAGAAGGCCAAGACCATCCAACTCAACCGCAGGACCCACAGGCCTGCACCGGACCATCCCTGGAGATGAGGCGCCCCCTCGTCCCCTCATGACCCCGGACTCACCAAGGGGACATTTCAGCTTGGGAGAAAAGGGGACATTTTAGAATTGGGTTGACAGGGCGCCGTTTCAATAACGGCGGCAAACTTGGCCTCGGCTGACCAATCATCCGTCTGTTTACCACTTCCCGGTACCGGCATGCCCTTCTCCTTCGCCTGCTTGCGCCAGTTGTATAGCGTCGGTTCCGAGATGCCTTCCTCTCTTGCCACATCCGCTACGGACCGGTTGTTTGGCGGTAGCAGTTTCTTCAGCACGGATGCCTTACGTTCTTCTGAATAACGGGCCATTGGTTCCTCTTTTCCGCCCCCCTGTTTGCTCTCTAATTTACCCCAACTCGGGGAGGCGACATGTATCCTGACACAGGGGGATTGTCTTGTACTGACACGTATCCAGATGGCGCCAGCGGCGACGTCGCGAGTCGTAGCCCGGCGCTGGTTGACCACAGGTCGGGCAACACAGCTTTGCACCTGCCTCCCGCTCCACGTGGACGGTGACTTGCCCTTGGGGCATATCCACCTCCACATCGGTGACCTGCCAAGGTGCCTGGATACCCAGTATCTGGGTGTATAGATCAACGTCTCTCATGCTCCCCTACGCTAAACTACCCACTCGATCAGGGGAAGAGCCCCTTATCGCATCCTCAACGAAGGCGAGCCTCCCATCCCCTTGGACGATGAGGAAAGCATCCACGCCACCGTCGAGAAGGCCAAGACCATCCAACTCAACCGCAGGACCCACAGGCCTGCACCGGACCATCCCTGGAGATGAGGCGCCCCCTCGTCCCCTCATGACCCCGGACTCACCAAGGGGACATTTCAGCTTGGGAGAAAAGGGGACATTTTAGAATTGGGTTGACAGTATAGGGGAGTTCAGCCAGCCAATGTAGGCAACAGCTCAAAGTTCCCAGGATGACATCATCCAAGTTTGTAAATTCTCGGAGCCAGGGCTGGCGCCTGCTCGGGAAACTTCGGCGGCAAGGATGCCGCCGTAGAGCCTACAGGGATGTATTCACGGCGTTTTTCCGAGCAGGCGCCAGCCCTGGCTCGATTTTGATGGCGTTGCCATGTCAAAGCTCCAGCAGCAGATCCTGCTCGGCCTCGGAGGGCTCCACACTGCGCGATTCGTAATGGGCAAAGATCGCCTCGACGATATCCTCCGGCTCGTCGATCACCCGAAGCAGGTCCATGTCTTCCGGGCTGATAGTGCCCTCGGTAGCCAGGGTATGCCGGAACCAGTCGAGCAGCCCCTGCCAGAAACCGGCTCCGACCAGGATGATCGGGATCCGCCGGCTCTTGCCTGTCTGGACCAGGGTGAGTATCTCCGCCAGTTCATCCAGGGTCCCAAACCCTCCGGGAAAGACCACATAGGCGGAGGCATATTTCACGAACATCACCTTGCGTGCGAAGAAATGCCGGAAGTTCAGGGAGATCTCCTGGTAGTCATTGGGCTTCTGTTCATGCGGCAACTGGATATTGACGCCGATGCTTGGCGATTTTCCGGCCAGGGCGCCCTTGTTGGCCGCCTCCATGATGCCCGGTCCGCCACCACTGACGACCGAGAATCCCGCATCCGAGAGCAGGCGCGCCGTCTGCTCCGCCTTGATATACCAGGGGTCATCCTCCGGCGTGCGCGCCGAACCGAAGATACTCACCGAAGGCGCAATCAGGCACAGTTTCTCGAAGCCCTCCACGAACTCCGCCATGATCTGGAATATCCGCCAGCTCTCGCGTGAGAGCTGTGCCTCGGCCGCGCTCTTGGCAAATCGTTTGACGATGGTCTGGTTCATATGGGCTCCCCATGGTCGGTATCCGGGTTATCATAGCAACATGCGGAGGCGTAAAGACCGGGACCACGTCATCCAAATCCGTAAGTGGAGCGAACGCCTGCCCGGGAAACTTCGGCGACTGGGATGCCGCCGTAGAGCCTACAAGGATGTATTCACGGCGTTTTCCCGGGCAGGCGTTCGCTCCACTCGAGTTAGAAGACATTATCCTGGAGTGCAGCCGCATGCCTCTTGTTTCTGCCGAAGAACGACTTACATGATCACGACCACCGTTATTGGCCTTGGCGCCATGGGCGCCGGTATCGCCGGCAATCTGCACCGCGCGGGCATGCTGGCCGCCGCCTGGAACCGTACCCATGAACGGGCGGAGCGCGCCGGAGAGCGGCATGGTTTCCGGCCGACGCCGCACCTGCAGGCGGCCGTACAGTGCGCCGATCTGGTCATCACCTCGGTATCCGCCGACGAAGACCTGTTGGAGATGACCCGCAAGATCGCGCCTTTGCTGCAGGCCGGCAACGTGGTGGTGGACACCTCCACCGTGAGCATCGGAGCCGCCCAGGCAGCAGCCGAAATGTACGAGGCGCACGGGGCGCACTTTCTGGATGCACCGGTCTCCGGCGGAAAAGAAGGCGCCGAGAAAGGGACCATGGTCATGATGGTCGGTGGCGACGAGGAGGTCCTGCGCCAGGTCATGCCCGCACTGCAGGCGATCAGCAGCAAGGTCGTGCACATGGGGCCGGTCGGCAGCGGCCAGGCCACCAAGGCAGTCAACCAGATCATGGTGGCCGGTATCAACCACGCGGTTACCGAGGCGCTGGCCTTCGGGCAGCACCAGGGGCTGGACATGAACAAGGTAATCGATGTGGTCGGCGGCGGTGCGGCCGGCAACTGGTTTCTCGACCATCGTGGCAAGACCATGTGCGAGGACCGGTTCGAGCCCGGTTTCCGCCTGGCACTGCATCACAAGGACCTCCGCATCTGCCGGCAGATACTGGCGGCGGACGGAAAACAGCTGCCGATGGTGGAGATGACTCTCAGCGATTACGATACCCTGCTGAAACAAGGGCATGGCGACGAGGACATCTCCACCCTGTTCCACACCAAGAAGGCCCTGCTGGGCGATCGTTGACACATTCGTGGAGGGGCTCAATCCACGCCAACGCGAGGCTGTACGCTATCTCGGCGGTCCCAGCCTGGTGCTTGCCGGCGCCGGTTCCGGCAAGACCCGGGTGATCACCGCCAAGATCGCACACCTCCTGCAACACGCCGGGGTCCAGCCCCGGCATATCCACGCTGTCACCTTCACCAACAAGGCGGCGCGCGAGATGAAGGCCCGTGTCGGCCGACTGCTGGCCGACACCAATACCAGCGGCCTGAACATCTCAACCTTCCACACCTTTGGCCTCAACCTGCTGCGACGCGAGCACAGGGCCGCCGGCCTGCGTCCCGGCTTCAGCATCTTCGACGAACAGGACGTGGAACAACTGCTCAAGGAGTTGTCCCGGAAGAACGAGGCCGACCGCCAGACACTGCAACAGGCCCGCTGGCAGATATCGGCCTGGAAGAACGAGCTGATCATGCCCGAGACGGCGCTGTCACAGGCAGAGGACGACTTCCAGGCCTTCTACGCGGCCCTCTACGGCGCCTACATCGACGCCCTCAGGGCCTACAACGCCCTCGACTTCGACGACCTGATCCTGCGCCCGGTGCAGCTATTGCGCGAAGATGCCGAACTGCGGGAACGCTGGCAGAACCGCGTGCGCCATCTGCTGGTGGACGAGTACCAGGACACCAATGGCGCGCAGTATGAACTGGTGCGCCTGCTGGTGGGTGTACAGGCGGCCTTTACCGTGGTCGGCGACGACGACCAGTCCATCTACGCCTGGCGGGGCGCACGACCGGAGAACCTGGCACGCCTGCAGGAAGACTTCCCGCAACTGAGGGTGATCAAGCTGGAGCAGAACTATCGCTCCACCGGCCGCATACTGGGTGCCGCCAACCGCCTGATCGCCAACAACCCGCACGTGTTCGACAAGCGCCTGTGGAGCGAGCTGGGGCCGGGTGAGCCGATCCGGGTGATCCACTGCCGCGACGAACAGGCGGAGGCCGAACGCGTGGTCGCCGAGATCGTGCAGCACCGCTTCAACCACGGCGCCGCCTATGCCGACTTCGCCATCCTGTACCGCGGCAACCACCAGGCACGCCTCTTCGAGAAGGCGCTGCGCACCCACAGCGTACCCTACTTCGTGAGCGGCGGCACCGCGTTTTTCTCGCGCACCGAGATCAAGGACCTGATGGCCTACCTCCGCCTGCTCAGCAACACTGATGACGACGCGGCCTTCCTGCGAGTGATCAACACACCGCGACGCGAGATCGGTCATGGCACCATTGCAAAACTGGCTAGCTGGGCCGCCCAGCGCCACGGCTCGCTGTTCGACGCCATCGACGAGTTCGGCCTGCAGGAGCAGCTGGCCAGCCGCCCGCGCAAGCACCTGCAGGCATTCCGGGAATGGATCACCGGCCTGCAGCAGCTGGCCGCGCACAAGCCCCCCAGCCAGGTGCTCGAACAACTGCTGCGGGATATCGATTACCGTGACTGGCTGCTGCAGACCAGCACCAGCGACAAGGCCGGCGAGCGGCGCTGGGAGAACGTCACCGACCTGGTGGAATGGCTGGAAACGCTGCAGGCCGACGAACACAAGGGGGAGACACTGGGCGAACTGGTCTCGCACCTGTCCCTGATGGATATCCTGGAACGACAGGACGAGGACGAGGCCGGCGACCGCGTGGCCCTGATGACCCTGCATGCGGCCAAGGGGCTGGAGTTTCCGGTGGTGTTCCTGGTCGGGGTCGAGGAAGGACTGTTGCCACACCAGACCAGCATCGAGGAGGACAGCCTGGAGGAGGAGCGCCGCCTCGCCTACGTGGGCATCACCCGCGCGCAGCGGGAACTGCTGATCACCACGGCTGAAAAACGCCGTCGCGCCGGCGAGCTGGTGCGCTGCGAGCCCAGCCGCTTCCTGCAGGAATTGCCGGCAGAGGATATCCGCTGGGAAGGGCGCGGCGTGGAGGTGAGTGCCGAAGAGCGACAGGAACGCGGCAGGGCGAGCATCGCCAGCCTGCGGGCGATGCTAAGCAACGGTTGAGCTGCCACGAAGGCAATCAAGGGCCGGCACTGGCACATGCAGCGCCGGCCCTTGATTCGAAATCACTTCAGACTCAATACCCAGCTCACCAGCTTTCTGGCTTCAGCATCGGTGACATTGTTCGGCGGCATCGGAATCTGGCCCCAGTTTCCCGCGCCCCCCGACTGCACCTTGGCGACAAGGCGATCCAGGGCGCCGGCATCACCGGCATACTTGGCGGCCACGTCCTTGTAGGACGGACCCACGACCTTCATATCGATCTGGTGGCAGCCCAGGCACCCCTTGGACTGAGCCAGGGCCTTGGCATCGCCACCGGGGGCGGCCGGTGCCGGCGCAGCTGCCGCGGGGGCCGCTGCGGCAGGCGCGGCCGGGTGGGCCACGTTCACCTGGCCAACGGGCTTGATACGCTCCAGGATGGTGGCATCATCGGCATCGGCCGCAACCGCCGCGCCGGACACGAACACGGCAGCGAGACCCAGCGCCGCAACGGCACTGCGCGAATAAGGGGACGTACGGAAAAAACGGGCATTCTTCTTTGCTGGCACGGTAACACTCTCCCGGCGAATGAATAGACAAACCGGGTGGATTATACCCGCAAAGCGAAATTAGCGACTATCTCTACTTTGTCATATTTACGGCGGGGTAACGTGACTGCATGTATCACGCCATAAATCCGTCCCTGTAGGCTCGATGGCCGCATCCCTGCGGCCAACGGACACACGCAGCCACGTTACCCCACCTCTGCACCTGAAACCGCCAATATGACAAAGCAGAACTATTCGACATCCAGCTGATAGAATTCCCCGATCGCCACCAGTCGATCCAGGTCCAGTATGGCCAGGCGCTGCCGACCGGCCTCCAGCACACCGTCCTCGCGCAGCTTGCGCATGACCCGGTTGGTATGTACCGGGGTCAGCCCGGTCATGTCGCCCAGCATCTCCTGGGTCAGGGGGAACGGCATGCTGGACGCGTCTTCCGGCAGCAGCTGCCGGTTACGCTGCCGGAAATACAACTCCGCCACCAGGTAGGCGATACGCTGCTCGGCACTCTTGCGTCCAAGGCCCAGCATCGCGCTCTGGCAGCTGGCCATGTAACGCGCCTGGATACGCGTGATATGGGCGGCCAGTTCGGAATGCTTCTCCATCATCTCGTGCAGACCGGCCTGCTTGAAACCGCACAGCATCGAGTTGGTGATTGCCAGCGCGGCATGGTGCATGCCGTGCTCACCCGCCGGCTGTAGCCCAGAAAATCCCCCGGCAGGGCGATGCGAAGTCCCTGGCGCGCGCCGTCGGAATGGGATCGGTACAGCATCACCCAACCATCGTACAGCGTATACGCCATGTCAGGCGGGTCGCCCTCTTCATACAGATGACGCCGGGCCGGCAGGTGATACTGGTCGGTACGCCGCGCCTGGGCGTCCTGGATATAGCTCACAGGCACGACCTGGAACAGGGCGCGCTGCCGGATGGGGCAGACCACACACTGGGTCGGCTGCTGGCGCGGCTCGATGAGCTTGCTCATGCCCTATGTGAAACCCCTGAAGCATTGATGCGGGTTACAAATCATGTCACAGCCCCCGGGGATTACCATTCGGGTTACCCCTATGTACGAGGAAGGCGCGGCAGGGCCGGGCCAGGAATCCAGCAACGGCTTTACGAAGTGGTCGAAGGCATACGCATCCATACGCCCGCGGTGGATATAGCGGATATGCCCGTCGCGGTCGATGATCACGGTATAGGGGATGATGCCGGTATCGTTGCCCCATTCGCGCATAAGATCTGCGCCCGCCGCCTCGTCGATCACCATGACCGGGTAGTTGATGCCGAGCGTACGCGCTACGTTCTTCAGCTTGCGCGCCTCGTCCAGGCCGATACCGACCACCTGCAGCCCCCTGGCGCCATACTTGTCCTGATACCCGACAAACTCCGGGATCTCGTACTGGCACGGACTGCACCAGCTGGCCCAGAAATTGAGCATGATCACCTTGCCCGACCAGTCCTTCAGCGCCCGCTCCTTGCCGTCCATATCAGGCAAACGAACCGGCTTCAGTTCCCAGGCGTTGTTGTTCTTCGACGGCAGCGCGAGCCGGGCTGTACGATGGGATCCCTCCCCGGCGGCAGGTGCCACCGGACTGAGCCCGGCGTATGCCGCCAGCACGAGCGCGGCGACAGCCGGCCGCCGCCAGGCACATACAAGCTGAAACATCGGGCTACTCCTTATTTTTCGGCGGACTTGCCGGCAAACATTTCCTGGAGATTCCAGCTCACCTTGTACCTGCCTTCCAGTTCACGCACGTAATCGATCAGCTTGTTGTTCAACAACGCCTGCCGCACTTTGTCGCGCACACCGGCGTAGGGACGATCCTCGCCCGCCTTGCGTTCCAGGATGGTCACCAGGTAGTAACCCTTCGGGGTCTTGATCACATCGCTCAGTTCGTTGTCCTCGAGCTTGCTGATGGCCTTTTCGATCTCGGGCATTCCCGTACCCTCGCGCACCCAGCCCATATCACCGTTGTGCGACCGGCCATAGGGATCGATACTGTAGAGACCGGCCATGCGGAACAGGCTCTCGCCATTGAGAATGCGTTTGCGAATGGCATTTGCCTGGGCGTAACTGGGCAACACCAGCATACCGATATGACGCCGTTCCGCGATATGGGCAATCTCTGGATGCGCCTGGTAATAGTCGCGCAGGGCCTGTTCATCGGCGCTCCATTCCCGCTCCTTCTTCTCCATCAGGAGCGCAGGCAGTCGCTCGTTGCGATAGCTCTCGACACGGTCGCTGACATCGATGCCCTCATCTGCAGCGCGGTCACTGACAAGGATAAGCTCGCCCAGTTTTGGCAACTGATCCCGGATCCATTCCGGATTGGGACGCTTGGGCAGGGCCTGGCCCTCGCTCAGATCCGCCAGCGTGATGCGCAGATCGTCACCTTCCATCAATACGGTATCGGGTGTCATGTTGTCGTTGATGCGATCGTCGTGCATCACCACGTGTCGTTCGCGGACCAGGCTCTCCACCGTCACCTGGCGCACCGCACGATAACGCTTGGCGATACGCGCCGCCTTCATGGCCGCGAATGCATCCCCGTTCCCCCCAACCGTCTTGCGGATCTCCTCCAGTTCCTCTTCCGGCAGGCTGACGCGGGCTCGCATGCGATCCATGTACTCGCGGTACAGCAGGCCCCGGCGGAAATTCTCCACCTCGCGCCGAAAGGCCGGAGACTTATCGAGTCCAAGACGCTCGGCCTCCGAACGCAGCAGGCGCGAGATCACCAGGCGGCGCAGCAAATCGCCACGCAGGTTGGCCTGGTCCTTGACGTCCATGCTCACGAACTGGGTGGCAAAGGGCGAGGCCTTTATCGCGGTCTTCAGATCATTGACAGTGACATGGTAGGAGCCCACATCCACCAGGCTCTCGTTGCCCACCTTGGCCGAGGCGGCCCCGGTGACGGTACTCAACAGCAGCAGCGCGCCGCCAAGCAATCGGATATTACGCTTATTCATACAGCTTGTGCCTCACGGGCTTGGATTGAAGAAAACACTTTTTCAGCATCTTCTTAAATATGTTCGGGCAAAAAACAGGGGGCTTGCGCCCCCTGTTCAACTTGCTTTTCGGCCATCCCTGGCCAGCGGAAGATCACTCCTCCGGAACTGCGCCACCCAGGTCGGGTGCGTAGGCGTGCATCCATTGCACTGCGGCCTCGAAGTCATTCTGGATCGGCTTGCCTTTCCATTCATGCTTGTCAGCCTCTTCATCGGCTTCCGGATCGTACTTGGCGATCAGCGGCACACCGGCCTCGTTGGTCACGTGGCAGGCAGCGCACTTCAGCGGGCCGTGAGAGCCATCCGGGTTGTAGGACGCGGCCTGCGCGTACGTGGTCTTGTCCACGTTAGGCGTGACCGGGTACAGCCCGTGGATGGACTCGTGGCAGCCCTGACAGGCGATGCCCGCATGACCCTTGGTGTAACGCATCAGGCTGTACTTGCCCGGCTGGTTGATCGGGAAGGCAACGCCCCCCTGACCTTCCACGAACGGCGCGGCGTGACAGTCGGCGCAGTGCGGCGCACCCGGCGACAGCCAGTAGTCACGACCGTGGGTGGCGGCGCTGTACGGCACGGCGGCAGCACCGGTGGCTCCGGCCGGCAATTTCAGCGAGGCGATATCCACGGCCGGGTTGGCCGACAGGGGCACCACGTTGATGTCGCCATCCTCGTCCTTGTGCACCAGCGGGCCATTGCCCTTGAGTGCGATCACGGCGATATCCGGCACCAGGCGGTCAGCAGCCCAGGTCTTGAGGATCTGGGACTTCCCGGGGGTGTCGTGGCCCTTGGAGTCCAGTACCACCTTCGGGTCCATCATGGCCTTCAGCTCGTCCATGGAAACGCCGATACCGGCAGCAATCTCTTCCAGTGACTTGTTGCGCAGGGTCTTGCCGGTCTGCAGGAAGGCGTTGGTCAGGTTGTCACGCTGGTACAGCTCACGCGACAGCTGGTTGTGGCAGTTGGTGCACCACAGCCCCTTGCCGTTACCGATCTGGGCAACATTCTCCTGCAGCCATTTACCGATGGCGTTCAGGTGCTCCTCGGTCTCCACGCCATCCTTGTCCTTGCCAGGGTTGGAGTGGACGTCACGACCGACATAGCAACCACCCTTGGCATCGCGGTTGTCCGCGTCCGCATAGGCATTCTTGCCGTCCGGAGTGATCGGATAGCCTTCCATGTTGCCGTCCATGCGGTGTGCCGGGTGGCATGCCTGGCAGGAGGCAGAGCGGCCATGCGAATCAGGCAGCGGCGCCTTGGTCTGGTGGACCGTGTGGATGGCCTGGGTCAACGGCGGAATCAGAACGTCCTTGCCGTTCTTCTTGTGCGTCTTGGACTGCAGCACGCCAATCACGTTGTCCGCGTGGCACTTCTGGCACAGCACCGGGTCACGACCCAGACGGTTGCTCACCTCGCGACCGTTCGGGTTGTAGTTCTTGAGGAAATCGGTGCCGTTGTGATCGTCATGCAGTTCCATGATGGAGATGGAGGTTGCCTTCAGATCCGCGATCCAATCGGATGCACCCAGACCCTTCCAGAACGCGCGCTCCTGCTTGTACAGATTGTACTTGTCGCCGTTCGCCGTCTTGTTGGCGTGGCAGTTGGAGCAGTTCGGGATATCGATCGGGCTGGTACCCACGAAGCTGATCGGCTTGCCGGAATGCGAATCCAGCACCGGCTTGCCCGAATCGGCATCCACCAGGCTGACCTGGGCCATCTGGTATGGCTGGATGTCGGATTCGACCAGGGTCAGCGGGTTTTTGGCCGCCACCGTGTCGGTGAACGGGGTCAGCGGCAGACCCAGGGCATCCCAGATGCCCGGGTTAGTCAGCACGATCGGCACATTGTCCAGCACCGGGGACTTGGTGTAGACGATGGTGCCCTTCTCACCCGAGTAGTGCAGGTGTCCGCCCTTCATCGGGCTGGGCGCTGCAGCACCGGCGGGACCATTGTCCTGCGGCACCGGGATCTGCAGACCGACCACCAGCTTCTCGCTGTCCTTGCTGGTCCCTTTCGGGTTGGTGCCCTTCAGATCCTTGTAGACATAGAGATGGGTCCAGTAGGCGTTGGCCACGCTCTCGTTCTTCTCCCACTTGCCGTCACCGTCGACGTCATAGGGGACGTTCCAGTAGGCCAGCTTGGCCCCCTCGGAGTAGGTGTTGTCGATATGGCCGTAGGCCAGACGCATGCGCTTCTTGCCATCGACCAGCACAGTGTGGTCCTTCTCATCGGACTCGACCAGCTCCGGATATTTCTTGGGACCGGTCGCGGTCTTGATGACCTGGCTCTGCACCGAGTTGTATGGCGGCAGTACGCAGCAGTAGGTGAAATCGAAGCCGGTACAGTGCATGCCCAGCTCATAGTTGACAGTGATGTTGTAGTCGTTCTTCGGCTTTGTCTTGCTCGAAGCAACAGCAACACCCTCAGCTCTGGATGCAGGCGCCTTGGCCGTCTGTTGCGGGGCACAGCCCGCAACCGCCACAGCACCAAGCACCGCAAGAGCAATCGCTCTTCTGTTCACTTGGGAACCCCCTTGGTAGGTTGTGTTATCAAAAACTCAATGAATACAAAGGCAGTGTTTCATGCCTCCATCCACTGCCGTATTCACTGCCGGACCTGGTAATTCTTGTGTCCGACAACGGCATGGATGCCGGGAGTTATAGCATTGGGAAAAGCTATTTTCAATTTTTTGCTGTCATGGGTGTCAGTTAATATTCTTAACCTGTGTTAAACAACCAACTTTCTATTGATCAATCAGCACCTTAAGCCGCTTGCATGGGGATACGCACGAGACGATAATTGCATGCCGGTGCGCCATCGGGAACGGGATCGACATGAAAACCACGGTATCCATATTACTCGCCGGCATGATCGCAGGGGCATCATGGGCATCGCCACCCGCCACCCAGGCCCCGGATACCGACGAATACCAGCGCGCCCTGCACCTCACCCCCGACCTGAACAATGGCCGCCGTCTCTACATCAACTGCGTGAGTTGTCACGGACCGGAAGGCTGGGGCCAGACCAATGGCACCTATCCGCAGATCGCGGGCCAGCTCGCTGGCGTGATCATCAAGCAGCTCGAGGACATACGCCGTGGCAACCGCAGCAACCCCATCATGCGCGCCTTCACCTCGCCGCGCGTGCTCGGCGGCGCACAGGAAATCGCAGACGTCGCCGCCTACGCCGCCTCGCTGCCGATGACACCGCACAACGGCCAGGGCCGACAGGAACTGGCAACCGAGGGTGCCACCATCTACAAGGACAATTGCGCGGAATGCCACGGCAAGCAGGCACAGGGCGACCCGCAGGACAGGATTCCGCTGCTGCAGGGCCAGCATTACAACTACCTGAAGCGCCAGTTCGACCACATCCGCAAAGGGCTGCGGCGCAATGCCGACCGCAAGATGACCAAACAGATCAAGGGATTCACCCCCCAACAGGAGACCGCGGTACTGAGTTACGTGGCAACCCTGAGCCCCCCGAAGAAAAACTGGCGCCGCCCGGCTGGGTCAACCCGGACTTCCCGCTCTACCCACGCCCCCCGGCCCCATCTACGCGCTGAACTGAAGCCACAAATCCCGGTTTCCGGCGTATTCCACGGCCTGCGGCCGATTGGGCTTAACCTGCATCAATGCATACACTCGACTACCCCTATTTCCAAAAATCGCCCGCCGCAGTAGGATTGGTCGCCCAAAATCACGTTTTTCAGTCGTATAAAGAGAACCATCCGGGCCGATGCACTACCAAGGGCTTGCCGGATGCCTGACTACACTTGGAGCATAACTATGTTGAAAAAAACCACGATCACCCTGTTCGGCGCCGGCCTGCTGGCAATGACCGTACCCACGGTCAGCTTTGCCGCCGATCTTTCCAAAATGACCCACGAATGCGAGGAATGCCACAGCAAGAACGGCAACAGTGAACACCCGGAGGTCCCGAACATTGCGGGCTATTCCGCCACCTATATCCACGATGCCATGATGGCCTACAAGGAAGGCGACCGCCCCGGAGTCAAGTTCAAAAACGACGATGGGGAAGAGGAAGACATGAACGAGGTCGCCAAGGAACTCAGCGAAGACGACATCAACGCCCTGGCCGACCATTACTCGAAACAGACTTTCAAGAGCCATGCCGGGGATCAGAAGACCGATCCCAACCTGGTCAAGAAAGGCGAAAAGCTGTTCAAGCACAAGTGCAAGAAATGTCACGCGGACTTCGGCACCGATCCGGATGACGATGCCGGTATCCTGGGTGGCCAGTGGATGAAATACCTGGAACACCAATTCAAGATGTTCCACGACGGCGACCGCGAGATGCCGAAGAAGATGAAGAAGAAGTTCAAGAAACTGAAAGAGGCCGACTACGAGGCCATCATCCACGCCCTGGGCAGCAAGTAAGCCCCAAGGCAAGCCACAAAAAACCCCGCGAATTCGCGGGGTTTTTTGTGGCCCCGACCTTGCGGACAGGGGTGGCGGTCCAGGCCGTCAAGCCCCCTTCAACACCTCCACCAGTTCCCGCTTGCGGCCATGACGCGCCATGTCCAGCGCGGTCTTGCCCTCGTGGTTCTTCAACGTCGGATTTGCGCCACGAGCCAGCAGCAGGCGCACCATGTGGATATCCCGTACGCTCACCGCCTCCATCAACGGCGTGGTCCCCTCCTTGTCCTGGGCGTCGATATCCGCACCCGCATCGAGCAACACCTGCGCCACGTCCGGATGATGTTCCCCGGCGGCCCAGATCAACGCCGTAGCCCCATCATCGGAGCGTGCATGGATATCAGCCCCTGCATCGAGCAACATACGCACCAGATCCGGATGCCCGTTGGCCGCCGCCAGGATGAGCGCCGTACGGCCCTCCTCGTCACGCTTGTCGATCCTGGCACCCGCCCCGATCAGCATGCGCGCCACCTCTGAATGTCCTTTCATGGCCGCCATCATCAGCGCTGTCTGGCCACGCCTGTCGACTTCCTCAAGCGGCGCATGTTTGAAGATCAGCTGCTCCACCATGTCCTTCAGACCGTAACGCGAGGCGATCATCAGGGAATTCCAGCCGGCCCGGGTACGCGCCTTCATGTCCGCCCCCTTCTCCAGCAACAGTGCCGACAATTCGGTTTCACCGTTCTCGGCAGCAAAGGTCAGAGCGGAACAACCCGCCACTGTGCGGTGATTGATATCCGCCCCGGCCGAGACCAACAGGGAGGCGGCCGCGATATTGCCGTTTTCCACCGCGATCATCAGCGCGGTCTTGCCATACCTGTTGGGCGCAGTCGGGTCCGCCCCCTGTGCCAGCAACTGCTGCATCTCCACCACGTCTCCGACGGCGGCTGCGTCACGTAGCGCCTTCTCCTTGTCCCCGGCATATACGGACAAGGACACCAACAGCAGCAGGACAAGCCAGATCCGACCCAGATTCGTATTCATTTGCATACCTCTCCAGTCAACCTTCCGACTCGCCGTCGTCATCCGACTCCTCGGCATCCTCTGGCTCCTCGTGGGCGATCCCGGTATGACAGTCGATACAGGTCTCGCCCCGCTCCTCCGCACGCGCGTGGCGCTTGCGCGCGCTGCGATCCTGTTCGCTGAAATCCATGGCCTTGAAGTCATGACAGCTGCGGCAGGTGGCCGAATTGGAGTCCTTGAGTTTCTTCCATACGATATTAGCCATTTCCCAGCGATGCGCCTCGTATTTCTCCGGGGTGTCCAGCTCCCCGGTCAGCTCGCCCCACACATCCTTGGCCGCCATGATCTTGGCCTTCATCAGGGACAGGAAATCATGCGGCACATGGCAATCGTGGCAGGTCGCGCGCACGCCGACACGGTTCTTGTAGTGAATGGTCTCCTTGTATTCGCGCAGATTGGTCTGCATCGAATGACAGGAGGTACAGAATTCCATGCGGTTGGTGTAGGCCAGTCCCATGTTGAACAGTCCGGCCGCCACCAGACCCAGGACAAAGATCACCAGCCCCGATATCAGGGTCAATCTACGAGCCATCTCGATTTCCTCCAAGGTAGCATCACCGCTGAATTGCTTTTCGAGTGTCGCGGTGAAAAATGTTCTTCGGCAACCCGATGCTAGGTTAACGACGTAAAGTTTGTAAAGTGGGTACTCGCGCAGGCAGGCCGATACACGGTATCCTTGCCGTCCGGCCAGAACGGTCTTTGCAACAACAATCGCGCCACCACCCCGATGTCACCCCCCTCCGAACAAGCTGCAGTCAGCCACCGCCTCCGGGTCAGGAACCTGAGTTGTATGCGCGGCGATCGCCGTCTGTTCGAGCACCTCGACTTCGACCTGGAAAGCGGCCAGTTCATGTACCTGCGCGGCCACAACGGCAGCGGCAAGACCACCCTGCTGCGCACACTGGCCGGTCTGCTGCGCCAGGAGGAAGGCGAGATCCTGTGGGACGATACGCCCATCCACAGGATCCGCGACAGCTATCACGAAGAGCTGATGTACCTGGGGCACCTGAACGCCCTCAAGGGAGACCTGAACGCCATTGAGAACCTGCGCATCGACAGCGCCGTCCGCGGCCAGCACCTGGACGAAGCAGCCGCCTGGCAGTTGCTGACCGACATCGGTCTGCGAGGTCACGAGGATCTTCCGACAAAGTATCTGTCTCAGGGCCAGAAGCGCCGGGTCGCGCTGGCACGCCTGTGGATCAATCGCTCCGCCCTGTGGATCCTGGACGAGCCGTTCAGCGCCCTGGACGCCACCTCCGTGGATGTGCTGCAGGCGATCATCCGCCAACACCTGGCACGCGGCGGCATGGCCATTGTCACCACCCACCAGGAGGTCGACCTGACCAGTGGCGAGGTGTGCTGCGTGGTGCTGGGGGCCCGGGATGCTTGAGACGCTGCTCTGGATCATCCGGCGTGATGTCACCATCGCCCTGCGCCGGCGTACCGACATCTTCACCACGCTCATCTTTTTCGTCATCGTGGTGAGTCTTTTTCCGCTGGGCATAGGTCCTGAACTGGACACCCTGCGCCTGATTGCTCCAGGCGTGGTCTGGGTGGGCGCCCTGCTCGCCTCCATGCTGGCCCTGGAGCAGCTGTTTCTGGCCGATCACCGTGACGGCACCCTGGAGCAGATGCTGCTGGCCCCGCAACCGCTGTCGCTGCTGGTGATTGGCAAGGTGATCGCACACTGGCTGATCACCGGCCTGCCGCTGGTGATCATGGCACCGCTGCTCGGCCTGCAGTACGACCTGTCGCTGGAGGCACTGAAGGTCATGATCTGGTCACTGCTGCTGGGCACCCCGACACTGAGCCTGCTCGGCGCCATCGGCGCGGCCCTGACCCTGGGCCTGCGCTCCGGCGGGGTACTGGTGGCACTGCTGGTATTACCCCTTTATATACCCGTATTGATATTCGGTGCGGGCGCGGTCGAGGCGACCACCTCCGGACTGGGTGGCAGCTCACATCTGTCCATGCTGGGCGCCATCCTGCTCCTGGCGCTGCTCGGCACCCCATTCGCCACCTCGGCCGCACTGCGCGTGTCCGCAGAATAGGCAGATCGATGGAACCGCAGGGTTTTGCGCGGGTCTAGACGATCGGTTACCCTCTTCCGCCTTCCGCGCCGACGAAGCGACAAAAACAGACGGACACCATGCAAAACAGGCTGATCAACTGGTTCAAGTATTCCTCGCCCGCCACCTTCTACCCCGTGGCGGGGCGACTGGCCCCGATCTTCTGGGTGATCGCCATCGCGCTGATCGGCTACGGGCTGTACCTGAGCTTTTTCGTCGCCCCCACCGACTACAAGCAGGGCGAGGGCTACCGCATCATCTTCATCCACGTGCCTGCCTCCTGGATGTCGATGTTCATCTACTTGGTCATGGCCGGTTGGAGCGCCATCGGACTGGTATTCAACACCCGCCTCTCCTTCATGATGGCACAGGCCCTGGCACCCACCGGCGCCATGTTCGCCTTCATCTCGCTATGGACCGGCTCCTTCTGGGGCAAACCGATGTGGGGCACCTGGTGGGTGTGGGACGCGCGCATCACCTCGGAGCTGATCCTGCTGTTCCTGTACCTGGGCTACATGGCCCTGGTCGGCGCCATCGACGACCGCCGCCGCGCGGATCGTGCCGGCAGCATCCTGTTGCTGGTTGGCGTGGTGAACATCCCCATCATCTACTTCTCGGTGAAATGGTGGAACACCTTGCACCAGGGCGCGACGGTGAAGATGAATGGCCAGACCAGCATGGACGAAACCATGCTCTGGACCATGTTGATCATGGCGCTGGGCTTCTGGGCCTACAGCATCGCGGTCGCCATGGTGCGGGTGCGCAGCATCATGCTTGAACGTGAACACGATGCACAGTGGGTACGCGACATGATCGGAGAACAGGCATGAGCATCTGGGACAAACTCGATATGGGCAAATATGCCCTCTACGTGTGGGGATCCTTCGGCGTGACCGCGCTGTGCATGATCGTCGAACCCATCCTGTTGCGCTCGCACGCAACGCGCATCCGCAAACGCATTGCCCGGCTGAATCGACTGGAGAAATAGGTCCTGATATGAAAGCACGTCACAAGCGACTCGGCCTGATCCTGGTTGGTCTGGCCATTCTCGGCGCCGCGACGGCGCTGGTACTGAATGCCCTGGAAGGCAACCTCTCCTACTTCTTCTCGCCCACCGAGGTGATCGACGGCACCGCGCCCAAAGACCACGTGTTCCGTCTCGGCGGCATGGTCGAAAAGGGCAGCGTGCAGCGCGCCGAGGGGGGCCTGACCGTCCACTTCACGGTCACTGACATGCACAAATCGGTCAAGGTGGCCTACAGCGGCATCCTGCCCGACCTGTTCGAGGAAGGGCAGGGTGTCATCGCCCAGGGCAAGCTGGGACCGGACGGCACCTTCGTTGCCGACGAGGTACTGGCGAAACACGATGAAAACTACATGCCGCCTGAAGTCGCCGACGCGATGAGCAAGGGCGAGAAAGCACGTCTGCAGGCCACCGCGGGGCAACAACCATGATTCCAGAACTCGGACAGATCACCCTCGCCCTCGCCCTCGCCCTTGCGGTGGTGCAGGGCTTCTTCCCACTGATCGGCGCCCAGCGTGGCATTGCGAGCTGGATTGCACTGGCCCGCCCGGTGGCGCGCCTGCAGGCGCTGACCATTGCCGTGGCCTTCGGCCTGCTCACCTACAGCTTCCTGGTGCACGACTTCTCGGTCCTGTATGTTGCGCAGAATTCCAACACCCGGCTGCCCACGCCCTACCTGGTCTCGGCCGTGTGGGGCGCGCACGAGGGCTCGTTGCTGCTATGGGCCCTGATCCTGGGTATCTGGACCACTACAGTGACCTTCTTCAGTCGCAGTGTGCCGGATATCGTGGTCGCTCGGGTACTGGGCATACTGGGTCTGATCAGCGTCGGCTTCCTGCTGTTCATGATCATCACCTCCAACCCCTTCGACCGCCTGATCCCGGCGGCGCCGGATGGCCGCGACCTCAACCCCCTGCTGCAGGACCCGGGCCTGGTCGTCCACCCCCCCATGCTGTACATGGGCTATGTCGGCTTCGCCATCCCCTTTGCCTTTGCCGTGGCGGCCATGATCGGCGGCCAGCTGGATGCGGCCTGGGCGCGCTGGTCGCGCCCCTGGACGCATGCCGCATGGATCTTCCTGACCCTGGGTATCGCTCTCGGTTCCTGGTGGGCCTACTACGAACTCGGCTGGGGCGGCTGGTGGTTCTGGGACCCGGTGGAGAACGCCTCCTTCATGCCCTGGCTGGTCGGCACCGCCCTGATGCACTCGCTGGCGGTGACCGAGAAGCGCGGGGCCTTCAAGGCCTGGACGGTACTGCTGGCGATCTTCGCCTTTTCGCTCAGCCTGCTCGGCACCTTCCTGGTGCGCTCCGGGGTGCTGACCTCGGTACATGCCTTCGCCTCCGATCCCAAGCGCGGCGTGTTCATACTGATGTTCCTGTTCGCGGTGGTCGGTTCCTCACTGCTGCTCTACGCCATACGCGCCAACGAGATCAAGAGTTCGGTACGCTTCGAGCTGCTCTCGCGCGAGACCTTCCTGCTGCTGAACAACGTGATCCTGCTGGTGTCTGCCGTGGCCGTCCTGCTCGGCACCCTCTACCCGCTGGCCAGCGACGCACTGCAACTGGGCAAGATCTCGGTTGGACGTCCCTACTTCGACCGGGTTTTCATGATCCTGAGCCTGCCGCTGGTTGCAGTAGTCGGCGTGGGCGCCATGGCACGCTGGAAGCGTGACACCGGGGAGCGCCTGTGGCACAAGCTGCGCCTGCCGGCCGGCATCGCCGTGGTGCTGGCCCTTGCGCACAGCCTGTCGCTGGTTCCGTTCTTCAACCCCATGGCCCTGCTCGGTATTACCCTTGGCCTGTGGGTGGTGACGAGCACCCTGGCCGGCCTGCGCGACCGCATGAAGCCCCACAACAACCTGCGCCACATCCCGCGCGGTTACTGGGGCATGGTGCTGGGCCATATCGGCCTCGCGGTGTTCGTGATCGGCGTCTCCATGACCTCGACCTACTCCACCGAGAAGGACATCCGCCTGGCGCCCGGGGAAACCTACAGGATGGGTGATTACAGCTTCGAATTCAAAGGCGTCAGCTCGGTGCCAGGACCCAACTACACCGCTTATGAGGGTGATGTGATTGCCCGTTACAAGGACAAGGAGATCGCCGAACTGCGCCCGCAGAAACGCACCTACCTGGTACAGAAAATGCCGATGACCGAGGCCGCCATCGATGCCGGCCTGTTCCGCGACCTGTATGTCGCACTCGGCGAGGACCTGGGCAAGAACGCCTGGAGCCTGCGCATCTATCACAAGCCCTTCGTGCGCTGGCTGTGGCTGGGCGCCCTGATCATGGCCTTCGGTGGCCTGATGTCGGCGACCGACCGCCGTTACCGCGCACTCGCACGGCGCCAGAGCAGTGCCCCCGGAATGGCCGAATCCGTGAGGAGTTGAACGTGAACAAGAAAGCCGTCATCCCGCTGGTCCTGTTCGTGGGGCTGGCCGCCCTGTTTCTCTATGTTCTGATGCAGATGAACGAGGGCGAGTACAACCCGCGCGACATCCCGACCGAGTTCATCGGCCGCGCCGCGCCGGCATTCAGCCTGCCGTCGCTGTTCAACCCGGCCAAACAGGTCTCGTCCAGCACCTACAAGGGCAAGCCCTGGCTGCTCAACATATGGGGCTCCTGGTGCCCCGAATGCTGGCGTGAAAGCGACTACCTGGTCGCACTCAAGCGCCGCGGCATTCCCATCGTGGGGATCGACTGGCGCGACGATCCGGCCGACGGCAAGGCCATGCTGGCGCGGGCCGGCAACCCGTTTCTCGAAGTGGGCATGGACCCCGACAGCTCCATGGTCATCGACTACGGAGTCTATGGCGCACCGGAGACCTTCCTGATCGACGCCGAAGGCATCATTCGCGCCAAGCACAAGGGCGCACTGGATGAGCGCGCGTGGCAGGAGAAATTCGCAAAATACTTCGAGGGGCAATAAGCATGAGAATCCCTGCCCTGATTGCCCTGTTGCTGTTCAGTCTGCTCGCCCGGGCCACCAATATCGAGGTCTACGATTTCGACAACGATACCCAGGAGCGCACCTACAAGGAGCTCACGACCGAGCTGCGCTGCCTGGTGTGCCAGAACCAGGACATCGCCGATTCCAACGCCGAACTGGCCCAGGACATGCGCCACAAGGTGTTCAAAATGCTCAAGGAAGGCAAGGACAAGCAGCAGATCATCGACTTCATGGTCAAGCGCTACGGCGACTTCGTACTGTACAAGCCGCCATTCGAGGGCCGCACCCTTATCCTATGGGTCGGTCCCTTCATCCTGTTCGTGCTGGCCGTCTGGCTGATGCTGCGGGTGATCCGCAAGGCGCGCGAACGTGACCGCAACATCACGATAGACAGCAACCAGCTCGAGCAGGCCCATCACCTGCTGGACGACGAAACCGATAACGGTAACAAGGCATGACCACCAGCTTCACCTTCATCGCCGCCGCCATCGTCCTGGCGGCACTGGGGCTGCTCGCCCCCACCCTGCTGCGCCGCCACCGTGTCGCCGCCGAATCCCGCCAGCAGTACAACGTCCAGGTTGCGCGCGACCGGCTCAGGGAACTGGAGGCCGAGCACAGCAACGGCGATCTCTCGGACGAGGAATTCAACCAGGCCCGCCAGGATCTCGATATCGCGCTGACCCAGGACCTGAGCGTGCCCAGCCAGGAAAAGGAAATAGATGACACGGGGCGCACCGGCCTGCTGACCCTGCTCAGCCTGCTGATACTGGTCCCCGGGATCGTCGCACTAACCTACCTGGAGGTAGGCACACCCGCTGCGCTGGATACGTCCATCCCCGCAAAAACACAGGCGGTGGCCAACCAGCACGACAAGATGCCACCGATCGGCGAACTGGTCAAAAAGCTGGAAGAGCACCTTGAAAAAGACCCGAACAATGCCGACGGCTGGTTCCTGCTGGGTCGCACCTATATGAAACTGTCCCGCTATGACGATGCCGTACGCGCCTATCGGAAATTGAATGCGCTCCAACCGGGCAACAGCACGGTCGAGATATCGCTGGCCGATGCGCTGTCCATGCAGAACCAGGGGCACATCTCCGACGAGGCCCTGTCCCTCCTCGAAGGGGTGCTGAAGCGCGAACCGGACAACGTCACCGCCCTGTGGCTGCTGGGCAATGCCTCCGCGCAGCGCGGCAAGGACCAGCAGGCCCTGGACTACTGGGCCAAGGCCTATCCGCTGCTGGCCGACGAGCCACAGATGCAGGCCGAGTTGCATAACGCCATACAACAGGTCGAATCGCGCAGCGGTCTCAGCGCCAACATCGAGGCGGCCAAGCCGTTGCCCGGTATCAGCGCCAGCGCGCCGGCGATGGCGACGGCCGGCAGCGCCCAGCCCGGAACCGCCAATGGTCCGGGGGTCGAGGTGGAAGTGGCACTGGATCCGGAGCTGATGGCCAAGGCCTCGCCCAACGACTTGGTGTTCGTCTACGCCAAGGCCGTCTCCGGGCCACCCATGCCACTGGCGGTGGCGCGCAAACACGTCTCCGACCTGCCGTTGAAGGTCAAACTGACCGATGCCATGGCCATGATGCCGCAGATGAAGCTGTCCAACTTCCCGCAGGTGAAGGTCGGCGCACGGGTATCCAAGAGCGGTCGCCCCATACCCGGTCAGGGTGACCTGCAGAGCCCGGAAGTGGTCACCTCCAGCAAGGGCAGCGAAACACCCATCCAACTGCTGATCGACCACCAGCGCCAGTAATATCGCATGGCGCGACGTGCGACTGACTGCTAGAATCGCCGCCTCACGATTTCAGCGCCCGTAGCTCAGCTGGGTGTAGCCGACCGTCATGCCAGCGGCATGACGCAGCGGCGGAACGACCGGCCAGGGAGGGCCGGGCTGGAATACACCCACAGGGATGTGTGACAGTATCATTGTCGAAACAGAACGATTTCAGCGCCCGTAGCTCAGCTGGATAGAGTACCGCCCTCCGAAGGCGGGGGTCACAGGTTCGAATCCTGTCGGGCGCGCCAAATACGCAGAACCCTCCCGCAGTGGAGGGTTTTGCGTATTTGGGGTGCCGGATGGCCGATTTGAACCTGTCCAGGTTCGAGCCGAACCCGGCAAAGCCGGGTGAGACATCGGCGCCAGCGGCGCCGACCCGCAGGGCGAGCTGCGCAGCAGCGAGTCATCCTGTCGGGCGCGCCAAATACGCAGAACCCTCCCGCAGTGGAGGGTTTTGCGTATTTGGAGAAACCGCATGTTTGTGCCAGGTCAACAAAAGCGGTCTACTATCGAAGCAAGCATTGCAATCGCCGGAAAAAGCGCCAGATTGAGTAGTGGCGTATCGTTACAGCTACGCTGCACGCATTCGGAGGAGACGACATGACAGACGACCCAATTCGCAAGGAACTCGACGAACTGAAAGAGGATCTCGCACGCCTGCGCGAGGATATTGCGGGCCTCACCGATGCCGTGAAGGGCGTGGCGGACGAGCGGGTGAATGACGCCAAGGGCAAGGCAACGGACAGCGCCAGAGAGGCCTGGGAAGACGTGGGCCGGCGCCTGGACGAACTTGCCGGCCAGGGACGTGAGGCGGTCGACCAGGTCGGCCAGCAGGTCAGTGAACACCCGGCAGGCGGCCTGATGGCCGCTTTCGGCATCGGATTCGTGATCGCCCGCCTGGGCTCCCTCGCCTTGGCCCCGGCACTCGGCGCACGCCTGTTGGGCGTGGCAGCCGCCTCGCTGCCCGCCCTATTGCGGCAACGTCCCTGACACCGCCACCCTGGGAACCTGAAACCCGGCTCAGGTGCGCGATTGTTCCACCGGCAAACCCGCCAGGCGCCACTCCGGCAGCCCCCCCTCGAGACGCCGTGCAGGGATACCCTGCTCCCGCAGGCGCGCCACCGCATCGAAGGCCAGCACGCAGTGCGGTCCCCGGCAATAGGCCACCACCTCGCCAGCCGGATCGAAATCATTCAGGTGTTGCTCCAGTTCCGCAAGCGGGACATTGACCGCCCCCGGCAGGTGGCCGGCGGCGTATTCCTCCGGCGGCCGCACATCCAGTACCGTGACCAAGCCGTCACGCACCCGCTCCAGGAGCTCATCGGCATGCACCGACTCCAGGCCGTCCTTGACCACCAGGTAGTCGTCCACCAGGCGCTTCACCTCCGCCAGGTGCCGTTCCGCCACCATTCGCAGCGAGGAAAACAGCTCGCTCACATCATCACCGCTCAGGCTGTAGAAGACCTTCTGGCCCCGCTTGCGACTGCTCACCAGGCCCGCGTGCCGCAATTGCTGCAGATGTTGCGAGGTATTGGCCACCGTGAGTCCAGAGACGGCCGCCAGGGCATCCACACTGCGCTCCCCCTGGGCAAGAAATTCCAGCAATTCCAGTCGGTTGCCATTGGCCATGGCCTTGGCGACCACGGCAAACTGGTTGAACAGTTCCTTCTTGAAATTAGCGCCTGACATAGCGGCTCCGTCTCTCCCGTCTTGAATATTCAAGAGATCTATTGAATGCTTAGTTCATGACAACAATATAGCAGACCGCAGGAGGTCGCGGGATGGACTGGAACAACTGGCTGCTCGGCCACGAGATCGGCATACGCCTTGGCTTCTTCTTCGGCATCTTCACCATTGTCGCCGTATGGGAGCTGAAGGCCCCGCGCCGGGCGCTGAGCGTATCCAAGGGCCTGCGCTGGCTCAACAACCTGAGCATCGTGTTCCTCAACGGCCTGGTCCTGCGCCTGCTGTTTCCGGCCGCCGCGGTCGGTGTCGCCGCCGTGGCCGGCAAGCAGGGATAGGGCCTGCTCAACATCTACGCGGTGCCCTTTCCGGTGGCGGTAATCGTAGCGGTCATCGGTATGGATCTGGTGATCTACCTACAGCATGTGATGGTGCACGCGGTACCGGCGCTGTGGCGCCTGCACCGGGTTCATCATGCCGACCTGGACTACGATGTCACCACCGGCGCACGCTTCCATCCGCTGGAGATCATCCTCTCGATGCTGATCAAGTTTGCCACCATCCTGGTGCTCGGCCCGCCGGTGGTTGCGGTAGTGATCTTCGAGGTACTGCTCAACGCCACGGCCATGTTCAACCACGGTAACATCCGCCTGCCCGGCCGGGTCGACCGCGTGCTGCGCTGGCTGGTAGTGACGCCGGACATGCACCGTTACCGTGATCCGGCACAGGTAGAGCGCCTGCCCGGCATGCTGCTGCTGCCCTTCATCGGCCGCATCGACAGCTATGCGATCAACCGTCGGAACTGGGACGGCAGCGATGAAACCTAAGCTGATCCGCCTGATCCTGCTCCTGCTGCTCGGTGCCGGCATCGGCCTGTCCATCGCCTGGCGTGAGCAGCTCGATCCCGATGCACTCAGGCACTGGATCGAGGACGCCGGCAATGGCTCGCCCCTGCTATTCATGCTCATCTACGCCATCGGCACCGTCCTGTTTCTGCCCGGCTCGGTACTGACCCTGGCCGGCGGCGCCCTGTTCGGACCGCTGTGGGGAACCTTTTACAACCTGACCGGCGCCACCATCGGCGCCAGCATCGCCTTTCTGGCCTCACGCCACCTGGCCGGCGCCTGGGTGGCAAACCGCACCGGCGGCCGGCTCAGGCAGCTGGTGGACGGCGTCAAGCAGGAGAGCTGGCGCTTCGTCGCCTTCACCCGCCTGGTGCCGCTGTTTCCGTTCAATCTGCTCAACTACGCCCTGGGCCTGACCCGCATCCCCTTCAGCCATTACCTGGTCGCCAGCTATGTCTGCATGCTGCCCGGCGCCTTCGCCTATACCTGGCTGGGCTACGCTGGACGCGAAGCGGCGCTTGGCGACCAGGGCATGATCCAGAAGGTCCTGATCGGGGTGGCACTGCTGGCTGCCGTCAGCTTCATTCCACGACTGATCACCCGCCTGCGCCAGCCGCCCTGGCTGGAGATCGACGAACTGAAGGCGCGAGTCGACAATGCGGAAGGCCTGGTCCTGGACGTCCGCACGGTCGATGACTTCCTGGGCGATCAGGGACATATCCCCGGCTCGCTCAATATCCCGCTGGAACATCTGGCGACACACCTGGAGCAACTGGGCGATGATCCGCAACGCCCGATCGCGATCGTCTGCCGCACCGACCGTCGCTCGGCCCGGGCCGCCGGTCTGTTGGCCCGAAGCGGCTTTCGCAACGCACGCGTGGTGCGCGGCGGTATGACGGCCTGGCTGGAACAGGGCTGGCCGGTCCTCGGCCCGGGCCCGGCATCGACAGAGGACTGACATGCCAATCGTCAACCATCCATGGCATGGCGACGAAATCAGGATAAGCTTTGCCCCAACCGAGCCAAACCAAGGAAACCCGCATGAGTGACCTACAGGCGCTGCATGCGCTGCGCACCCGCCTGGCATCGATCATCGTCGGCCAGGAGACCTTGCTGGAGCGCCTGATCATCGCCCTGCTGGCGGGCGGGCATGTGCTGCTCGAGGGACCGCCGAGGCTGGCCAAGACCACCGTGGTACACGCCCTGGCAAGCGGCCTGGATGCCAGCTTCCAGCGCATACAGTTCACCCCCGATCTGATGCCGGGCGACCTTACCGGCAGCGATATCAACGAACCGGCCAACGCCAGCTTTCGCTTCGTCCCCGGCCCGCTGTTCCACGAGGTACTGTTGGCCGACGAGATCAACCGCGCTCCGCCCAAGGTGCAGTCCGCGCTGCTGGAGGCCATGGCCGAGCACCAGGCCACGGTCGGCGGACAGACCCGCAAGCTGCCCGGGCTGTTCATGGTCCTGGCCACCCAGAACCCCCTCGAACAATCCGGCACCTATCCCCTGCCCGAGGCCCAGCTGGACCGCTTCCTGTTCCAGATCATCCTCGACTACCCGACGCTGGACGAGGAGATCGAGATTACCCGGCGTGCCCGCAGGGCCCGCGAGGGGCATGTCGAGGCCGACATGCAGGCCGTGCTTGCACCCGCCGGGCTGCTCGCGTTGCGCGAACGACTGAACGACATCTTCATCGAACCCCGGCTCGAGCGCTATGCGGTGGAGGTGGTGGCGGCGACACGCCGGCCCGGCGATTACCTGCCGGAATGGAAGGACATGATCCAGGCCGGCGCCTCTCCCCGCGCCTCGATCGCGCTCCTGCAGGTCGCCGCCGCCCGCGCCCTGCTGGCAGACCGTGACTACGTGCTGCCCGAGGACGTGATCGAGCTCGCGCCCGACATCCTGCGCCACCGGCTGCTGCTGGATTTTGCCGCACAGGCCGAGGGTATCGATGCCGACCGGATCATCGGCGGCCTGATCGAAACGGTGGCCCGGCCCTGATGACAGCGCGGGCCGGCTTACATTCCCCGCTGCTGGACGAGGCCGAGATCCGTGAACTGATCCGGCGCGCCCGCGCGACCGCTTTCACGACGACCGATCGCATCCCGCCGCGACAGGGCAGAAGCGGGGAGCAGCAGTCCCCCACCCTTGGCGGCGGCAGTGATTTTGCCGAGGTCCGCGCCTACCAGGCCGGGGATGATCCACGGCGGATCGACTGGCGCGCCACGGCGCGTTCCCGCGCCCCCCTGGTACGCAGCTATCACGCGGAATTGTCACAACCGCTGTACCTGGTGATCGACCGCAGCGCCAGCATGCGCTTCGCCACCCACACGCGCCTCAAAGTGACCCAGGCCATGCGCTGCGCCCTGTGGCGGGCCGCTGGCGCACTCGACCGCGGCCGCGAGCTTGCGGCGGTATGATCGATCACCCCTGCCACTGGCTGCCGCCACGGCGAGGCAGCGCGGCGCTAACCCGAATATTTCACAAATAAAAAGGGCAAAACCCGTGTAGTTCGTTCAAATTCAGTTGGTTATACTGGATCCGAACAAGGTTTTGCCCGTGACAAAATGTACCCAAGAAAGCTTTGA
>JAKRWE010000070.1 GCA_024712425.1 Chromatiales bacterium
TGTGCCTGCAGCCTAGAAAATAGCCCTTCACGAGCCTTTCCACGTCCCGTTCGAGGCACCACATCTTCCATCCACTGACCGCCCGGAAAAGCGAGAAGCGGATGAAATATTCGGGTTAGAGCGCCTGGTGGCCTCCATCGGCATTGCCGCGCAGGCATCAGGGGTGCAGGTGGTGGCCGGCGATACCAAGGTGCTGCCACACGGCGAAGGCAGCGGCGTCTATTTCGCGACAGCCGGTATCGGCATCCGGCCGGACGGCGTCGACCTGGGCATGAGCAGGATCCGCGCGGGCGACCGGATACTGGCCAGCGGGCCGGTCGGCGACCATGGCGTGTGCGTGATGCTGGCGCACGAAGCGTTCGGGCTGCGCGGCGACCTGCACTCCGATGCAGCCAGCGTGCTGCCACTGACCCGCGCCATCCGCGCGCTGCCCGGTGTCCATTTCATGCGCGACCCCACCCGCGGCGGGCTCGCCACAGTGTGCCACGAGATTGCCCATGCCTGTAGCAGGCGCATCGTCCTGCAGGGACCGGACATCCCAGTACACGACCCGGTGCAATCGGTGTGCGAAATGCTCGGCTACGATCCCCTGTTCCTGGCCTGCGAAGGGCGCGTTGTCGCCGTGGTATCGCCTGACAGCGCCGACGAGGTCCTGGCGCGCTGGCGCGCATTGCCCGGCGGCCGACGTATCCTGGAGGAACTGCAGGATGACCCGCTCCCCAGGATCTGCTGAAGCCGCCACCGCCCTGCGCATCCGTGGCCTGGTGCAAGGGGTCGGCTTCCGGCCCACGGTGTGGCACGTGGCCTGGCAGCTCGGCCTGACCGGCGATGTGCGCAACGACGGCGAAGGCGTGCTGGTCCGATTCAGCAATGCAGACGAGACGCAGGTCGATGATTTCATCCGGGCACTGCGTGAACGGCTGCCGCCCCTGGCGGTCATTGACTCCATCGAGCGATACCCGATAGCCCCCTTCGGGGCAGGCGACTTCGACATCGTCGCCAGTGCCGCCACCACGCCACTGACCGGCATCGTACCGGATGCGGCCACCTGTCCCGCCTGCCGCGAGGAGATCTTCGACGCAAACGACAGGCGTTACCGCTACCCCTTCACCAACTGCGCCCACTGCGGACCACGCCTGAGCATCATCCGCGCCATCCCCTACGACCGCGCCAACACCAGCATGGCGGTCTTCCCCCTATGTGAGCGCTGTGCCGCCGAGTACACCGACCCGACCGACCGCCGTTATCACGCCCAGCCCAACGCCTGCCCCGCGTGTGGCCCACGGATCTGGATCGATAACAGACCGGATGTCGAGCCACTGCAGGCCGCACAGGCCTGTCTGCGGGACGGCGGGATCCTCGCGCTGAAGGGGATCGGTGGATTCCACCTGGCCTGCGATGCCGGGAACAGCAAAGCCGTGCGACGCCTGCGGCAGCGCAAGCGGCGCTATGCCAAGCCCTTTGCCCTGATGGCCCGCGACCTCGATGTCATCCGCGATTACTGCACCGTGGATGCGCTGTCCGGGCAGGCGCTGCGCTCCCCGGCCGCCCCCATCGTACTGCTCCCCGCCGATGGGAAATACCGACTGCCCGATGCGATCGCGCCGGACAGCGGGGAGCTGGGCTTCATGCTGCCCTACTCGCCCCTGCACCACCTGCTGCTGGCCCCGTGGGACAGCCCGCTGGTGATGACCAGCGGCAACCTCAGCGACGAGCCCCAGTGCATCGACAATGCCGATGCGGGCGAACGCCTGGCGGGGCTGGCGGACCAGGTGCTGCTGCACGACCGCGAGATCGTCAACCGTGTCGACGATTCGGTCCTGCGTGTGATGGCAGGCCAACCGCGCCCCCTGCGCCGGGCCCGTGGCTACGCACCTGCACCCCGGCTACCGCAGCAGCCAGGTCGGCATCCGCCTTGCGGAAGAACTGCAGGTGCCGCTGCGAAAGATCCAGCACCACCATGCCCATATCGCCGCGGTAATGGCAGAGAACGGTCTGCCGGTCGATCACCCCCCCGATTATCGGCGTGGCACTGGACGGTCTTGGGCTGAGCGAGGATGGCAGCCTGCGGGGAGGCGAGATCCTGCTGGCCGACTTCCGCAACAGCCGCCGTATCGGGCACCTCGACGCCGTGCCGCTGCCCGGCGGCGATCGCGCCGCACTGGAACCGTGGCGCAACCTGTATGCACAACTGGTCCATCACGGGCTGCTGGAAGATGCCCTGGAGCGACACGCCGGGCTGCCAGCCATTACCTTCCTCGCACAGCAGCCACTGGATATGTTGAGCCACATGCTCGCAAAGGGCTTCAACAGTCCTATGAGCAGCTCGGCCGGACGCCTTTTCGACGCGGTGGCTGCCGCACTCGGCCTGCATATGGCGCGGATCCACCAGGAAGGCCAGGCCGCCATGGCGCTGGAGCAGCTCGCGTTGCGTGGCTCGGACGCTACCCAGCCCTATGCCCTGGACATCGACACCCGGAGTGAACTGCCAGTCATCGGCACCGCTGCACTCTGGCCGATGCTGCTGGCGGACCTGCAAACCGGCAGACCGGCTGCCGACATCGCCCGCGCCTTCCACCATGGTCTGGCCGACGCCATCCTGACCCTGGTTCTGCGGCTATCCGATCAGAACCAGGTCCGGACCGCAGCCCTGTCCGGCGGCGTGATGCAGAACAGGATCCTGCTGGAGAGGCTGCACAGCGGGCTGCAGGCGGCGGGGCTGAAGGTGCTGCTGCACGAACAGCTGCCGGCCAACGATGGCGGGATCAGCCTGGGACAGGCGGTTATCGGAAGTGTGAAGTAGGAAGTGGAAGGGTCTCCCCTTCTCACCGCTTCAGGTCGACCACCAACCTTCCGCGCACCTGACCGGCAAGGATCTGCCCGGCCAGTTCCGGCACCTGCTCCAGCGTGGCCTCGTGCGCAATCTCGCCCAGCGCCTTCATCGGCAGATCCCTGGCCAGGCGCTCCCAGGCACGCTTGCGGCGCTGTACCGGGCACATCACCGAATCCACGCCCCGCAGGCTGACATTGCGCAGGATGAAAGGCATCACCGTGGTCGGCAGTTCGAAGCCGCCCGCCAGCCCGCAGGCAGCGACCGCGCCATCGTAGGCCGTCTCGGCCAGTACCCGGGCCAGCATCACGCCCCCCACGGTATCCACGGCACCGGCCCAGCGCTGTCCTTCCAGGGGACGTGGCGGCTGGCTCATCTCCTCGCGGCTCAGGACGTCCTTCGCACCCAGTTCACGCAACCAGTCGGCACCCTCGGGCCGCCCGGTGACCGCCACCACCTCGTAACCGAGCCGGTCCAGCAGGGTCACAGCCACACTGCCCACGCCGCCGGAGGCGCCGGTCACCAGCACCTGGCCCCGGTCCGGGGTGATACCCGCCTCTTCCAGGGTCATCACGCACAGCATGGCGGTGAAACCCGCGGTACCGATTGCCATGGCATCGCGGGGGCTGAGCTCACCCGGCAGGGGGACCAGCCATTCCGAACGCACCCGCTGGCGCCGACTGAAACCGCCCCAGTGCTTTTCCCCAATCCCCCAGCCGGTCAGTACCACCTTGTCTCCCGGCTGGTAATCGTCAGACGCCGAGGACAGCACGGTACCGGCCAGATCGATACCCGGCACCATGGGAAAACTGCGCAC
This sequence comes from Chromatiales bacterium, assembly GCA_024712425.1. Classification (GTDB taxonomy): domain Bacteria; phylum Pseudomonadota; class Gammaproteobacteria; order Chromatiales; family Chromatiaceae; genus MONJU. The sequence continues at coordinate 3,648 of JAKRWE010000070.1, forward strand.
CACCTTGCCCTTGCCGGTGATCGCCAGCCCGTCCTTGTAGTTGAGGCTGGAGTACTCGACATCCACCAGCACATCACCGTCCGGCAGATCGGCCTCGGTCAGCTCACGGATATCGGCATGTGTCTTGCCCTCGTCGTCCCGGGTCAGGACCAAGGCGTGGAAACGGTCGGTCATCTGTCGATTCCTCGTTATGATTCGGGAATGCAAGATATCATCAAACCCCCTGTCGTGGATCGCCGGCTCAGTATCGCCCCCATGCTGGACTGGACCGACCGGCACTGCCGCTATTTCCTGCGCCAGCTCAGCCGGCATGTGCTGCTATACACCGAGATGGTCACCACCGGGGCCCTGCTGCACCGTGACCCCGAACGATTCCTCGACTATCACCCGGACGAGCATCCGCTGGCCCTGCAACTGGGTGGCAGCGAACCCGGCGAGCTTGCGCGATGCACCCGCCTGGCCGGGGAATGGGACTACGATGAGATCAACCTCAACGTTGGTTGCCCGTCGGACCGGGTCCAGTCCGGGCGCTTCGGCGCCTGCCTGATGGCCGAACCCGCACTGGTGGCCGAATGCGTGAGCGCGATGCGCGAATCGACCCGGCGACCGGTCACGGTGAAGCACCGTATTGGCATAGACGAGCGGGACAGCTACGACGAACTGAGCCGTTTCGTCGAAACCGTCGCCGACGCGGGCTGCCGGACCTTCATCGTGCATGCGCGCAAGGCCTGGCTGCAGGGCCTCAGCCCGAAAGAAAACCGCGAGGTGCCGCCGCTGCGCCATGAAACCATCTATCGCCTGAAGGCGGACTTTCCCGAACTAGAGATCATCATCAACGGTGGAATCCTGGGCCTGGACGAGGTGGTCCGGCACCTCGAACAGGTCGACGGGGCGATGATCGGGCGGGCGGCCTACCACGACCCCTGGCTGCTCGCTGCCGCCGACCGGCGGATCTTCGGCGACAGCGCCGGGCCGTCCTCCCCCCGGGCTGTCGTGTTGGAGATGCAGTCATATGTCGAGCAGGAACTGGCGCGGGGAAGCCGCCTGCATCACATCACCCGTCATATGCTGGGGCTGTTCCAGGGCGTCCCCGGCGCACGGGCCTGGCGGCGCCACCTCTCCGAACAGGCCAACCGGCCCGGGGCCGGCTGGCAGACCCTGCTGGACGCAATGGCCCACATCGACGACCGATCCAGGCCACACAGGCCTTTTCTCCGCCCCCTTGTAAGCCGGAAAATCATCCCCCACTTCATCTGCGACAAGGCTTTTAACCGAGTAACAAGGAGGAATGCCATGACCCTGATGAAGACAAGCAACCCCTGGTCCCTGCTGGACGAGTTCAACCGCGAATTCTCACGCATGCTGCCCGGCTTTGCCGACGACGACAGCCGCGTGGTCGGCAGCAACTGGGCACCTGCCGTGGACATAAAGGAAGAGGACGACCGTTTCGTGATCCGCGCCGACATCCCCGGTGTATCGGCTGACGATATCGATATCTCCATGGAGAAAGGCGTGCTCACCATCAGCGGCGAACGCAAGCACGAGGCGAAGGAAGACAAGGAGGGCTACCACCGTATCGAGCGCTCCTTCGGCACCTTCATGCGTCGCTTCTCCCTGCCGGAGAACGTGGATGCCGACAAGATCAGCGCCTCCAGCAAGGACGGCGTGGTCGAGGTGAGCCTGCCCAAGGCGGTCAAGCAGGAAGACCAGCCCAAGAAGATCACCGTAAAGAACGGATGAGGAGGTAAGCATGAGCAGTCTGCGACAGAACATCGACCGCGCCTGGGCCCAGGTCCAGGCCGGCTGGAACAATCTGGTCAGCAAGGCCTCCAATGCGCTCACGCATTTCGTGCACAAGGACGAGGAGCAATCCGCCGAGCGCCGCGACCTGCTGCGCAGCACCCCCGAATGGGGGCTGCTGGCGGCAGAGGTGCATGAAGACGGCGAGCAGGTCACGGTGCGCCTGGAGATCCCGGGCATGGAAGCGGACGACTTCGATGTCGAGGTAATCGATCGCACCCTGATCGTCAGTGGCCACAAGCATGTCGAAAACTCGCGCAAGGAAGGGCGCTACCGCATCACCGAGTGCGCCTATGGTGAATTCGAGCGCCGGATGCCCCTGCCAGCTGAAGTGGACAGCAGCAAGGCGGAAGCCAGCTACGAGAGAGGGATTCTGACCCTGACGCTGCCCAAGACCGAGCGCGAAAAGGTACGGCGCATACCGATCGCCAACGGCTGACCCGTGCCCCACCCCTGCACGCGAGGGGTGGGGTGGGACGCCCAGTTACAGAAGGTCACACCGGTTCGGCAAACAGGTCGTGCTCGTCGTAGCCGGTGACCTGTACGGCCATGAAATCACCGGCGGTCACACCTTCCCAGGCGCCCTCGATGAGTACCAGCCCATCCACCTCCGGCGCATCACCGGGACCACGTGCCACGATGTGGTCCTCGTGCACCTCGTCGATCAGCACGGTCATCTCCTGCCCCACCCGACCGGCCAGTCTGTCACGACTGATCTCGGCCTGTATCTCCATGAAGCGTTGCAGGCGGTCCTGCTTCACCTCGTCCGGGACCGGGTCCGGCAAATCATTTGCCACTGCGCCGTCGACTGCCGAATAGGCAAAGCAGCCGACACGATCCAGCCGCGCCTCCTGGATGAAACCCAGCAGTTCGTCGAAGTCGTCCTCTGTCTCACCGAGGAAACCGACAATAAAGGTCGAGCGCAGGGTGATATCCGGGCAGATCGCTCGCCAGCCGGCAATCCGGTCCAGCACCTTTTCGGTGGCCGCCGGCCGCTTCATCAGCTTCAGGATGCGCTCGCTGCCATGCTGCAGCGGCACGTCCAGGTAGGGCAGGATCAGGCCCTCGGCCATCAACGGGATCAGGCGATCGACCGAGGGATAGGGGTAGACATAGTGCAGGCGCGTCCAGGCCGGCAGTTGGCCAAGCTCGCGCGCCAGTGCCTCCAGGCGCGTCTCCACCGGGCGGCCGTTGACGATATCCATGCGGTACTTGAGGTCCACTCCGTAGGCGCTGGTGTCCTGCGAGACCACCAGCAGCTCACGCACGCCGGATTCGACCAGGCGCTCCGCCTCGCCGACCACCTCGCCGATCGGGCGACTGAGCAGGTCCCCGCGCAGGCTCGGGATGATGCAGAAACTGCAACGGTGATTACAGCCTTCGGAGATCTTCAGATAGGCATAGTGCCGGGGGGTCAGCCTGATGCCTTGCGGCGGCACCAGGCTGGTGAACGGATCATCCGATGGCGGCAGGTGCGTATGCACCGCCTCCATCACCTCCTGGTAGGCATGTGCACCGGTCACTGCCAGCACCTGTGGATGGGCGGCCCGGATATCCGCCTCGCGGCCGCCCAGGCAACCGGTCACGACCACCCGCCCATTGGCATCGATCGCCTCGCCTATCGCATCCAGCGACTCCTCCACCGCCGCATCGATGAAGCCGCAGGTGTTGACCACCACCAGGTCGGCATCCTGATAGCTGGGCGAGATAGCGTACCCCTCCGCCCGCAGTTGCGTCAGGATGCGCTCCGAGTCGACCAGGTTCTTGGGGCAGCCCAGGCTGACGAAGCCCACCCTGGGAGAAGGACTACTCACCGCTCAGCTCAGCAGATCCGTCAGATTCACACCCGGTGCACGCTGGATCTCGACCACCAGGGTCTCGCTGAGCGGGATATCGCCCTGCTCCACCGGCCCGGCCAGCTGCTCGCAGACCTGCTGGACCAGCAGCATGCCCTGGCGGGTCCGCTCGTCGAGCTCCGGTTTCTGCACCGCTTGGTACAGCTCCGACAGGTAGGCGCGGAATGCCAGCCCCTGTTGGGCCAGCTCCAGATCACGGAAATCGTCCGCAAAACGGATATGCAGTTCGTAATTGCCTTCCGGCGAGGGCTCCACCACGGCCACCCTGATCGGCCCGTCGATTTCCATGTCTGCTCCTGTGGCTTCCGACATTTTTCACGGTGCCCAATAGTGCGCAAGGGGCGCGGGAGGCGCAAGCCCGAGATCCCCCTGCCGGACTGTTGTTTCTGTCACGCGATGGCCGTGCGCCGCAAGGCACTGACAATCCGATTATTTCGTTAAATCAGCATGTTATGATATAAAAAATAATATGACAGGACTGCCACAGAAGTCGATAAACTGACCTTGGGGTCAATAAATATGACGCTATTGTCATATGGTTTTCCGCGTGCCAGACTCGTGTAACCCCTTAGGTAAAACCCCTAGGGGGCAAACGCATCGCCCCGGCGCCAAACCGGGGCATATCGGGAGACAGATCGATTATGAAAAGCCTGATAGGTTGTACTTTTGGCAAGGTATGCAACGACATCCCCGGTGCATGCATCGTGTTGCAGATGATCCTCGTCGTCGTCCTATCCAGTGTTCTGGGCTACCTGTTCGTCACCCAGGAACTGCTCCAATAAGAAAACCAGCGGGGAAAGGAACTCCCCCCCTCAACAATTTCCCCCAGAGCCCCGTCATCTGAGTTCGTAACTTACTGAAAAGGGAGGCGGGTAGTCTGCTCGGAAAACTTCGGCGGCAGGGATGCCGCCGTAGAGCCTACATGGATGTATGCACGGCGTTTTTTCGAGCAGACTACCCGCCCACCCGACTCAGATGACGTTACCCAGCCCTTCCCTCCAGCCCCCAGCTTGACCGCCGGGGCCATGATCCTTATTATCCCCGCCCTGCTCGCGGTGCCTGCCCACGCCCCCTGACGCTGGCGGGTTGAACGGGAAGCCGGTGCGTCGTCTCGACCATTCCGGCACTGCCCCCGCAACGGTGATTACGTGATGATAACGGCAAAGGCCACTGGAGTCCGCTCCGGGAAGGCGCCGTTATCTGCAGCCGCCTGCTGCAACGTATCAGTCCGGATACCGGCCCGAGCTGTGGTACCAACCCGGTCGCGGTGGGCGGTCAGCGGGCCTCGCCTGGTGGATGTTCTTTTCACCGGCCGACTCCGCCTGTCTGTTGCTCTTCCCGGCCCCTGACATGAGTGCGGGTGCGCATTCAGGAGAGCAACAACATGCATAACAAACTGTCCAGATTGGCCCTGGCCGGCCTGCTTTGGTGCGGCGCCACCGCGGCTGCCACCTCGCTGCCGGAGACCGTCGTCACCGCCAGCCGCATCGACGAGCCGGCGCAATCCAGCGTGCGCACGGTGACCGTCGTCACCCGCAAACAGGTCGAACGCGCCGGCGCACACGATGTCGCCCAGATCCTCAACCGCCTGCCCGGCATCCAGATCGGACGCAACGGCGGTCCGGGGCAGGCCACTTCGCTGTTCATGCGCGGCACGGCCAGTGACCAGGTGCTGATCCTGATCGATGGCGTCCCGGCGCAGTCGGCCACCACTGGCGCGGCCGCCCTGCAGCACATCGACCCGGCGCTCATTGAGCGCATCGAGGTGGTGCGCGGTCCGGCCTCCACCTTGTACGGCAGCAGCGCCATGGGCGGGGTGATCCAGATCTTCACCCGCAAGGGCCACGCCGGCGCACCACACCTGGATGCCAGCCTCCGCGCCGGCAACGAGGGCACACTGGAGATCGCCACCGGCCTGTCCGGCGGAAGGGGGCCATTCAGCGGGGGCTTCTCTCTCAGTCACCAGCAGAGCGACGGCTATCCGCCCAAAAGCACCTCACGGCTTTCGCGCAGTTACCGCCACGACAGCTTCAATCTGCGGATGGATTACGCCATCGACCCCGACCTGCAACTGGAACTGGCCCACTGGCAGAGCCAGGGCAACGTCCAGTACCTGGACTTCTTCAACGCCCCCAAGGATCAGGATGTGCGTAACAGCATCACCCACCTGGCCCTGGACATGAGCCATGGCGACAACTGGTCCAGCCGCCTGCAGCTGGGACGCGTGGTGGACAACTCGGACGAAAATCAATCTACCGACTTCGCCCACACCACCCGCCTGGCCCTCGACTGGCAGCATACCTGGACCCCGAGCGACACCCAGACCCTGATCGGCGGGATCACACTGGCGCAGGAGCGCGCCAACCTGGCCTCCTTCGGCACCCGTTACGACCGCAGTACACACACCCGGGCGCTGTACCTGCAGGACGAGTACCAGTCCGGCGGGCTGGCCCTGCAGGCCGGGGTGCGTGGCCTGCACCACAGCCACTACGGCAACCGGGCCACCTGGAATCTGGGGGCCGGCTATCAGCTGGCCACACAGACCCACCTGCACGCAAACGCGGGCACGGCCTTCCGCTCGCCCAGTGCCAACGACCTGTACGGCTTCGGCGGCAACCCCAATTTCAAACCGGAAAAGTCCCGCTCATTCGAGATCGGTCTGCGCCAGGGACTTGGCAAGGGCCAGTCGGCCTCGCTCAACCTGTTCCATACCCGGGTCAGGGACCTCATCGAATCCGACCCGACCACCTTCGTTATCCAACAGGTCGAACGCGCCCGCATCCGTGGCGTCGAACTCGGCTACGATCTGAATCACGGCCCCTGGACGCTCGGCCTGGATTACACTTGGCAGGATGCCGAAAACCTCGACCAGCACAACAGCCTGGCGCGCCGTGCTGAAAACAAGCTGGATCTGAAGCTGGGCTACGACCAGGGCCCCTGGTGGGGCCAGGCCGCGCTCACCGCGGAGACCGACCGGCGGGACTCGCGCTTCAACAACCGGGTACTCGGCGCCTACACGGTGGTCGACCTGGCCACGGGCTACCACCTGGACCGGGACTGGCAGATCGAGGCCAATGTGAAGAATCTGTTCAACGAACGCTATGAACTGGCGGGCGGTTATCCCGCCCAGGACCGCCTACTGACCCTCGGCCTGCGTTACCGGCCCCGCTGATATGCCCCGCCTGACCCGCATCTACACCCGCACCGGTGACGACGGCACTACCGGACTCGCCGGTGGCGGGCGGGTGTCAAAGGACAACGCACGCATCGACGCCATCGGCGATGTGGACGAACTCAACAGCCTGCTTGGCGTAGTGCGCGCCCTGCTGCTGCCCGACGACCCCCTGGGCGGGATCCTCGACGCCCTGCAACACCGGCTGTTCGACCTGGGGGGCGAGCTGGCTATGCCGGGTCAGACGCTGCTGCGCGACAGGCGCATCGAGTGCCTCGAATCCTGGATCGATGAACTGAATGCCGCGCTGCCCCCGCTGGAGGATTTTGTCCTGCCCGGCGGCAACCTCCCCGCCGCCCAGTGTCACCAGGCGCGCGCGGTATGTCGCAGGGCCGAGCGTACCCTGCTGCGACTTTCGCGCGTCGAGACGGTAAACTCCGTGGCCCTGAGATACCTCAACCGGCTCTCCGACCTGCTGTTCGTGATGGCGCGCACACTGGCGCGGCGCGATGGCGGTCGCGAGGTCCTCTGGCAGAAGGAAACCGAATGATGGGCAAGACACCCGTGGTGGTCATCGGCATCGGCGAGATGGGCAGCGTGTTCGCTCGCGGCTTTCTGCGCCTCGGACACCCGGTCTACCCGGTAAACCGCGATACTGACATGCAGGCGCTGGCAGAGGAACTGCCCGAGCCCGAGCTGGTACTGGTCGCTGTGGGTGAAACCGCGTTGCACGCGGTACTGGACGCAGTTCCAACGACCTGGCGGGACCGCCTGGGCCTGCTGCAGAACGAGCTGGTGCCGAACGACTACGCCGATCTGCCGAACCCCACCGTCATTTCGGTTTGGTTCGAGAAGAAAAAGGGGCAGGATTCGAAACCCCTGATCCCTTCTCCCGCCTTCGGCCCGCATACCCAGCTGCTGATCGATGCGCTCGGCTCGCTGGACCTGCCCGCACGCGCGGTCGCCGACGAACAGACCATGCAGTTCGAACTGGTACTGAAGAATGTCTACATCCTCACCACCAACATCGCCGGACTGCGCGCCCACGGCACGGTGAGTGAACTGTGGTCGGAACACCAGGCGCTGGCGCGCGCCGTGGCCAACGATGTGATCGCAATCCAGGAAGGCCTCACCGGCCAGGCCTTCGACCACGATGCACTGATCCGGGGGATGCTCGAGGCCTTCGAGGGCGATCCGACACACAAATGCATGGGGCGCAGCGCACCGGCACGGCTGCAACGAGCCATCGAACATGCCGACCGTCTCGGTATCGAGGTGCCCACCCTGCGCGAAATCGCCAACGAGCACCTGAAGCCATGACCGGCTTACCCGAGATCGTCCCCGGTTCCGCCGTGACCCTGCACTTTTCGCTCAGCCTCCCCGATGGCACCGAGGCCATCTCGACATTCGACGAGGAACCGCTGAGTTTCGAGATGGGCGACGAAACCTTCCAGCCCGCCATGGAGCTGGCCCTATACGGCCTCAAGGCCGGCGACGAGCAGACCCTGACACTGACGCCCGAGCAGGCTTACGGCCAGCCCGAGCCCGGGCTGGTTCAGCACCTGCCCCGCGCCGATTTCGGCGGACTGGAACCGGAGGTGAGCCAGATCATGAGCTTTACCATGGGAGAGAGCGGCGAGACCATGGGCGTGATACGGGAGATCGATGCGGACGAGGTGGTAGTGGATTTCAACCATCCACTGGCTGGGCACGAGGTGGTGTTTCGGGTGAAGATCCTGGAAGTCGGCCTACCCAAATAACCCGTGGTAGGAGCAAGCTTGCTCGCGAAGATCGGGGGCCCGGTTCCAGCTTCCTGGCGCGTTTCCTTCGCGGCCAAGGCCGCTCCTACAATACTGCAGAATGGGCAAAGCCTGCACTCCATAATGCCCCCGTCCTTCGCTTACAGGTACAATATTCGGATGAAAATCCTTCTTGCCAACCCGCGCGGATTCTGTGCCGGCGTCGATCGTGCTATCGAGATCGTCGAGCGTGCACTGGAGAACTTCGGCGCACCCATCCATGTGCGACACGAGGTGGTGCACAACCGCTTCGTGGTCGAGGGGTTGCGCGAACGCGGTGCCGTGTTCGTGGATGAACTGAGCGAGGCGCCCGATGGCGGCACCGTCATCTTCAGCGCTCACGGCGTGTCGCAGGCCGTGCGCGAAGAGGCCGCCTCACGCGACCTGACGGTGTTCGACGCCACCTGTCCGCTGGTGACCAAGGTACACCTGGAGGTTGCCCGTCACTGCAAAGCCGGCCACGAGGTCATACTGATCGGCCACCGGGGACACCCGGAGGTGGAAGGCACCATGGGCCAGTACCGATGCAACGGCAACGAGCGCGGCATCCATCTCGTTGAAACACCGGACGATGTCGCCCAGCTGCAGATCGACAATCCTGATGAGCTCTCCTTCGTCACCCAGACCACGCTGTCGATGGACGATACCGCACAGGTCATCGCGGCATTACGGGCGCGTTTCCCGAATATACAGGGGCCAAAGAAAAATGATATCTGTTATGCCACCCAGAACCGGCAGGATGCAGTCAAGCGGCTGGCACAACAGTGCGACCTGGTACTGGTCGTGGGCTCACCGAACAGCTCGAATTCCAATCGCTTACGCGAAATCGCCGAGAAGCAGGGCAAGCCGGCCTGGCTGGTGGACAGACCCGAGGATATCCGGAAAGACTGGCTGGAAGGCGTGGATGTCATCGGCGTGACTGCCGGCGCATCGGCGCCCGAGGTGCTGGTCGACAGTGTCATCCAGCAACTGAGGAGCTGGGGCGCAGCTAACGTCGTGGAAGATGAAGGTAAACGCGAGTCAGTGGTGTTTGCCCTGCCAATGGCACTCAAACAGCCCTGAGGATCGCTGACACAATCACCAACAACTGCTGGCCGCATCGCCAGTTGCAGTGCGCGCACCCAACTGATTGATGGAGAAGCTGGTGCAATCGGAATCCGAACCCTGCGCCCCCGCGCCTCCATGCGCTGCTGTCGCAGTAAAACTCTGGGTTACCCCACTGACCGTCACGCCACTCAGCGTCAGAGCGTAATAGCCACGGTTCGAATCACCGTCACTCAGGTCGCTTTCCAGCGTGAGTGAGTCCAGGGCCGTCGCATAATTTCCGTTTGCGGTGTAATAGCGCTCCTCTGCCAGCGCAATCGCCTCCAGCGCTGTTTTTGCATCGGCCCGCCGGGCCTTCTGCGCCTGTTTCGTGTAGTAGGGATAGGCGATGGTCGCAAGAATGGCGATAACGGCAACGACCACCAGTAACTCGATCAGCGTCAGGCCCTTTTGTCTGTATTTCGTATCCATCGCTGCACCACCACCCTGCCCAGTATGTTCGACGTTGGCGAGCCTGCCCGGAGGTAAAGGCGCACTTGCGCACCGATCCTCAGTGCACTCGAGCCCAATGGCAGGCCGGCCCTATTTTCAAAGCGGGTTGCTGCGTCCCAGGTAAAAACGCCGTCTGCGACACGCAACAAACGCTCATCCATACTCAACTGCTGGATCTCACCTGAAAGGAAATGGCGGTGCAGGGTCGACAGCACAGGTGCACCGCTCTCCGCCGCCATTGCTATGCCGACAAGTATCAGGGCTCCACTCACAACCGCTGCTTTACCAATCCTACGCATACATACCCCCTTACTTTATCTGTCGCCATGACTGGCGCCCGGGCTCGGGTATACTCCGGCTTTCCACCACTGTCAATGGCCAATAATTTTGACCCCCCTTCCCCCTCTGTCAGGATAGTTGTCCATTCTGTTGAAAGGGACTCTAATTGAGATCCCGAGGGGATGAGAGAGAGGAACCATGGGTTACCCGAAAGAACGTAAAGAGGCGGTTTTGAAGAAG
>JAKRWE010000071.1 GCA_024712425.1 Chromatiales bacterium
CCCAGCCGGTCCACCGTCTTCTGTGTCATCGCAATGGTCTCCTCTGTCACCACCCCTCCCGAAATCAAAAGGGGACATTTTAGAATTGGACAAAGGGGATATTACTGCTTTGGACTAACATTGTTTGTAGTTCTGTAGTTCTGATGATGTGTGTTTCCGGGTACCGAATACCATAACCAGTGCTGTACGCCGTCTCGTAATAGCTCTGGTTATTATGAGCGTATGTTTTTTTCATCTCCAAACCGTACTCCACTCAAGTCTTCATGCCGTGATCCTCACCATCGCGATTCCTTGCGTCAATGGCCAATAATTTTGCTCCCCTTTCGGTATGAAGATGCGTGTATGGTGGATCAGGTGGTCCACGATGGGGACGACCACGTTGTCGTCGGCGAAGAATTTACCCCAGGCGGTAAAGTCCTTATTGTTGGTGATCTGCTTCTGGGACAAAAACAAGAAGCTTACTTTGCCACAATCCAGGCAGGCATGACGGATGCCAGAGCGATGACCGAATTGGTCAGGCAAGTTTTACGCGAGTCTTTACAACACGCGATCGACTGAGCTTTTCCTCGATCCCCCGGATCGATTCGCCCGTCTCGATGGCCGTGGAACTGGTCAGGCTACGGACACGGAACCTGCGAGCCTTTTCGCCAGGCGCCAGGAAACGGTTTGTCGATTTGAGGGGTTTTCTGTGCATGCCTCGATTATAGCTATAGCTGCGTTAAAACGCCCTAAGAACAGGTGAAGATTGCAGCACCACAAAGAGTGACGAAACCGGTGCCCGGCAGCAATATATTCCTTACCATACAATCCCCCAGCCACCCCCAGGCCACTGCTACATCAAAATCCGTGCCTTCACCCTGTTCGCCACCCACTATCTCGAGCTGACCACGCTGCCCGAGGAACAGCCCGATATCGCCAATGTGCACCTGGACGCGATCGAGCACGAGGATTCGATCGTGTTCCTGCATGCGGTCAAGGAAGGGCCAGCCAACCAAAGCTACGGGCTGCAGGTCGCGGCCCTGGCCGGCGTACCCCGCCCGGTCATCGGGCTGGCGCGCCAACGCCTGCAGGAGCGGGAATCCGAACCTGCCATGGACCTGTTGCGCGAGGCCGAGCCGGATGAACTCAGTCCGCGCGAGGCACTGGACCTGGTGTATCGACTGAAAGGGTTGCTCGCAGACAACCGCTAACTTTCATGAGGCCTTGATCACACCCCTGATCACGGAAAATACGGGATAGGTTGAGCTTCGCGAAACCCATCGAACGCGGCCCGAAACGGTGAGTATCGCTGCGCTCAACCTCACCCTACTCAGAGCTTTCACCCTCTTTGCGGCCTTTGCGGTTGAATGTTTTCCACGCCAAGGACGCCCTTACAACTCCGGGTGTGCGACGATCAGGCTTATATTATCTCGCCCGCCCGCAGCCAGCGCCGCTTCGACCAGCTCGTCCGCGATGCGCTCGCGCGATACATGCCGCAGCAGGATATCCTGTATGTCTGCATCCGGCACCTTTCCGCAGAGCCCGTCGCTGCACATCAGGTAGAGGTCCCCGGCATGCAGGCGCTCATCGCCGACATCCACCTCCACGTCGGCATCCAGCCCAATGCCCCGGGTCAGGATATTGTCGCCGATACCGGCCTCGTTGATCTCCTCGCGGGAGCTGAACAGGCCCTTGTCCAGCAGCTGCTGCGCCAATGAGTGGTCGCGCGTCAGGCTGCGCAGGCGACCATCACGCAGGCAATACAGACGTGAACCCCGACATGGGCATAGAACACCCGGTCGCCGCGGAACAGGGCCAGCACCAGTGTCGTGGCCATGCCGGTCAGGGCCGGATCCCGGCCCATGGCGGAAAACACGGCACGATTGGCGGTCTCCGCCGCCTGCCCGACCCAGAGCTGGCTCTCGAGCTTGTCGGCAACATCGTTCTGCCGCACCGGCAGCAACGTGGCCATGACCGTGTCCACCGCGATGCGTGCCGCTGTCACGCCGGCCCGGTGCCCGCCCATACCGTCTGCCAACACCATGATGCCCTGCGCTGCATCACAGTCCAGGCAGTCCTGGTTGGTCTCCCGGACCAGGCCGATATGGGTCCGCTGCTCGCATTCGAGCCGGTTGACGGTCATCGGCAGTCGTTCAGTTGCCGGACTTTTTGGCCTTTCGTTCGTCCAACCAGGCGCGCAGGCGCTTGGGCGGCGCATAACCCGGCAGCATCTCGCCATCCTCCATCACCAGCGCCGGCGTGCCGCGCACCCCGAAATCCTCGCCCAGGCGGTACTGGGCCCGCACCGGGTTGTCGCATTCGCGGTAAGGGACCTTGCCGCCCTTCTTGGCCAGGGTCAGGGCCGCCTTGCGGTCATCGGCGCACCACACCGCCATTGCGGCCTTCCCGGAACTGCTGTCGGGGCCGGCACGCGGGTAGGACAGGTAGCGGATACGGATCCCCTCCCGGTTGTACTCGTCGACCTGACTGTGCAGACGCCGGCAGTAGCCGCAGTCGATATCGGTAAACACGGTGACCGTATAGGGCAGGTCCTTATCACCGTAGATGATCATGTCTTTCTCATCCAGGCCCGCCAGCACCGCCTTCTTCAGCTCCTGCTGGCGCTTTTCCGTGATTGCTTCACGGGTCTCCAGATCGGTGATCTCTCCCTGGACCAGGTACTTCCCGTCTTCGGTCACATAGATGATATGGCTGCCGAAGGTGACCTCGTACAATCCCTTGATCGGGGTCGGCGCGACGCTGTCGATCTTCAAGTGGGGCAGCAACATGCCGAGCGAGGCGCGTACCCGCTCCTCCCCCTGGTCGGCGGCCATGGCCGAACCGGTACCGGCCAGCAGGGAGATCAACAGGACAAGCGCCAGCATGGCGGAATACTTCTTCATCGTCTCAATAACTCTCAATCGTTCAAGTCAGGCGCAAGGCTACCACAGGCAGGGGCATGTAACCGGCAACCCGGTCATGCCCTGGGATGGTGCCTGTCGTAGAGCGTCTTGAGCCGCTCCCGCGCCACATGGGTGTAGATCTGGGTGGTCGAGAGGGAACTGTGGCCCAGCAACAACTGTACGACCCGCAGATCGGCGCCATGGTTCAACAAATGCGTGGCGAATGCGTGGCGCAGGGTGTGGGGCGACAAGGCGGTATGGATGCCCGCGGCCTGGGCGTGTTTGCGGATACGGTACCAGAACGCCTGGCGCGTCATCCCGGCGCCCCGGCGGGTCGGGAAGAAGGCATCGCACTGGCGCGCCCCCAGCAGCTCGCTGCGCCCCTCCACGGCGAAGCGCCGGATCCAGTCGGCCGCCTCGTCACCCATCGGCACCAGGCGTTCCTTGCCCCCCTTCCCCGTCACCCGTACCAGCCCCTGAGAGAGGCTGATCTGATCGGCGCCGAGACCGACCAGTTCGCTCACACGCAGGCCGGTCGCATACAACAGTTCCAACATGCAGCGGTCTCGCTGCCCCTCGGCGGAATCCGTATCGGGGGCATCCAGCAGGGCCTCGACCTCGGATTCGCTCAACGACTTGGGCAGCGGCCGCCCCAGCTTGGGCGCCTCGATCAGCGCCGAGGGGTCACTGTCCAGCGATCCCTCCCGCAGCATCCATTGATAGAACTGACGCAGGCTGGACAGCCTGCGCGCACTGGTCCTCGGGCGCACCCGCTGCCCGACCAGTGAGGCCAGGTAGGCCTGCAGATCGGCGCGCGAGGCCTTCGCCAGACCGCGGCCCTGGCCATTCAGCCAGATGGCCACGTGACGCAGATCCGACCGATAGGCAGACAGGGTATTGCCAGACAGGCCCCGCTCCAGCCACAGGGCATCGGCAAAACGCTCGATCAATGCCATATCGTCAGACTTGGGTTCCTTGCTCACGCCTCTATTCTGCCCCTTTCTCCGTACTGTGAACATGGCCGAAAACTAGCGCCCAAACCACTTTTTACACCCTGATGCAAGCCCCGATTTTTTCCACATGGACTGTGGATAACTCTGTGCACAAGTTGTAGAAGTCAGCGCCCAGGCCCCATGATTACGACACTGTCATCAAATTGTAAAAAAAATATACAGTCGATGTTGTTACTTATTATACAATATGTTACGACTACTTCCTAATCCTGTACTTCCATCTAAATCAGCAAATAGCTATTTCTTCATCAGCCACCGCAGCGCTGTGCATAATTAACCGCTAATACAGTCGGATACTGTGCTTTCGCGATGGCGTACAATGCCGGCGCATGAGCCCGCAAAACAGCCCCTTCTGGAAGCAAAAATCCCTGGCCGAGATGTCCCGCGAGGAGTGGGAATCCCTGTGTGACGGGTGTGCCCGTTGCTGCCTGTATCGTCTCGAGGACGCCGACACCGGCGAGATCTACTTCACCAATGTCCATTGCAGGCTGCTGGACACCGGCACCGGCCAATGCACCGACTACCCCAACCGTTCGGTGCGGGTTCCCGACTGTGTGACCATCACCCTGAAAGAGCTGGAGGATCCCTACTGGCTTCCGAAGTCCTGCGCCTACCGGCTGCTCGCCGAGGGAAAGGAACTGCCGGAATGGCACCCCCTGGTCAGCGGCGATCCCGGGACGTTGGTCTCCTCCGGGCAGCGGGTATGCGATCGCACCCTGTGCGAGGACGAGGCCGACAGCCTGGAAAACCACCTGATCGACTGGGTGGAGTAGCCGGATGGACACGGATGCAAACGCGCCTCTGACCCTTGGTGGTTTCCTGGAGCGTACCGGCGCCAGGCTCCACGTCTACGACATGGGGCGCCGGGTCAGCCCCATCACGACCGAGCTGTTCCGTGCCTTCGAACTCGGCGAGGAGCCCTACCCCTGGCCGATGCAGCAAAAGGCCTGGTTTGCCCTGGTTCAGGCGTACCCCGACAGCGACAGCGAACCCCTTATCTGGTTCCTGCGCTTCGATCTCGACGAGCAGGCCCGGCTGGTGCTTGCCACGCGCGACTACCTCATCCACCGGTTCGTGGAGATCGCTTCCGATCCGAAGGCCGAAACAGACCTCGGCCAGGCGATGCGTGACAATCCCTACGCCTTTGCCCCGCGCGAGGACAAGATGGCCAACCTGCACGCACAGGTGCATCGCGATCTGGGGCGGGGCGTCTCCCAGTATTACCGGCACGCCCGCAACTACCTGGGTGGAGCCCCGGGCTGGGGGCAATGGAGCTTCGTGGGTTACCAGGGACTGGCCGATATCGCCGCGCGCCAGGACCAGGACAACAATGCGGCCATCCTGACCGATGCCATTCCACACCTGCCCGACGAACCGCTGATCGCACTGTGCCAATGCCTGGAGAACCATGTCCCGGCCCCGTCGCTGGCCGAAGCGCTGAAGCGTCGCCTGGAACAGGCCGTCAGCAACGGGCAAAGCAGCCCGGCGCTGCTCGCCGCACTGCTGCGTGGCCAGTCGCAGGCCTCCTTGGAACAGGTGGCGCATGCGATCACCCGGCTGCTGGCGGATCCCCGCTCAGCCGACCCGGAGATACTGGCCGCCATCGATGGCCGGGCCTGGGAATCACTGGCCCGGCCGGCAGTAGCGCGCCTACCTGGAAAGACTGGCCTCGGACGCGGTGGAACAGGCGGTCTTCGACCAGTGCGTGGGCGACCTGCTGCGCATGCCCGGGCTGCAGCGTCCCGTACTGGAGGTATTGCGCGCGGATGACCGGTCCGAGCGTGTGGCCAGGGCCTTTGGGCGTATGCTCGGACAAAGTACGAACTGACACTTCCCCGGATTCCGGCCTTTGGCCTGCATCCAGGCTACACAGTTATGGTGCAAACACTCGGCGATCGTAGCCCGGATGGAGCGAAGCGTAATCCGGGGTAAGGTGCCAGATTCCCGGATTCCGGGAAATTACCGGAGAAACCGCGCCAGCAACCCCATCTCAGCGGCCTCAACCGGCAGGGGCGCGCGCACCACCCAGCCGCCACCCGGCGCCTCTTCGAGCGCCTGTCCCTGCTGAGCGAACAGTTCCCGCAGGCGAAAACGGATGTTGCCCGCCGGGGTGATCAGCTCCATCTCGTCGCCGATCCCGAACTTGTTCTTCACCGCCAGCTCGGTCAGCCCGCTCGTGGCGTCATAGGCCCCCACCTCGGCCACGAACTGGGACCTGTCCGCCTGCGAGGCGCCGATGCGGTATTGCTGCATCTCGTCGCTCTCGTGGCGCTGGAAAAAGCCATCGGTATAGCCCCGGTTGGCCAGGCTCTCCAGCTCTTCCAGCAGGCCGGCGTCGAAGGCGCGACCGGCCACCGCGTCGTCTATGGCACGACGGTAGACCTGGGTGGTGCGCGCGGTGTAGTAATGGGACTTGGTGCGGCCCTCGATCTTGAGACAGTCCACACCGATCTGCACCAGCCGCTGTACGTGCTCCACTGCACGCAGATCACGCGAGCTCATGATGTAGGTGCCATGCTCGTCCTCGAACACCGGCATGAACTCACCGGGACGGTTGTGCTCCTCCAGGTAATAGACCTCATCGGCCGCGGGGTGGCGCTTTATTTCGGATACCGGCACCTCGGCCAGCGCCTGGTTGGCTGCATCCAGGTCCTCGCGGGCGATGCGATAGTCCCAGCGACAGGCGTTGGTGCAGGCCCCCTGGTTGGCGTCGCGGTGGTTGAAATAGCCCGACAACAGGCAGCGCCCGGAATAGGCGATACACAGCGCCCCGTGCACGAACACCTCGATCTCCATGTCCGGGCAGGCATCACGAATCTCGGCCACCTCGTCCAGCGACAGCTCACGCGACAGGATCACCCGCGACAGTCCCACCGACTGCCAGAATCTGACGCCCGCGGCATTGACCGTATTGGCCTGCACCGAGAGATGAACCGGCATATCCGGCCAGCGCTCACGCACCAGCATGATCAGGCCGGGATCCGCCATGATCAGGGCATCCGGCCCCATCTCGATCACCGGCTCGATATCATCGATAAAGGTCTTGAGCTTGGCCCCGTGCGGCATCACGTTGGTGGCCACAAAGAACTGCTTCCCCTGGGCGTGCGCCTCGGCAATGCCAAGACGCAGATTCTCCTCGAGGAAGTCGTTGTTGCGCACGCGCAGGCTGTAACGCGGCATACCCGCATACACGGCATCCGCTCCGTAGGCATAGGCGTAGCGCATGTTGCGCAAGGTCCCGGCAGGTGACAGGAGTTCGGGTGGCTTCATCAGAATAAGCGAATGGATCAAGAACCGTGCGCAGGAGCCACCTTGGTGGCGAATTCTTCGCGGGCAAGCCGCACTCCTACATTACCATCCAGACCCGATGTATCAACCCACGGTCTGATAATAGAGATTCTGCGGGTGCTTCGCCTCGGCGAAGAAATACCAGCGCTCCGCCAGCAACCCGATGTACTGCAACAGGAAGGCCAGGATCGGCAGGTACTCGGATTCCATGGCATTGCTTGCCGCGAGCAAGGCCACCGGCAGAGCAAACACGCAGGCCATGAAGAACAGACGCACCGATTCCAGCGTTGCGTTCGATTTGCCATGAAAATATTCGCGCGTATTGAACGAACCACCCATGAAGCCCATGGAACGCTGGGTAATCTTCGTGTGCCGGATGCCCAGCGCGGAGCGCATGGTGGATTTGTGCTTGATACGCCGGTTGCGCAGCATGGAGAACCCGCGGGTGATCGCCGCCAGCATGGTGAACACCACCGCCCAGGTACCATAGAATCCGACCAGGTCGACGCCGCTCCAGGCAGAGAAGGCCGCGGTCAGGGTAAAGCCGGAGGCCAGGCCGAACAGGATGAAATTGGCCACCGTCAGCGAACTGTGCCATTCCTGCAGAAAGCGCAGACTGACATAGATCATCGCGGTACACACATACAGCACGATCGCCATCAATACCCCCAGCGTGCCGATGATCAGGCTGATATCCACCGGAATCACGCCCTTGATCACGAACAGGGGCGAGGTCCATCCCATGTAATGCACCACCCCGTACAGGGCCACCAGCAACATGAAGGCCGGCAGGGCGATCAGCTCCCGCGACAGCCAGGAGGTCCACCACTGGGTTACGCCACGCCAGGCGCGGGTCAGGAAGTAGCTCGGCTTGCCCAGGTGAAAGACTGCCGCCGCCAGACCGCCGCCCAGCAGGACCAGCGTGATCATGCTGCCGGCAAAATAGAACGTGACATTATCCTGCGGCTCCAGCAGGTTGGCCATGGAATAGACCTGACCCGTGACCAGGGCCATGAACATACCCTGCGCCGCACCGATCAGGGTTGTCAGAAAAATCACGGAAAAAGCCGGGTGCATTTTTCTATTCCTTCAAAGATTCTTTTAAAACCACAAAGAGCACGAAGAACACAAAGATTTCGATTGCCGCTTTCCTGGCAGGGTGCAACAAGTGAAACGCACCGCGCCATATAATCCCTTGTGACGCGTATGAAACAGTTTTTCTTTGTGCTCTTCGTGCCCTTTGTGGTTAATCAATAATCAAAACGTCACATCGTCCAGGGTGTCGCCGGTGGCCGCTGGCAGCGGGTGCTCCTTGTCCAGCGGGTTGTCCACGCGTTCCAGTTCGTCCTCGAATATCTGGATGCGGGTCTTGCGCCGCGGCAGGTAGTGATTGGACGGCTGGGTTCCCCATTCGGGCATCAGCTGAAAACCACCCTCTTCGCGGATCATCACCGAGACCTCGGAATCCGGGTCGTGCACATCGCCGAACAGGCGTGCGCTGGTCGGACAGGCCAGCACGCAGGCCGGCTTGCGCTCGGATTCCGGCTTGCTCTCGTCGGTGATGCGGTCGATGCACAGGGTGCACTTCTTCATCACTTTCTGCATCCCATCCAGCTCGCGCACGCCGTAGGGACAGGCCCAGGAGCAGTACTTGCAACCGATACACTTGTCATAGTCGACCAGCACCACCCCGTTGTCCTCGCGCTTGTACGAGGCCCCGGTCGGGCATACCGGCACGCAGGGCGGCTCCTCGCAGTGCAGGCAGCTCTTGGGGAAATGGACCGTCTCGGTATTGGGAAACTCCCCCACCTCGAAGGTCTGCACCCGGTTGAAGAAGGTTCCCATGGGATCAGCGTCGTAGGGACGCTGATCCACCATCGGCCCGGCCCACCCGGAGGTGTTCCATTCCTTGCACGAGGTCACGCAGGCGTGACAGCCGACGCAGACATTGAGGTCTATAACCAAAGCAAGTTGTGTCATTTACTGATATCCCCTTGTGCCCCAGCCGGGAGTCTGAATTCACCACAAAGAACACTTTGTGCTCTTTGTGCCCATCGTGCTTAGTCGATCCCGAATTTCCTGCGGAACATGCCCGCAAAATAGGCCTGCCAGCGTCCGCGCCGACCGTCCTGGCCCGGCACCCTGCGTTGCGGCTTGAACTGCGGGAAGCTCTGCTGGGGACCATTTTCGTCCGCCTTGTAGACCTTCACCCGCACGTCGTACCAGGCGGCCTGGCCGGTAACCGGATCGGAGTTGGACATGTGCTCGCCAGCCTCGCAGGGCGGCAATTCCTCGCTGATCACATGATTGAGCAGAAAGCCCTTCTGCGACTCGTTGGCCTTGGGCGACAGACCCCAGGCGCCGGCGGCCTTGCCGATGGCATTCCAGGTCCACACCGTGCCGGGCTCGACCGACTCGGAGAAACGGGCCATGCAACGCACCTTACCGTGTGGTGATTCCACCCACACCCAGTCGCCATCGTCGAAGCCCTGGGCCTCGCCCAGGCGCGGGCTCATGTACAGATAGTTGTAGGTATGGATCTGGCGCAGCCAGGCGTTCTGGCTGTCCCAGGAGTGATACATGGCCATCGGGCGCTGGGTCACGGCATTGAGCGGGAATTCGCGCGTATCCACCAGGTTGGACTCCAGGGTCTCGTGGTAGAACGGCAGCGGATCCATGTACATCGCCAGGCGCTTGCGCAGTCGCTCGGGCGGCTGGCGTCCCGGACGGCGCCCCTGTGCGGCGAGACGGAATTTCTGCAACACCTCGGAATAGATGTGCACGTTGATCGGCTCCGCATAGCGCGTCATGCCGTGCGCACGCGCCCACTCCAGGTAACCCTTGTTCCAGTTGCGCATGTACTGGTAGGACTTGGGTAGTTCGTAATGGAACACGCAGTTGTTCTTGGCGTACATCTCCCACTGGCGCGGGTTGGGCTCCCCCTTGAGGAACTTCTCGCCGCCCTTGCCCCGCCAGCCCGAGAGGAAGCCGATGCCGGAACCCGGCGAGGTCTCGAAATTGACGATGAAATCCGGGTAGTCACGGAACTTGCGGCTGCCGTCCTCGTTGACGAAGGCCGGCAGCTTCAGGCGCGAACCCAGTTCCACCAATACATCCTGGAACGGCTTGCAGTCGCCCTTGGGCGGCAACACCGGGATGCGTACCGAGTCCACCGGGCCATCGAACTCGGAGATCGGCCGGTCCAGCATGGACATCGCGTCATGACGTTCCAGGTAGGTGGTATCCGGGAGCACCAGGTCGGCGAAGGCCACGGTCTCCGACTGGAAGGCGTCGCACACGATGATGAAGGGGATCCTGTACTCGCCCTCCTCGTCGGTATCGGTGAGCATCTCGCGCACCTTGTCGGTGTTCATCGACGAGTTCCAGGCCATGTTCGCCATGAACAGCAGCAGGGTATCGATCTTGTAGCGATCGCCGCGCCAGGCATTGGTGATCGCGTTGTGCATCAGGCCGTGCACCGACAAGGGATACTCCCAGGAAAAGGCCTTGTCCAGACGCAGCGCCTCGCCGTCATCGTCCACGAACAGGTCGTTGGGATCGGCCGGCCAGCCCAGGGGCATGCCGTTGAGGGGCGTGTTGGGCTGCACGTCATCGGCACTGTTGGGCGGCTTGGGGCACGGCGGTATCGGGCGCGGGAACGGCGCCTTGTGGCGAAAGCCCCCGGGGGTGTCGATGGTGTTGAGCAGACTCATCAGCACGCTCATGGCGCGGATGGTCTGGAAGCCGTTGGAGTGTGCCGCCAGCCCGCGCATGGCGTGGAAGGCCACCGGACCACCCTTGACGCTCTGGTGCTCCCGGCCCCATACATCGGTCCACTGGATCGGCAGTTCGATCTTCTGGTCACGCGCGGTCACGCCCATCTCGTGGGCCAGGCGGCGTATGGTGTCTGCAGGGATACCGGTGATGCCTTCTGCCCATTCCGGCGTGTACTCGTCGACCCGCTCCTTGAGCAGTTGAAAGGCGGTCTTGACCGGCTTTCCGTCGACCTCGTACTCCCCCAGCAGGAAGGGATCGCAGCCCTCGCAGCGCACGTTCACCGGGCCGTTGGTCTTGCGGTCCCACCACAGCTTGTTCTGCGGATCGAAACAACCCTCCTCTACCGGCTTGCTGGTACGGATGAACATGCCGTAGTCGTCCGAAGACTCGTCCAGGTCGATCAGCTCCGCCGCATTGGTGTAGTTGACCAGGAACTCACGATCATAGAGGCCCTGGGATATCAACTCGTGGATGATGGCGAGGAACAGCGCACCGTCGGTGCCCGGCCGGATCGGCACCCACTCGTCGGCGATCGCCGAGTAGCCGGTGCGCACCGGGTTGATGGAGATAAACCGGCCACCGCGCCGCTTGAACTTGGACAGCGCGATCTTCATCGGGTTGGAGTGATGATCCTCGGCGGTACCGATCATCACGAACAGCTTGGCGCGGTCCAGATCGGGGCCACCGAATTCCCAGAAGGAACCGCCGATGGTATAGATCATGCCCGCCGCCATGTTGACCGAGCAGAAGCCACCGTGCGCGGCATAGTTGGGCGTACCGAACTGCTTGGCGAACATCCCGGTCAGGGCCTGCATCTGGTCACGCCCGGTGAAGATGGCGAATTTCTTCGGATCGGTCTCGCGCAGGTGCGACAGGCGCTCCTCCATGATCTCGAAGGCACGCTCCCAGGAGATGGGCTCGAAATCGGATTCCCCGCGCCGTGCATTGGGGCGCCGCAGGAGCGGCTTCGTCAGGCGCGCCGGCGAATACTGCTTCATGATCCCGGAGGCACCCTTGGCGCAGATCACGCCCTGGTTCAGCGGATGTTCCGGATTCCCCTCGATGTGGCGCACCTCGCCATCACGCAGGGTGACACGAATACCGCAACGGCAGGCACACATGTAACAGGTCGTGTTCTTTACTTCGACACGCCCGACTTCACCATCATTGAAAGCAACTGGATTCAACATAATAACGGATACGCCTTTGCAGTCAGGAACACAGCGCAGACATGGCGCCGCCTAAAGCGTCCATTATAATATTAGCTTACTCTAATTTTCAATTGCGCGGACAAGCGATTAAACCGGAGACATAGCGAGGAAGCTCCGTTCAATAACGCAACTTGCGGATCACCTTGTAACCGTCACGATCCGGCTTCCAGCCCCAGAAATAGGACTGCGCGTCCCGCAGGGCGTCCCACAGGGCATCATCGTAGGAACGGGCACTGAATCCACACCCGACAACCGAGCGGTCCTTGCCGCGTCGGTCCTTGAAGTCACTGCGAATAACGATTGCATACGCGTGGGGAAGATTGGTCAGGTTCTGCGCACGAATGATATCGAGGTGCTTGAAGTAATCGCCATAGCCTTTCTCACGCAACAGGGCCTCGGCCTACTCCTGGGCCTCGACCACATGGCCCTTGGTGACCACCAACTCGAAATCCAGCGTCTTCCCCTGGAACTTGGCCATCACACAGGCCGCACCGCCGGCATGGACCGCGACGCACGGAATCAGCCACAGGAAGGACAGCAACATAGGCAGACGAAACGGCTGCATTAGCGGGCACCTGGATAGATAAGGAATCACCTACAGGATATCGGCAGACCGGACGGATTCTTGAGCAGCCAACGTTCAGGGCAGTACCGGGTTCATCGCCCCCATGGGCTTGGATATCTCGCGAACATCATGACGCATGATGCCGATGGTGCGGGTCATCTGAACCATGCTCGGGGTGATCGACCCGACAGCACCGCGCAGCAACGACATATCCTGGTGGATCAGATCCATGTTGAGTGCCATGTCCACCATGTCCTTGCGCATTCCGGGCAGGCGGTCACTGACCGCAGTCACGTGCTCGGTGATCGAGGTCATGTGCTGCATGTGCCTGTCGAAGGCATCGACCTGGTCGGCCACCGTGACCATGTCGGCGTCCACCCGCTTGAGCTTGTTCATCATCGATTCCATGGTGTCCACGATACTGTCCAGGTCCTGGTAGAGCACCCGCACATAGTAGACGTTGAACACCGCCAGGACGATCAACAGGATCGAGATCGCGGCAATGACCGCGTCGGTGATCTTGAAGTGCTGCTCACGTTCGTCCAGGGTGATCTGGGTCTCGCGCCCGATACGGGCCATGACCTCGATGATGGGACGGCGCGGATCCAACTCAGGTGGCATATCCATCATGACGGCGAGCCCTCAGGGAAAGGGGAATATGCGGTTGAGTGAACGCGCAGGCTGGGACATGTGATGCATCTCCCGCCCCATGATGCCGACCTCGGCATTCATCCCGCTTATGGTGGACGATATAGCGGCCATCTCGTCCTTGACCACCGATACCTCCCCACGGATGCCCGCCACGCTTTTTTTCATGCTGTGCATCTCGGTCAGCATCTTGGACATCTCGTCATCCATGCCCGCCGTGCTGCTTTCGATCGCGCCCATCAGGGCGACACGCTTCTCCATGCTGGCCATGGTCTGGGAGACACGGTCCATGCGGGTGGTGATCGAGTCGAAGTGGCCGTTGATGTTGACCACCACATCGGAGATGCGGTTGATCTGGGAACTGAGGGTAAGCAACAGGATAAGGATGGAAAAGGCAATCACGCCGAGCAGGATCAGGCCCGCACGCATGGTCCAATTGAGCCGGTTGCTCAACTGCTTCTTCATCTCGATCTGCGCCAGCATGATGCCTTCGAAGGAACTCAAGGAACGCAGGTACTGCGCCTGCATTACGCTCTCGTCACTGCTGGCTTTGGGTTCTGCCTCTTCGGGCGCCATCTGCCGCCATCCTCGTTATTCTTCGGAGCAACGGTGGCGGACCGGGCCGCACCGTAACGCCGACGATATTCCCTTAAAGGGTGGCCGGGGTCAAATGGCGATACAGAATAAGGCTCTTCACCAAATCAGGTGGGTAACATTCACCGGCAGATACCCTCCGGGTATAGATCGAGTCCACCAAGGCGGAAGTAGATGGCATTGGCAAAGCGCTCCTTGTTGCGGAAACCATGGC
>JAKRWE010000072.1 GCA_024712425.1 Chromatiales bacterium
TCTTGAAGATCTCTTTCTGATCCTGGCCAATATACTTGGCGAACTTGCGAATCGGCGGTACCACATTCTCGTCCTCGAAGTACTGGCGGGCCTTCATGATCTGTTCCCACTTGACGTCATCGAGTTCGACCTCATCGGCCTCCGCCATGGCCCGCCCGATCTCCGGGGCCCAGTCGTTCATGTCCACCAGATAGCCATCGCCATCGCGTTCCGGTAGTTCAACACTCATCTCACACTCCTGTTCTTTCATGCATCGTGTTATTTGGATGGGCCAATAATAACCCAGCGAGCCCCAAATAACCAACCTTTTTACTCAGGTTTTAATCGTGCGTAAACAGGCCAAAAAAGTAACCCCCCATGGTGCGCCGTTCCAACGAGAGGCGTGGGGGGGTGTTGTTTCGCTTCCGAATGGTCTTGTTACGGAAATCAGCCGGTCAAACTGACCAAGCGGGTGGTCGATCAGGCCCCCATCCCCACCGATCGGGGACAGGCATTTCTACGCGACAGCGTGCTTCCCGGCTTCGGCCTGCGCGTGACCGCCAAGGGGACCAAATCCTTCATCGTGGAGAAGCGCATCGACGGCCGGGTACGGCGCCAGACGCTCGGCCGGTATGGCGTGCTCACTGTCGAGCAGGCCCGGCGCGAGGCCCAGAAGTTTCTGGGCCAGGTTGCCATGGGCGTGAATCCCATTGCCGAGCGCCAGGCCCAGGCGGCCAAGGCCATCACGCTGCGCGAGGTCTTTACCGACTTCCTGGCCGCCCGCAAGCAGCTCTCGCCCAACACCATAAAGGACTACACCTACCACCTTGAGAACCACCTGGCTGCTTGGATGGACAAGCCCATCACCGGGATCACCAAACACATGGTCGCCCGTCGCCACCGGGAAATCGGCGAGACCGGCGCCAAGGCCCAGGCCAATGCCGTGTTCCGTACCCTCAAGTCAGTGCTCAATTTCGCCAAACACCATTACGACGACGGGAAGGGCCAGTCGATCCTCCCCTATAACCCGGTCGAGGTGCTGGGGCATACCCGCGCCTGGTATCGCGTCGAGCGCCGTCGCGGCGTCATCAAGGTCCACCAGCTGCCCGCCTGGTATCGAGCCGTCATGGACCTGAAAGCCCCGGCGACCCCAACCAGCAACCACGTCATTGCCGATCTGCTCCGCCTGCTGCTGTTTACCGGCCTGCGCTCCAGCGAAGCGCGCGAGCTGCGCTGGGAGCACGTCGACCTGCAAGACCGTACCCTGACCATCCCCGACCCCAAGAACCGCCACACCTTCGTGCTGCCATTGTCGGATGTGGTGCAAAACATCCTGGAAGAACGCTGGGCATTGCGGATGAATGAGTACGTATTTCCAGGACGCGATGGCAAGGGCCACCTGGTTGAGCCCAAGCGCGCCATGGCCAAGGTCACTGAGGCCTGCGGGACCCGCTTCACCCTGCACGACCTGCGCCGCACCTATGCCACCGTACTCGACACCATGGATCTGTCACGCACCACCATAAAGCGCCTGCTCAATCACCGCTCCGGCTACGACGTGACCGACGGCTACATCGTCACCGACGTGGAGCGCCTCCGCCAGCCCGTACATACGAAACCCTCAGCTGATTCCGTACAGAAACCATGACCAAAACACCTGCCGACTCTCCTGCCATTCCCGTTCCATATGTACTGAGCCTCTGGGAGCTCGCCCACCGCTGGCACGGCATCGCACCCACTACCGATCCATCGCCTATACCACCGCCCGTACAGGATGCGCTGCGCTTCCTGACAAGGAAGGCTTTCCGCCACGAACTGGCCTTGTGCGACGAGAGCGGCGTCGTCTTCGGCAACGACCAAACCACGGTCGATCCCGAATGGTACATACCCAGCTGGATGAATGAGCCGTTACGCCCCCAGCCAACCGAGTATGAAGCGCGGGAGAAGGCCATAAGGGAACTGGAAGAAAGAGTCGAGGCCGAGGCCCCGCCGGGAATCAACGCCGACGAAGTACGCTATGAAGAATGGCGGCACCATTACGAGACGCGAACCCGGCGACACAATGAGGCCGTAGCGCAGTTCGAGGCCTGCTTTCTCCGCAGCCAGTTCGACCGGGAGCTGCTCACCCGACGCTATACCACACAGACAGCTTTCCGGACCCTCCTGGAACAGGAAGGACTCCCGTTTCCGGCATTCTGGAAGACCGAGTACGAATGCGCCGAGCCCACCAAAATCGAAGACGACCAGCGCAATGACGACACCCGACCACTGCGAGCCAGCCAGATCGACAAGGAGCGGGTCCAGGCCATCGCCCTGACCCTGTGGGAGATCGACTCAAAGCTGACCATTGCAGCACTCACCCAGCATCCCGCCATCCTTCGCTTTGGCAATGGCAAGCACTACAACGCAAAGACGCTGCGCCAATGGATTACCGAGGTTGATCCGAGACCGCCGGAAAAAAAGCGCGGCCGGCCGAAAAAATCTTGAATGACATCAACGAGTTATTTTTTCCTTTTTTGAAGAAAGGTCCTTTTTCACCTTGCCGGGAATTTTTTCGGCGCGAGCGCCGCGCAATGCTTTGTCCACGCATTCAAACACGCGAGGACCAAAGCCATGCAACAACGACTGCTGACCACTCAAGAAGCTGCCACCTACCTGGGCGTCAGCAAGGCCTTTCTGGAACGTGACCGCTGGGCAGGGGCGCGCATCCCCTTCATCAAAGTCGGAAGCCGAGGGGTCCGGTATCGACCGCAAGACCTGGAGCAGTATGTCGAGCAGCAGGTTCGCCGCTCCACCAGTGACAGGGGGGCCGCCTGATGGGAAGTCTGTATGCACTCCCTCGTTGCCATCCGCATGACGCACCCTGGGTGGAACAACGGCTCGCCAAATTCCCACAGCGGTTCCGGCCACACCTGGCCCGGCGTTACGAGCGGGTCTACCGATCCGATACCGAGTTTCCCCGGCGCGAGGCCAATACACTCTTGCGAAACCTGACCGATGCCCTCCCCCGGCACGGCTACCGCCTGGCCGCCGACAATGATGAACTCGTCGATTTCGCCGCAGCGAAGGCTAAAGCGTGCGCACGTCTCGCAGCGCCCCTAAAGGGTGCGGAAGAACGCTATAGGGTTCTCGCGAAATTCGTCCGAGACCACGGATTGCAGCCCCCGGACCCTATAGGGCCGGTCACCATCGAGGGCGCCGTTGCCCGCATGACCGATGAACTCTGGTGGCGCCGGGCTGTGCGGTCCTCCCACGGACGCGCAACCGAGAAAGTGGCCCGCGACCTGATGCTAGTCAACAAGGACACCGGCATCTACAGTTCCGACGAAACCCTGTACCGTCGACGCGGACAAAAGCGCCGCAACCGGCAGATGCTCGAAGAATTGCTCGCTATCAATGAACAGGGCGACAGCTACACCGTGGCCGAGCTTTCCGACCTCTCCACCTCCAATCCCGCCATACGCCGCAACGAACTGATGACGCGGCTAGCAGGATTCGAAGCCGTCGCCAAGCAGCTGTGGCACGTCGGCGAATTCATCACCCTCACCTGCCCCAGCCGAATGCACAAAGCCAAACTCGCTGGCGGCAGTGGAAAGGCCATAGAAAATCCCAAATTCGACGGCACCACACCCCGCGAGGCACAGGCCTGTCTGTCTCGGGTCTGGTCACGTATCCGCTCAAAACTGGCCCGCCACGGCATCAAGCTGTATGGCTTTCGGGTCGCCGAGCCCAACCACGACGGCTGCCCCCACTGGCACTTCCTTGTATTCCCGCCAGCCTGGGCGAGAAGGCGTGTCCGCCTCACCTTCCTACGCTATGGCCTGGCCGAGGATGGAGACGAGCCAGGCGCCAAAGAACGCCGCGTCACTTTCGTCATCATCGACAACAGCAAAGGCTCAGCCATCGGCTATGTCGCAAAATACATTGCCAAGAACATCGATGGCTTTGGTATCGAGGGGGACCAATACGGCAACGATGCGGTCAGCGCCGCAGAACGAGTGGATGCCTGGGCCGCCTGCTGGGGCATCCGACAATTCCAACAACTTGGCGGCCCGCCGGTCACAGTCTGGCGGGAGCTTCGGCGCATTGAATATGAATGCGACGGCGTACTCGAAACCGCCCGTAATTGCGCCGACAAAGGCGACTGGGCAGGCTTCGTCAGGATCATGGGCGGACCGACCGCGCCCCGTGAGACCCAGCCCATCCGCGCTGCCTACTGGCACGAGATCGACCGCGAGACAGGCGAGCTACCGCAAAATCGTTACGGCGAACTGGCCACCGAGCGGCTTTTCGGCCTGCGCATCGGCGAGACTCTTCAAATGACCCGCTGGCACACTTGGCGGATTGAGAAGGCAAAGAAGGTACCACCTCCAGCCTGTACCACGGAAACAGCCAACCAGCGGGCACAGGAACTATCGAATCCAAAGACCGATGCCTACCCTGCTCAGCCGCCCGCTCCTGGCTCCGCAATTTTTCACGGCGGCAACGAACCGGCACCCCCTTGGAGTTCTGTCAACAACTGTACGCGTGAGCAACCAACTCTCGAGAACGACAGAACGAACGGCTCCACCTACCCAAGCGCATGAGCATTGATCGCAGCGAAATAATGGATGATAATATCATCATGGCGCGGCGAAAGAAAAATGCTGACGTTCGGAAGGCGATGTGCGAACGTTTCGTCGCCGCGATGAGCGATCTAGGAATGAATGCATCCGAAGTGTCTCGCAAACTCGGATATGCGAATGCAACAACAATCCGAAAGGTCCAGCGCGGCGATGCGTTCGTGGATGTCGAGCGGCTATACCTGTTTTCCAAGCTCACTTCCCCGGAAGGAAAATGCGTCGACTTGCACTGGCTAATTACCGGCCACAAATTGGTGGATGATAGTGGAGAAAGCTAATTACACTCACACGACCGAAGCGATGCAGCCTAGTGTTCGGTGCCGCGAAATAGACGTTACCATTAAAGGGCTAACACGTGTGGCGAAATGGTCGTACGGGGAACCGGGAAGCGGCAATGCGTTGGTCCATGGAGATAATATCCAGGTTTTGAATGCATTAGCGGAGTCCTATGCGTCTAGCGTCAAATGTGCCTACCTGGATCCCCCATATAACAATGGAGAATGCTATCAGCACTACCTCGACAACATGGGGCACGACGAATGGCTTTCCTCAGTGATCCAGCGCATCGAACAGATCCATAGACTGCTTGCTCAAGATGGCAGCATGTGGATATCGATTGATGACTCAGAAGTTCACTACCTCAAAGTCGCATCCGACCAGATATTTGGCCGTGAGAATTTTGTAGGCACTGTAGTATGGGAACGGCGAACAACGAGGGAGAATCGCAAAGCCCTTTCGAGGAATCATGAGTATCTGCTTGTCTACGCGAAGGACGCGGTGACTTGGCGCTCCTCGAGAAACACCCTGCCTCTTACAGAAGAAGTGAAAGGACGATACAAAAATCCGGATGCAGACCCTCGCGGCCCCTGGCAGTCAGTGTCCGCAAATGTACAGGATGGACATGCGACGCCGCAACAATACTACGCATTGCGGGCGCCAAATGGTCGCATTCACCACCCACCCAAAGGTCGATGCTGGGTGTATACGCAAGCAAAAATGCAGGAAGAAATACGCCAAAATAATATTTGGTTTGGCAAAGATGGAAATTCCGCACCCCGGATAAAGCGTTTCCTGAGTGAAAGAAGAGAAGGTCTGACTCCCGAGACACTTTGGCGGGCTAAAGATGTCGGTACGACAACGAGTGCAAAAAAGCACCTCCTCGCATTGTTTAAGCAGAAGTCCCTATTCGACACCCCGAAACCCGAGCAGTTGATTTACCGAGTTCTGCAAATTAGCACCAATCCGGGAGATCTCGTGGTGGATCCCTACTTAGGGTCGGGGACAACAGCAGCAGTAGCCCATAAGATGGGCAGAACCTACATTGGGATCGAGAACGGCGACCATATTAAGAGTCACTGTGTTGATCGGTTGAAACAAGTAATCGACGGAGAACCGGGGGGCGTATCTGAAATTACGGGATGGAACGGCGGAGGCGGCTTTGACTTCTATCGCCTCAAGAGTGCGAAGCGCCGTGGCAAATGAGGTCTTCCGCCCAATCTACTACCTAGGCTGCAAAACGAGCTTCGCCCAAGCTATTGCAAGAGCCATAGACGAGGTAGATCCGAGCGGCGGCAGGCTCTGTGACCTCTTTGCCGGAACAGGTGCCATTGCTGCTGCATTGGCGCAGACTCGCGAGGTGACCACTGTCGACGTGCAGGAATACTCGCGAATTCTATGCTCAGCGGTGCTGTCGCCGGCGGCTTTCAATGAATCAGACATCCGGCAAATTGTTGAGTCCGTCTCATGCGGACGTATCCTCAACGAGATACTGCATTGCCTCACGCCTCTGATCGAATGCGAACTTGAGTGTATCGACATGGCGGCGAAGGGCAATCCAGATGCGCTTGCGGAACTGCTCGAAGCCCCCCCTCTTGCAGCCCGAACGACGTCGCAAGCCGTTCATGCCGACACGTGCCTAGACTCAATCATGACGACAACACTCCAAAGGCTCGATGCTGCCGGCTTGCTGCATTCGCCAGACACTACTGTAGTGCGATATTTTGGCGGGATATATTTCTCATATAGACAGGCAGCAATGCTAGATGCATTGCTAGCAGCCGCAGCCAGCTCGCCCGACGAAAACCGCCGCAACGCACTGACTGCTGCAACGCTAAGCACCGCGAGCACGATAGTGAATACGGTTGGAAAGCAGTTTGCTCAGCCCATTCGGCCACGTAACAAAGGGGGAACGATAAAAGCAAATCTAGCAGCGATCGTGCAACGTGATCGCTCCCTGGATACGCTAGACACATTTCGGATGTGGCTGGCGAAATACGCATCGTTGGCTCCTGCGGCAGGTCGCCCGGTCTGCTTGCGGCAGGACTACCTAGAGGCGATAAAGCAGCACGCATCGACTTTCTCAGTGATCTACGCGGATCCTCCATACACGCGAGACCACTACAGTCGGTTTTATCACGTGCTAGAAACGATGTGTCTCAGAGACAATCCGCCCCTGTCGCGTGTGCGCAAAGGCGGGAAGACACTCATTAGCAGAGGCGTCTATCGCGAGGGGAGACATCAATCGCCTTTTTGTATCCGGTCTGCAGCACCCGCAGCATTTGATGCTCTGTTCTCGGCTGCGCGGGAGAACGATCTGCCCGTGGCTCTATCCTACTCACCCCACGAACTAGGCGATGGCACCCACCCTCGTGTGGTCTCCACCAAACAGATCATTGAAATTGCTATGTCACACTACAATCGAGTCGAGGTTGATTCGATCGAGGGGTCAAGGCACAATCAGCTCAACTGCAGTGAGCTCAAGCTGAAGCGGAGAGCGCACGCCGAACTAATCGTGAAATGCTTCCGCTGACCTGTTTTCTCCTAGCGCAGCAAGAGCGTCTATAAATCAAGCCTCCGGCACGGGAAGAACAATCGGCAACAATTCGTCGGGAGCGCCACTCCACGCGGCCTTTAGCTCTTCCGCTGACAAGAAACGCTCTCGCATCCGGCGACTGCGGACGCCCGGCGAGGGGATGGCTCCGAGAATTGCACTGACGTGCGGGTAACGCCGATCCGTTGCAGGCACGATGGTATAACGGAACGAACGATGATCCAGCTTAGAAGCAACAAGAATCATCCGCCCGTCGTCAGCAGCAATATCGTATGGCAGTGGGGCTATTGCTCCCAACTCCAGCCGATAGTTCCGGCTTTGATTAACGAATAGTCGGTGCTCTTCGATGTCTCCCAACTCGCCGTCAAGCGTCACCTCTTGGAGCACGATGTCGATCGGTGTGCCAGCGTAGCCAAAGAACTGCGTTAGCGCCCTCCTCCCGACATCAGCCTGGCCATGCCGATTCTTCGGCAACTCCCGTATTAAGATTTCCTCGGAAGTGAAATTATCCCCATCCACAAGAACCGGGACTTCTTGAACGTTCTGCGCCTGCCCTTCTCCATGCGCAACCACAGTACGCTTGATCATCCTCACGCGGCCATTCTCTATCGCCCTCTGCTGCACGGCCGGGTCGCCTAAGGAGCGAAGGATGCCTGAGTCTCGATAAAAGGCGACCCAGTCATCAATTTCCTTTTGGGCCTTATCAGCCTCTTCCCCCTGGAAGACCTGGACAGAGAAAGCCTCCCAATTTCCGGGAGCAGGAGCCACGTCAGATACCTGCCCTAGGCCGCGCATTGTCAGGTTTCCCGAGCCGGTAATTACGGTTAAACGCCCTGGAGATCCAAACCACGAAAATTTGGGATGAAAGGTGCTATTCGGGTGGTCATGCAAGAAAACTTCGGCGCGCAGCGCGCCCCCATAGGACGTGACTTGGTCCTGCAGATATAGCAGTGCCTCAGCGTTGGTAATCGAGTCCACACCAACGATCACGTGCAGAGGCTTCCCCGCCTCTAGCATCTGTTGAATGTGGGCAGCCTCAAGAAGCAACGCTATTCCTCCCTTAGATGCGAAAGCAAATACGCCGCCGCCGAACTTTGCATTTTCAGATGCTGCGGTTATAGCCTCTAACAGGTCCGCGCATCCTGGCTTCTGAAATACAAACATGCTTGCTGTCGTCTCAAAACCCTCAAAGGGCAAACAACCAAAGCTAGGACTGTGCGGGCGCCGCGCGCCTGGGGTCCATGGCCTAAGCGACCATTGGCGGCTGGCCCGAAACCTCCAACTCACGGAAATTCCGGGACCGATCGACACCGCAGGCCGCCTACATCGTGTCTACATGCCGTAAGCCGTCAGTTCACAATTCTTCCAACCGACTGATAAATATGGAGCTGGTGACAGGAATCGAACCCGCGACCGGCTGATTACAAATCAGCTGCTCTACCTGCTGAGCTACACCAGCGATGGGAGGACGCATTTTAGGGCGGGGCGGGCCTGCAGGCAAACGCGTAAAACGGTCAAGGACAGGGAACGGTTTCCATCTGATTGGCACTCAGGCGCTTCAGGCTGCGCTCCGCTATCCCCCCGGGCGGCCCCTTGAGCAACAAGGCCACGCGCTCCTGCTGCCGATAACGCGGATGGAGCTGGGCCACGAATCCCCTGGCATTCACCTCGTCGAGGCGTCTTTTCGCGTTTGCTTCGCGGCTGAACATGCCGAGGGAGATGGCATTCTTCAGCGGACCGCTGACAAAGACCCAGGAATCCTCGATCCCCTTGTCCTTCAGCAGTCTCGCGGTCTTGAGCGCCTGCCCACGATCGGGCAAGGCCGGGATCAACACGTAGTAGCCGTTCGGCTCCCGTGTCGCCACCTTCTGAATCGCCAGCTTCTCGACCCCCATGGGAAGTTCTGGCAACAGGGCCTGCGCCTGCAGCTCGTCCTGGAACGGCCCCAGGCGCCAGCAGACCTCGGGGACGGGCTCGGGCATATTCTCGACCACAGATGACGGCGTTGGCGCTGGCACCGATTGTTGCGGTGATGGCGGGAGTGCCTCTTCTTCAATGGTCGGCTCTGCGGCTTCCGCGGGGGATGTCTCCGGACCCGACTCGGCAGCCGCTGGTTCGGCAAGCGTCGTCTCAATGATGGCCTCTTCAGCCGCTGCGGAGGACCCTTCTTCCCCGGGGGCCACCGTTACCGGCGGCGAAATAGGCTCTTTGGGAGCCATCGGTGGTATCGCCGTTGCCATGCCGTCCGTCGACGCCGGCAGACCTCCGGGTTGCGGCTGTTGTTCGGCCACGGGACTCGCCTCCGGAGTCGCCGGGCCCGGGAGTTTAGGGGCCGTGCCCACCGGCGCGGCCGTGCCCGCGACCTCCGCCGGGGGCGTCACGGCATTGCCGGGTTCACTCAGTAGACGAAGCTGTCCGATATCCGGTTCGGCCTGTTTGGCATTGTGCAGCAGCGCGTCGTCACCCACGCCCTGCCAGAGCAACAGGACGACATTCAGCGCAAGGAGAATACCGATCAGCCAGCGCACACGGACTCCCGACGCCCCAGACAGGCGAGCCCTTCCAATACCAGCTGTTCCACGAGCCGGCTCTCACCGTGCAACAGCGGAAGGAGGGCGTGCGCATTTCCTCCACCAATGAGCACCGGGCAGGCCGGTCCGAGGGCATGGCGGGCCTGTTCGATCAGGGCGGCCTGCGCCTGCAGGCTGCCACAACGGACCGCATCCACCGTGGTGATCGGTATGGCGGAGCCGCATCCCGAGCTGTCCCTGGATAAACGGATGGCCGTGGCCTCCTCTATTGAACGCACCATCAGGCCTTCTCCGGGCAGTATATATCCTCCCGCGTGGGCTCCGTCGGCATCGATCAGGTCGATCGTGGTGGCCGTTCCAGCGTCCACGACCACGCACGCCCCGCCGGCGCGCTCGTGGGCGGCCAGGGCCGCCAGCCAGCGGTCCAGGCCAAGCTGGGCCGGATCGTAACGGGTCGGCAGGCAGTGTCGATAGCGGTCCACGGTGACCCGCACCAGCTCCCCGTTCAGCACGGCAAGCGTCCGCACCAGTTCTTCGGTGCGCCTCTCCCGCGCAACCGTCGACAACCATATCCGTTCGGGCATGCCCGGAACCCGCGCCAGGATATCGGCCGGTGTCTCGACGGCCGCCAGCACCTGCAACCCGTCGTCCAGCCAGCCCAGCTTGATCCGGGTATTGCCCAGGTCCACCAGCAGGTCAGCCATGGCGCTCTCCGGTTCGCAGACTCAATTCCCCCCCATGGAAGACCCGTCTCTTTCCATCGATGGTCAACACCACCCCCCCATCGGGACTCAGGCCCGCGACGATCCCATCGTGCTGCAGGCCGGGGGCACTGAGCCGGACACGCTTTCCCCGGTACAGATCATAGCCACCCCAGCGATCCACAAAGGGCTGCAGCCCCTGTTCCGCAAATCGCGCGCACATATCGAGCATGCCTGCCGCGAGCTGGCCGGCAACCCGGTTGCGCGATACATCGAGGCCGGCCTCTTTCAGGCAGCTCACCGGCTGATCGAGCCAGGCGGGAATCTCGCCCAGATCGATATTCAGGCCGATGCCGATCACGGCATGGGCGGACCCCTCGCTCTCCCCGCTGACCTCGACCAGGATACCAGCCAGTTTTCGCCCCTGCCAAAGCAGATCGTTTGGCCACTTCAGTCCATGCCCCTGCAAACCCAGCGTCGACAACAGGGTGGCCAGCTCGACACCCGCGGCGATGCTGAGTCCCGCGAGCTGGTGCATGGGCGCATCGAAGCGATAAAGCAGGGAGAAATACAGGTTCCTGCCATACGGGGAATGCCAGCTGCGTCCGCGGCGCCCCCGCCCGCCGGTCTGGCTTTCGGCAAACCAGATGCGGGGTTTCCGCGGCGCCTGGCCACTGGCCTGCATCGCGAGTTCATTGGTCGATGACACGATATCCATGACATGACAGTCTCCCAGACATGCGCGATGTCGTTCGTCCAGGCAATCCAGTATCACTTCACGATCAAGCAGTTCCAGTGGCTCCGCAAGGCGGTAGCCACGACCGGTCACCGCGTCGATGGCCACGTGCTCTCTCAGGCGGCGGACATGTTTCCATACGGCGCTGCGGCTACAGCCGAACAAGGCCGCCAGATCCTCACCGGAATGGAAGCGGCCATCCGACAGGGCCCTCAACACCTCGGTCACATCAGTCATGGACCGACCGGGCGGAAGAACTCAACCAGCGCTCGCGACGTGCCAGCACGTCCTCCGGCAGATGCGACGGATCCAGCCAGTAGAGATCCACCGTGTCGGCAGGGGCCGCCTGTATCGGCAGCTCCACTCGGCGCAGGCGATCACGCCGGAAGATCGTCAGTTCAACGGTGCGCCCAACGGGGAAACGCGCGAGCAGCTGTTCCAGCGCGTCCTGGGTGCAGCGTTCGCCCTCGACCGCGACCAGCAGATCACCTGGCGTGAGGCCAACCTGCTCCGCTGCGCTGTCGGTCAAGACCCTGTCCACCCGGACCAGGCCATCCCGCGCACTTGTCTGTGCGCCAAGGCAGGGTTTCACGGCGTGGACGGTCTTGGGCCGA
Source organism: Chromatiales bacterium (assembly GCA_024712425.1). Lineage (GTDB taxonomy): Bacteria > Pseudomonadota > Gammaproteobacteria > Chromatiales > Chromatiaceae > MONJU. The sequence continues at coordinate 12,014 of JAKRWE010000072.1, forward strand.
TCGACATAGCCTCCCTGGTCCTGCGGTGTTCCCGCCGAGCGCAACCGGAGCCCCACGCCAAAGGCTCCCAGCCAGTCTTCCAGGGGAAGTTCCTCTACCCCGTATATATAACGCTCGAAGAACTCGTTGAGCGGTTGGCCGGTCAGCGCCTCCACTTCATTCTCTATTCCGCGTTCAGGGATGCCCCTGCCGGTTTTCCCGTACCGTTGCCACAACTGCCGCATCAGGTCATCCAGACAATACCTGTCCTCGCTGAGCAGGCGGATCAAGCGGTCCAGTCCGAGCGCCACCAGCGCGCCCTTGTTGTAATAACTGACAATGGCATTCTGTGCACTTTCATCCTGCTTGTAGAACTTGGTCCAGGCGTCGAAACTCGACTCCGCGACCGACTGTCGCCGGCGACCGGCATTGCGGTAATAACAGGTCAGCGAGGGTGCCAACATGTCGAGATAGTCGGATTGCGACAAGGCCCCGCTACGGGGCAGGGCAAGCTCGTCGTAATAGGAAGTGATCCCTTCAAAGGCCCAAAGCAGCTCGCTGTGCACCTCCCGTGACAGGTCGGCCTCGACGAACCGCTGGGGGCGTATCCGCTTGACGTTCCACAAGTGGAAATATTCGTGGCTGCACAATGCGAGATATTGCCGATAACCCTTGTCTGTCTCGCCGCTGCCGGGCCATGGCAGGTCCGAGCGCTTGCAGATCAGGCTGGTCGAATCACGGTGTTCCAATCCACCATAGCCGTCGCGTGTCGCCAGCGTCTGGAACAGGTACCGGGAAACCGGCAGCTCGCCGAACATTGCAACATGTTCACTACAAATAGGCATAAGATCACGCCTGATTCTATCCAGGTCCGCACCTTCTGCATCGACAAAAACCATCTTGTGAGGGATATCGGCGAGTACAAATTCCAGGGTCTGGAAATCACCGGTCTCGACCGGATAGTCGATGAGAACTTGGTAGGATGGCGCCTCATACGATCCAAAACTGGCATCGTCGATCGACCGGGCAGGAAGCGTGGTGGCCACACGCCAGCCCTGGCCGGCAGGAAAGGCCGGTCGCGGCATTACCAGTCGATGAGCGCGCGCCTCATGGCCCTGTACCCGCAGAAACAGGCTGGTCCCGTTGAAATAGGCCCGCGTGTCGTCGAAATAGGCCGAGCGAACCGACTCGTCCAGGGCGTACACCCGATATGACACGAGCAACTCCCCGCCCTCATGCTGCAGCTGCCAAGTCTGTTTGTCCTGCTTTACCACCTTCACCAGTCGGCCGTTGGAGACTGCGACAAGGTCCCGTATATTGCGTGCAAAGTCGCGGATCATATAGCTGCCCGGGATCCAGGCCGGAAGATCCAGGCACACCTCACCCGGCTCGCAGGCCACGCGCAGACTGAGTTCGAACTCGTGCGCATGGGGATCATTGAGCGACAGGGTATATTCCACGGGCATAACGACTACTCCATGCTGGATCCGATCGGACGGGCCACCATGCCACTCTGTGACATGCTGATGCGATAGGCCAGCTCATCTCCCAGTGGCAGGTACACAGAGGAACCATAGGCCGCGTCAACGGCCGGCATCCAGGCCGAGTGCCTTTGCGCCAGTTCCCATATATCCAGCAATGACACCATGGCCAGCTGATAGACCCGCGGCTGCCGGGTGCGCGCCTTCTCGGGATCGTCGAACCGACCGCTCAGGCGCTCCAGGCGATAGCGTGTATCCAGCCCCAGCATGTTCGCCCACGGTTTCCATTTGATGATACGGGCATCGAGCTGCCATTGATCCCCGTTGAGAACCAGGCGCTTTTCCTCCTTCCCGTAGGTCAAGAGTGCCAGGAAACGATCCTTGTCTATCTGACTGATACGGATTTCAGCGACGGGTTGCTCGTAGGAGAGGCGCGAATAGGTCAACAGGTTGAGCGTAAGCAACAACAGCAGGAGCGCCGGAAGGCCAAAGCCTGCGAGATAAGCTATACGACGAGAAATGGAGGGTCTGCTGTGCATGGACCTTATTATCACCGATAAAACGTAGATAATCGGGATAGGGGCGACCAGCATAGCTGGCCGAACCCCTCCCACACCACCCGGCATGCGGGTCCGCACCGGGCGGTTCGAGAAGTTGAGGTTACCAGAGCCGGGGAACACCCAGGCGATC
>JAKRWE010000073.1 GCA_024712425.1 Chromatiales bacterium
GGTCGACAACCCGCTGAACCACCCCCAGCCGGTCCACCGTCTTCTGTGTCATCGCAATGGTCTCCTCTGTCACCACCCCTCCCGAAATCAAAAGGGGAGATTACTGCTTTGGACTAACAGCATCGATGTCCTGCTCGCCCTTCCCGACCGTTCGATCTACAATCGCAAAACCCTGCCGACCATCCTTCTGACCAGCTACCGCGACGGTATCCCTGTCGTCGGTTTCTCTGCGGGGCTGATCAAGGCCGGCGCCATAGGCGGCATCTATTCCTCGCCTGACGCCATCGGAACCGAGGTTGCCGAACGGGCAGTCGAACTGCTGCATAAGGGCAAGCCGCGCAAGGGCTACCCGTCACACCTTGAGGCCGGCGTCAACCGACAGGTCGCTGCCTCCCTGCATATCCGCCTGCCCACCAACAAAGAGATCGAGCACTGGCGGGAGGCATTGTGAAACAGCTGAATTTCTCCAGCCTGCGGATCAAGGCACTGCTGCTGGGGCTGTTGCCAGCGGTGGTCATGAGCCTGCTGGTGGGCGGCTTTCTCATCGATGCGCGTCTCGATGATGTCCGGCAGGCGCTGCAAAGCCGGGGGCAGGCCATTGCAAACGAGCTGGCAGCCAGCTCGGTATACGGGCTGTTCAGTGGCGACACCGGCAGCCTGCAGGGTACAGCCCGGAAATTTCTGCAACAAACGGACATTGCCTCCATCACCATCCGCTCGGCGACGGGAGACAAGGTGCTGCAGTTGAGCAATCCCGATCTGCTCAACGCACACCGGCCTGGCGAACTCAGCCGCCGGGAACCCAACAACCGTCTCTATCGATTCCACGCCAAGGTGGCCGGTATCCAGTCGTCACAGCCCATCGATGCCGAGGACGAAGTCAGCGGCGGACGGACGCTTACATCGGAAGCAACACTCGGATCCGTCGAGGTGATACTGGCCGACCGCTCCCTGAACCGCCTGCAGCGGGATGTGCTCTCCACCGCACTGCTGCTGATCCTTGGCGGTATCGTGGTCACCGCGCTGCTGGCGCTGCTCATGAGCCAGCGCGTAATCCGCCCGATACTCGCCCTTTCCAGTGCCGTGGACCGACTCCGGCAGGGCGACCTCAGCGCCCGGGTGGAACGCCATTCCAGGGACGAGATCGGCATCCTCGAGGAAGGCTTCAACCAGATGGCCGAACGGATCGCCCTGACCCAGGACGAGCTGACCGCCGAGGTCGACCAGGCGGTATCGGACCTGCAGACCACCATGGACGCACTGGAGGTGCGGAATATCGAACTGGACCTGGCGCGCAAACGAGCCCTGAAGGCGAGCCGCGCCAAATCGGATTTCCTGGCGCTCATCAGTCACGAGATCCGCACCCCGATGAACGGCATCATCGGTTTCTCCCGCCTGCTTGGACGGTCGCCGCTGGGTTCGGCGCAGATGCAGCAACTCAAGGCCATTCAGGATTCCGCCGACAACCTGCTGGCGATCATCAATGACGTCCTCGACTTTTCCAAGCTGGAATCCGGACGGATCTCCTTCCATATCGAGCCATTCCGGGTACGCAAACTGATCAGCGGCGTAACCATGCTGTTCGACCAGCAGGCCAGCGAAAAAGGCCTCGAACTGTGCCAGCTGGTTTATGACGATGTACCCGATCTCATCGAGGGCGACAGCCTGCGCGTACGCCAGGTATTGATCAACCTGCTGAGCAACGCCATCAAATTCACCCCCCGGGGGCAGATCACCCTGCGCGTGATGATTGACGGAACCGATGAAGACGAGTTGATCACCTTCAGCGTCCAGGACACCGGCATCGGCATTTCACCGGAAGCCACCGAGCGGCTGTTCCAACCATTCACCCAGGCGGATGGAGCCACGGACCGGGAATACGGCGGAACCGGCCTGGGACTCAGCATCAGCAGGAAACTGGTCGAGGGCATGCAGGGACGAATCGATTTCGACAGCGCGCCAGGGGAGGGCTCCACCTTCCGCTTCAGCCTGCCATTACGCCGGCTGGAAAGTGAGTCGGCGCCGGCAACGGTCCCTACCAGAGGACACGCCGCGAAAACGGAGGGCGGGCAACGACTGGACGGCCTGCGTATCCTGGTTGCCGACGACAACCCGATCAACCTGGAACTGGCCCAGGCCATCCTGGAACAGCAGGGAGCCACGGTCACCACGGCCGCCACCGGGGGCCGAGGCACTGTCCCTGGCCGAGAGGCAGGGTTACGACCTGATCCTCATGGACGTGCATATGCCGGTGATGAATGGCGTGGAGGCGGCGCGGCGGATTCGCGCTGGTACTGGGCCCAACACCAACACGCCGATCATAGCCGTTACCGCCGATGTGATGGCGGAAAACCAGCAGCAGCTGTTCCACGCTGGCATGAGCGAGGTGTTGTTGAAGCCCATCGATGAACAGAAACTGCTCGATGTCATCAGCGGCCTGCCGACCCTGCCGCAGATCGAGCACCCGACCGAAACCCATACCAAACCCGCCCCCTCATCCGCAGGCGCGGTCGATCCGGACAAACTGCCGATACGTGATCAGGAGGCTGCACTGAAGACGGCTGCCGGCAATGCGGAGATCGCAAACAGGCTGTTCGAGATGCTGACCTCCAGCCTGGATGAGGAAATCGGTGAAATCAGGCAGCTGGGGGAACGACTGGCCTGGGATCCGTTGTGGAATCGGGTACACAAATTGTTGGGTGCCTCGGCCGCCTGCGGGGTGCCGGCCCTGCACGCCACCCTGCAGCAACTGGAAGCGGCCATCGTCGAAAAAGAGGCCGGACAGACCCGGGCCCTGATTGCACGGCTGGTCGAACGGGCGGAACAGCTTCACAACGGCGGGTAAAAAGGCATATCCCCCTGTTGACTAGGGGTTCACCCCTATAACACCCGCCCCCCCTTCTCCAACATAATGCCGCGGAGGCAGCTTTCCCCCGCCTCGGAGTATCCCATGCGCAATCACATCCGAATTTCTCACCAGTACCCTATCGAACTCCATTGCAAGGAAAAACAAGAGAAGGTCTTTTGCCGCACCCGGAACATCAGTGCCGGCGGTATGCTGGTCTCGGGCGCCGCCTGCGTGCAACCGGGGGATGAACTGCGGATCAATATGAACGCTTCCGAGGCATCGCCCCTGACACTCAAGGGGCATGTCATACGTCGAAACGGCAACACCTGTGTCATCAGCTTCGTGGATCTCCATCCGACCACATCGCAACGGCTACAGGATCTGCTGTCGCCCCACTGGGACGGTCACGATCTGCTGGAGGGTGTGATCACCATTGCGCCCTGGATCGAGCGCAACGACCTCGCCAGCTGGTTGCGTTACACCAGCATACTGTCGGAATGGAAAGCACACACCCCCCTTCACGAACCAAACGCCGCTAACGCGCGTTGACCTTGTCGACCACGTCCCGGGCCGTCTCCACGGCCTTGTTCAAACCCTGCCTGGCCTGCTCCACCACGGCCTGCCCCAGTTCGACCTGTTGCTGTCTCACCGCCCGGGACAGGGCCTGGCCCTTGATCATCCTACCCTTTACCCGCACCTGGTAGGGCAGGGTCGCGTAGGCCAGCAGGGGATTGGCCTGCTCCATGGCGCCGGGCTCGACCGCGCTGTACTCGTACCAGCAGCTGACCGTCTCGCCGCCCGACTGCACCTTCACCACCGCGTGCTCGGGTTCGACGATGCGGTTGTCCGCATGCCGCCATGCAGAGACATCGCCCCCCGCCAGATCGGCCGCCATGCCACGACAAAAGGTGACGCGCGGATCCTCCTGCGGGCCGCTGCAGCCCATGAGCATCAGGATACCTGCGTAGAGAGGTAGCGCAGGAAGGACTTTTGAAGACATGAGGTGCTCCTTGGTAGGGGCCGCGATTATCGAGGACCAAGGCCGTTCCTGACAGCCGGTTCGGCATGCTACCCCGCCGGGCGATCGCCCACAACAAGGTCTGCTCTCAGGCCCAGGGTAACGTTATCTGACCCGGTTGGGGCGGGTGGTCTGCCCTCAGGCCTCCTGGCCGCTCCACCAGATACGACAGACCCCTTCGTCCGAGACCATGCACGGACCGACCGGATTGCGTGGGTTACAGCCCTTGCCGAACAGGCGACACTGATCGGGATAGATCCGTCCCAACACCACGCTGGCGCAATCGCAGCCGGGCGGCATCTCGCCCATGCGGCGGCGCCCCTCCCTGTTGTAATCGGGAAACTGCAGACGTGCATCCAGAGCGGCGTACTGCTCACGCAGGCCAAACCCCGATGCGGGGATGATTCCGATACCACGCCAGTTGGCAGCGACGACCTCCAGCACCTCTTGCATGTGCTCGCGCGCCAGCGGATTGCCGCCAGGGCGGACCAGCGAACGATAGCAGTTGTCCAGGAACGGTTTCTTTTCGATCTTCTGGCGCAGCACCGACCAGGTCGCCGCCAGCAGGCTTTCCACGGTAAAGGCCGCGACCGCCGCCGGGATACCGTGTTCACGCGGCACAAACTCCCATTCCTCCGGCCCCATCACGGTGGCCACGTGCCCCGGCGCGATCAGGGCATCGAAACCGGGCTCGCCGGAATCGAGCAGCATTGCCACCGCTGGCCAGGTGAGTCGTGCCGACAACAGAAAAGACAGGTTCTCCGGCACCCCTTCACGGATCAGCGACACCACCGGTGCGGTGGTGGTCTCGAAACCCGCGGCGAAGAACACCACCGGTCCATCGCTCTCCTCGGCAATCCGGCGCGCCTCCAGCGGCGAGGCGACAGGCCGCACATCGGCGCCCGCCGCGCGCGCATCGACCAGTGAGCGCGGCTCGGATTTCGGCGCATTCACCGGCACCCGCAGCATGTCGCCGAAGGTGACCAGCGTGACCCTTTCGTGCAGGGCCAGCTGAATGGCCTGGTAGATATCCTCTTCCGGACACACGCAGACCGAGCAGCCAGGGCCTGGGGTGATCTCGATATTCGATGGCAGCGCCGAGCGCATACCAGACACCGTGACCGAGCGCTCGTGCCCGCCACAGACATTCATCACCTTGACCCGCTCCGGCAGGTCGAGTGCCCTGATCCGTTCGATCCAGTCGCGCGCCGTGGTCATGGATGGGCGTGCGCATGCAGCTGCGCGCCCTCCGGCTGGGCGCTGGGCCGCCCGGTCTCCCCTTTCGCCACCCGTTCCTCCTGCGCCACCGCCTCATGCCGTAACCAGTCGAACCAGCTCTCCAGGTTGTCGCCGCTCCTCGCCGACAAGGTCAGCGTCGGCGCCCCGCTGGCAAGCTGTCGCAGGTAATGCTCGGCACGTGCCGGATCAAAATCGTCCAGTACCGCCAGCAGGTCCGACTTGGTCACCAGCATCAGATCGGCGGCACGGAACATCACCGGGTACTTGGCCGGCTTGTCATCACTCTCGGTCACCGACAGCAGGGTCACGTTGCGATGCTGCCCCAGGTCGAAACTCGCCGGACACACCAGGTTGCCCACGTTCTCGATGAACAGGATATCGATCTCGTCCAGGGCCATTCCATGCAGCGCACTGTGCACCATGTGCGCGTCCAGGTGACAGGCCGTACCGGTGGTGATCTGCACCGCCGGCACCCCCTTGTCACGTATCCGTGCCGCATCGTTCTCGGTTTCCAGGTCACCCTCGATGACCCCGATACGGAATTCCCGGCCCAGGCGTTCAATCGTCGCCTCCAGGAGCGCGGTCTTGCCGGAGCCGGGAGAGGACATCAGGTTGATCGCCAATACCCCGTGACGATCGAAGTGCTCACGGTTGTGTGCCGCCTCGTGATCGTTTTCGGTCAGCAGGTTCTGCAGCACCGAGACCGCCTCCCTGCCGGATTCCGTGGTGGCATGCCGCCCACCCGCTTCGACCGGGTGGCGATTGCCGTCAGTCACATTGCAGCCGCAGGTATCACACATCGCTCGATCTCCCGATGGGCAGGGTCAGGCCGCCTGACCGTCCCGTTCCAGTTCAATACGTTTGAGCAGCAATTCCTCGCCACTCAGCAGGCGGGTGCGAAACCCGCCGCATTCACCACACAACAGCCGGTTGGGCCTCGCCTCGCTGTCGGCCCCGCATTCCAGGCAACGAACCCGCACCGGCATGGCCTCCACGGACAGCGCCGCCCCCTGCGCAATGCTGCCGGCGGAGGCGATCGGCCAGGCATCCTGCAACAGGCGTGGCTCGACGCCGGAGAGAGGGCCAACCTGCAGCATCACGGCCGTCACCCTGGCCGCCCCTTCCCGGCTGGCGACCTGTTCGACCTGCGTCATCAGAGCCTGGCACACCGCGAGTTCATGCATCGGCAGCCCCCTCGATCCGTTCGGCCTTCTCGATCATCTCGTCGTATAGATCCCAGGCGGTGGCCGCCACCTCCGGCGTCACCTTCTGGATGGCATAGCCCACGTGCACCACCACGAAATCACCGGGTGCCAGTTGTTCGTGCTGCAGCATGAACAGGCTGACCTCACGCTCCACGCCCTTGGCCTCGCAACTGGCAGTAAACTGGTCGATCTGCTTGATCTGCATCGGGATACCCAGGCACATCTTCTGCTAACCTCTTTAGTACGAACCAGAGCCTCAAAGCCCCCCCTGTCGGACGCCTTCCACATGAGCACCACCCTGATCCTCGGCATCGGCAACACCCTGCTCAGCGACGAAGGGGTCGGTATCCATATTATAGACCACCTGCGGGCGACGCATCCATCTTCCCCGGATATCACACTGCTCGATGGCGGCACGCTCAGCTTCACTCTCGCCGGGCCCATCGCCGAGCACGACAACCTCATCGTCATCGATGCCGCGCGTCTGGACGGCACGCCCGGCACGCTACGGACCTTCGTCGGCGAGGCCATGGACCGCTACCTGGGCGGTAACCGGCAAAGCGTGCACGAAGTCGGCCTGGGCGACCTGCTTGATATTGCACGGCTGTCCGGCACCTACCCCGAACAACGCGCCCTCATCAGGATACAGCCCGGGTCACTCGACTGGGGCGAGCAACTGACACCGCCGGTCACCGCTGCCGTCGATGCCGCAGCCGAAGCCGTCCTGCGACTCCATGCAGACTGGCAGTAACGCCGTCTCTTCGCCATGAGTGACGTTACCCAATCGGAAAGCCTGTAAAACTAATCTGGGTCAGACAAACCGCTGGCCCGTCTGACTAGACTGGACTTCAGGGGACCTGTCGCATCCAAGGCCAATCGGCCGCACAGACGACGGGCCCCGCAAGAGGGGGATGCCAATGAGTGGACTGGAAACCATACCGGTCACGGTGGTGACAGACGAACCACTGACCCAAACGGGCAATATGGTGCCGATTCTCAACGAGATCCGGCATGCGCTCTCCCACCCGGCAGAGACCGGCGAGAGTACCACCATCGACCTGGGCGCCATCCCCTTCGGGCCGGGGGAACGTGAGGAACTGCTCGCAACTCTGGGGAAGGGCGAGATCGAGGCCACACTGCATGCCCTGGGCGAGTCGTTGATCCACGAAACCGCCTACCCCGGCGTCTGGATCGTCACCCATCGCTCACCCCAGGGGGGCGAGCTGACCACCTGTATCGAAGTGACCCGCACCCCCTCGCTGCTGAGCACGCCGCCCGCGGATGTCAGCGAGGCCGCTGCCGCACTCAAACGCTATCTTCAAGACCATTCAGCACGGGAGTCCGCATGAGCGATGACAAGACACTGGGCGAACGCCTGAGGGAAAGCGGCCTGTCACGCCGCGGATTCATGAAATTCTGCGCCGCAACCGCCTCGATGATGGCCCTGCCCCCGTCGATGATCCCGGCCATTGCCGCGGCATTGGAAAAGGCCCGCCGGCCCTCGGTCATCTGGCTGTCCTTCCAGGAATGCACCGGCTATACCGAATCCCTTACGCGCAGCCATTCACCCACCATCGAGAGCCTGATCTTCGATCATATCTCGCTCGACTATCACCACACCCTGCAGGCCGCCGCCGGCGATGGCGCGGAGGCGGCGCGCAAGGCGGCGATGAAGGAGAACTGGGGCAAATACCTGCTGGTGGTCGATGGCGCCATTCCGCAGAAGGACGGCAGGGTCTATTCCGCCATCGCCGGCATGACCAACCTGGAGATGCTCAAGGAGGTCGCGGAAGGCGCGGCCGCGGTCGTGGCAGTCGGCACCTGCGCCGCCTACGGCGGGCTGCCCAAGGCCAGCCCCAACCCCACCGGCGCCACCTATGTGTCCGACCTGATCACCGACAAGCCGGTGCTCAACGTGCCCAGCTGCCCGCCGATCCCGGTGGTCATCAGTGGCACCCTGGCCCACTACCTGACCTTCGGCACCCTGCCCGAGCTGGACCACCTGGGTCGTCCCAAGGCCTTCTACGGGCAGTCGATCCACGACCGCTGCTACCGCCGCCCCTTCTACGAACGCGGCCAGTTCGCGGAGACCTTCGACGACGAAGGGGCCAGGAAGGGCTGGTGCCTGTACAAGCTCGGTTGCAAGGGCCCGGTCACCTACAATGCCTGCGCCACCACCAAGTGGAACGAGGGCACCAGCTTCCCGATCCAGTCCGGCCACGGCTGCATCGGTTGTTCGGAACCCGATTTCTGGGACAAGGGTGGATTCTACGAGGCCCTCTCCAAGGGCACCTTCAGCTCCGCCGAGGGCATCGCGCTCGCCGCGGGCGCCGGTGCCGCTATCGGCGTGGCCGCAGCGATGGGCGCCAAATCCCGCCAGACCGAGGCCGACGCCAAACACAAGGAGGACCCGGCATGACCCTGCTCGATTTTGCGCGCGGCCCGGCACTGGCCTGGTCGCTTTACATCCTGTTCTTCGGTTCACTGCTGCGTCTGGTGGGCGTGTTGCTGGCCCGAAAACACGTGGACCTGTCACAACCCCGCAATGCCGACACCCTCGGCGACAGTGTCCGGACCGTGTTCACCCGCTTCTGGTTCAAACCGGAATTCAGGGCCAGCACCCTGTTCATCACCCTGATCGGGTATGCCATGCACATTGGCCTGGCGGTGGTGGTACTCCTGTTCGTGCCGCACATCCTGTTCATCAGCAAGCTGAGCGGCCTGAGCTGGGGCGGACTGCCCAACGACACCATCATGCTCGCGGGCGCCATTACCCTGGCAGCGCTGGTCGCCATGTGGGTGCGCCGCTTGCAGAACCCCCTGATGCAGGCGATTTCGAACTGGGAGGATCACCTGGCCCTGTTCATTACCGGGCTGCCGGTACTCACCGGCATGATGGCCTACGGACATCTGTTCCAGGACTACCCGACCCTGCTCGCTATCCACATCCTCAGCGTGGAACTGCTGTTCGTGTGGTTCCCCTTCGGCAAGCTGTTCCATGCCGTGATGTGGATCCCCACCCGTTTCAAGCTGGGCGCCCACTTCTCGCGCCGTGGCGTCAAGGCCTGAGGAGGCGTAACCCATGACTGTCGATATGCAACTGTTCGAGAAGTTCGCCGGGATGATTCCGGCCCTGGCGGAACGCGCGCAGCCACCCCATATGAGCGATGCGGAGCGGGTGGAGAAGGCGCGTGCGACCTTCCTCGCCAACATCGATGCCGACATGGCCTCGGAGATGGAATCCTGCATCCACTGCGGCCATTGCGCGGACGCCTGTCACTACTACGTACCCACCCAGGATCCCAAGTACGCGCCGGTGCGCAAGTTCGAACTGCTCAAGCGTGTATACCGGCGCGAGCTCTCACCCCTGCGCTGGCTGCACCGGCTGTATACCGAGGACATCAATGCCGACGACCTGCGCAAGTGGCAGGAACTGGTGTACGACAGCTGCACCGAGTGCGGCCGCTGCGCCATGATCTGCCCCATGGGGATCAATATCGCCGGCATGGTCAACGTGATGCGCCAGGGGCTGGCCAATGCGGGCATCATCCCTGCCGAGATGATGGCGATGGAGCAGGAGCAGGGGGCACACGGTTCGATCTTCGGTGTCGGACCGACCGAGATGGAGCAGATCGTTCAGGACCTGTCCCGGAAGCAGGGTGTCGAGATCCCGCTGAACCGGGACAGGGCGGACATCCTGGTCACCACCAGCGGCCTGGACCTGCTGCTGTACAACGATGTGCTGATCGCCACCGCGCGTATCATGAACCACCTGGGGGAAAGCTGGACCCTGCGCAGCGACGGTTTCGAGGCCGCCAACTTCGGGCTCCTGTCAGGCTACGAGAAGGTCCAGAAGGCGGCATCCGAACGCCTGATCCGGGCCGCGGAGGCTTGCGGTGCCACGACCGTCATCATCCCCGAGTGTGGACATGCCTACCCCTCGATGCGCTGGGACGCAGCCAATCTGCACGGCAGGCAGCTGCCCTTCAGAGTGCTCGCCATCTCCGAATACCTGGGGCAGAAGGTGAAGAGCGGCCAGCTGAAGCTCACCCCCCCTGGGCAGGGACAGGAAGGTCACTTTCCACGATCCCTGCAAACTCGCCCGCCATTCGGGTTCGATCGACGAGCCCCGCTGGGTGCTGGAGGCACTCGGTCTCGACTTCCGCGAGACGGAGTCGCATGGCGCAATGAACTGGTGCTGCGGCGGAGGCGCGGGTGTCTTCCTGATCGGTACCGCCGCCGAACTGCGCCAGAAGGCCTTCGGTATCAAGATCGAGCAGGTCGATGCCACGGGCGCCGATTCGGTGGTGGTCACCTGCGGCAGCTGCCGGCTGAACTTCATGGCGGGCGCGCAGCGGGCGCAGTGGGGCAAGAACATCGAATCCCTGGTGGAACTGGTGGCCGAGGCGCTGCCGGAAACCACGCACTGATAAAGGACCAACACCATGACTGAAAGAGTCATCGTCGACCCGATCACCCGCATCGAGGGCCACCTGCGCATCGAGGCACAGATGAATGGCAAGCGCATCGACCAGGTCTATTCCTCCGGTACCATGGTGCGCGGCATAGAGCTGATCCTGCAGGGGCGCGACCCGCGCGATGCCTGGGCCTTCACCCAGCGTATCTGCGGCGTCTGCACCCTGGTGCATGGCATTGCCTCGGTACGCGCCGTGGAGGATGCGCTGGACTACGAGATCCCGGCCAATGCCCGGCTGGTGCGCAACCTGATGATCGCCGCCCAGTTCGTGCATGACCACGTGATGCACTTCTACCACCTGCACGCACTGGACTGGGTGGACGTGGTATCGGCCCTGGATGCCGATCCCAAGGCCACCTCGGAGCTGGCGCAGGGCCTGTCCAAATGGCCAAAGGCCTCGCCCGGTTACTTCGCCGACATGAAGAAAAAGCTCAAGGGCTTTGTCGAAGCGGGCCAGCTGGGCATCTTCGCCAAGGCCTACTGGGGTCATCCGGCCTACAAGCTGCCACCCGAGGCCAACCTGATGGCGGTGTCCCACTACCTGGAGGCGCTGGAGTGGCAGCGCGACGTGGTCAAGCTGCATACCATCTTCGGCGGCAAGAACCCCCACCCCATGTTCCTGGTGGGCGGGGTACCCAACCCCATCGACCTGAACTCCGACTCCGCGGTCAATGCCAGCAAGCTGGCAATCGTGCAGAACGTGATCGACCGCATGCGCAGCTTCGTCGACCAGGTCTATGTCCCCGACACCATTGCGGTAGCCAGCTTCTACAAGGACTGGTTCGAACGCGGCAAAGGATTGGGCAACTTCCTGACATTCGGCGACTTTCCCCTCGGCAAAACCCGGCACCGACCTGCACGACCCGGCCAGCTGGTGGATTCCACCGGGCGCCATCGTGGACCGTGACCTGAGCACCGTGCACGAAGTGGACATGGCCGATCCCTCGCAGGTGCAGGAATTCGTCGCCCATAGCTGGTACGACTACGAAGGCGGAAACGAGCAGGGCCTGCACCCCTGGGAGGGGCAGACCCACCTGGACTACGAGGGACGCGGCGGCCCCAAGACCCCCTACCAGCACGTCGACGTGGAGCAGGGCTACTCCTGGCTCAAGTCCCCCCGCTGGAAGGGCAAGGCCATGGAAGTGGGTCCGCTGTCGCGCGTGCTGGTCATGTACGCCAAGGGCGATGCCGCCACGCGCGAACTGGTCGACAGCACCCTGGCCACCCTGGGCGTGGAGAAACGCGCCCTGTTCTCCACCCTCGGCCGGACCGCCGCGCGCACCCTGGAGAGCAAGCTGATCGCCGACAAGATGCAGGAGTGGTACGACGATCTGGTCGCCAACATCCGTGCCGGCGACACTCGCACCTTCAACGAGAAATCATGGGAGCCATCGAGCTGGCCCCGCGAGGCCAAGGGCGTTGGCTTCATGGAGGCGCCGCGAGGCGGACTGGCCCATTACGTGGTAATCAAGGACGAGAAGATCGACAACTACCAGGCCGTGGTCCCCTCCACCTGGAACGCGGGCCCGCGCGACGCCAAAGGACAGCCCGGCGCCTACGAGGCGGCTCTGCAGGACAACCACGAGCTGCACGATCCCAAGCAACCGGTGGAGATCCTGCGCACCGTGCACAGCTTCGATCCCTGCATCGCCTGCGCGGTTCACCTGACCGGCGAGAACGGCGAGGAGATGCTGAAGGTAAAGGTAAGCTGAACCTGCCTGTTACGGACCATGCAAATTCGAGGAAACAAAATGATGTTGAATCGTATCCCGACACTCGGCAGCCTGCTGCTTGCCTCGAGCTCTGCCCTGACTCACGGCAATCATGCTGCGCTCCCCGCAGACAGCCTGCTACACCTGCTGGCTCACCATTCGCCGCTGCTGCTGGGGGCGCTGACCCTCGGCACCGTGGGAGTTCTGCTCTTTCGGCGTAACTAGCCCCCTGGATTCCACTTCGTTCCATCCAGGCTACGATACCGGCATACCCGTAGCCCGGGTGCAGCGAAGCGAAACCCGGGGGACAAAATGCAATCATCTACCACGCTGCGCCAACAGCCGGTCCAACTGGTTGGCGAAGGCCTGGCGTTCCGCCTGCCCGAAGGCGGACGGCCCGCCGGTATCGATGCCGCTGGCGCACGGTATCCATGAAATCGCGCATATTGAGCCGCTGGCGGATGTTCTCGGGGGTATAGAGCTCACCCCGCGGGTTGATCGCACGCGCGCCCTTGTCGATGGCCTCGGATGCCAGCGGGATATCGGCCGTAATGACCAGATCGCCGGGCGCCAGTTGCGCCACGATGTAGTTGTCGGCCACATCGAACCCCGATCCCACCTGCACGCTGCGAATGTTTGGCCCCGGCGGCACCTGCAACGGCTGGTTGGCGACCAACGTAAGCGCCAACCCCGTGCGCCTCGCCGCGCGGTAGAGTATGTCCTTGACCACCCGGGGGCAGGCATCGGCATCGACCCAGATATGCATGTACGCTTCACCTCGGAAAAACGGATACAGTAGTTTACAGCTCCCAACAAACAGAATGCTCGGGATTGACCCAAGGGAACACGTAGGAGCGGCCTTGGCCGCGAAGGAAACGCGCCGGAAAGCGGAAACCAGGCCTCCGATCTTCGCGGCCAAGGCCGCTCCTACAGTTTGAAGACGGTTTCAGCCTAGCAACGGAACGACCATGCAGGAACAACACATCACCCTCGCCCACGGCAACGGCGGTCGCTTCATGCGCGAGCTGATCCAGGAACTGTTCGCGCGCCACCTGGCCAGCCCGGATCTCGATACCGACACCGACGCGGCCAGCCGCTGTTCACCACCGACGGCTTTACCGTCAAACCCCTGGAGTTTCCCGGCGGTGACATCGGCTCGCTGGCGGTGCACGGCACCTGCAATGATTTGGCTGTGGCCGGTGGCGACCCCCTGTACCTCACCCTGAACGCCTTTATCGAGGAGGGCATGCCGGTGGCCCGGCTAGCCCGGATATTTCATCCGCTTCTCGCTTTTCCGGGCGGTCAGTGGATGGAAGATGTGGTGCCTCGAACGGGACGTGGAAAGGCTCGTGAAGGGCTATTTTCTAGGCTTCAGGCACACCTTCCCCTTACCCCGTTGTTTGTCAACGTGCCGGGGCAGCACTCACCGGAGGTTATCCTGGCACCAGTCGCTCAGCCACGGTGCAGAACAGGCGTTGATAAGGGAAAGCGGTTGAGAGAAGGAGCCGGATTCGCCGGGTATTGCGCAAGACGATCGCGCCAACTTTGAGTAGCTTGAGCCGCAACGTGCCGACTTGGGCATGAGCCAGTTCGGTGTCTTGCAGCGCCAGCCGACGGATAGATTCCATCAGCACATAGGCCAGGCTGGATAACAGCAGACGGAACTGGTTGGTCCACCAGTCATGGGCACTGGTGCGATCAGCGAACAGCCCCAGCTGCTGCTCCTTGATCCGGTTCTCCATTTCGCCTCGGGCGCAGTAGACCTTGTCATAGAGTTGCTGGGCATCGCCGTTGAGATTGGTGACGATAAATCGTGGATTACGCCCTTGTGCGGTGACCTCGAGCTTGGCGATCACTGCACGCTGGCGCCCCCACGACTTGGCGCCATAGCGCAGGTCGAGAAAGACTCGTTGCTTTTCCTTGGTTTCCTCGAAGCGCTGTTCCACGTCAACGAACGATTCTTCGATCATTCGCTGCAGCCGCTTATTGCGCGCCAGGCCGACAATGTAGCCCACACCGTGGCGCGCACACCAGCGCGGCACACGGTGACGGCAGAAGCCCGAGTCGGCCCGCAGAATGATCCGCACGGCAGGCCAGGCCTGGCGTAGTCGTTTGACCAGTAATGCCAGGATGGCCCAGGTATGCTTGGCGCCGTCGACATTGCTGGGCCTCAGATAACCGACCAGCAGCTGCTCACCGCAAAAGACATACAACGGGAGGAAGCAGTAGGCATCGTAATAACCATGGAAGAAGCGCCCTTCCTGCAGGCCGTGCACCCGGTCGTCGGTGGCATCAAAGTCGAGAATCAACTCTTCGGGTGGCTCGGCAAAGGATGCGATGAACTGCTCCACCAGCACATGGTGAATGGCGACCGCCGCCTCACGGCCCATACGGTTCTCCAAACGGCACAAGGTCGGTGAGCTACCCAATACCTGCTCCTGCTCGGTCGCTGTCTGCAACGCCAGGTCACCTCGAAGCTGGTCATGGTCGTTGAGATCCTCATACCCTTGACACAGGACATAGACGCGTTGACGCAACAACGTCAGTTGGTCATGCACGACATAGCGGGCATCGCGGGGGTCGGGGAGCCTCGCATNGGCGTAGTCGTTTGACCAGTAATGCCAGGATGGCCCAGGTATGCTTGGCGCCGTCGACATTGCTGGGCCTCAGATAACCGACCAGCAGCTGCTCACCGCAAAAGACATACAACGGGAGGAAGCAGTAGGCATCGTAATAACCATGGAAGAAGCGCCCTTCCTGCAGGCCGTGCACCCGGTCGTCGGTGGCATCAAAGTCGAGAATCAACTCTTCGGGTGGCTCGGCAAAGGATGCGATGAACTGCTCCACCAGCACATGGTGAATGGCGACCGCCGCCTCACGGCCCATACGGTTCTCCAAACGGCACAAGGTCGGTGAGCTACCCAATACCTGCTCCTGCTCGGTCGCTGTCTGCAACGCCGGGTCACCTCGAAGCTGGTCATGGTCGTTGAGATCCTCATACCCTTGACACAGGGCATGGACGCGTTGACGCAACAACGTCA
>JAKRWE010000074.1 GCA_024712425.1 Chromatiales bacterium
TCTTCATGCTGGGAGGTGAGAGCTATCGACTGAAGCACAAACGCGAGAGCTGATTTTTTGTCGCCCCGGGTGGGTCAATTTTATTGGCCGAGGGGGGTCAAAATTATTGGCCATTGACACAAACACATCGATGTGACCAATACCGCCATGCCCCCCCGAGCAGCAACAGGCGCCACTCGGTATCGATGCCGGGTGGGGGTTCACGCCCGTCCTGCCGACGCAGCAGGTCGAGGTAGTGACGGCGTTGCAGATTGCGCGGGCTCCGCCCGGGAATCAGCGACAACAGGCGCGGGAACACCGGGATCCTTTCGCTGACCGGATAGCTGACAGTGGTCTCACCCCAGATGGCGCTGTCACCCAACAGACAAAGACCCGGCAGGCCGGCGGCAAGCCAGTCCCGGGTATAGGTGAAGCCCGCCTCCAGCTCTGTCAGCACCAGGTCGCCCATTTTCATGGGCTGGCCTCCGATACGGGACCAGATGACGCCATGGCGCATGCGCGACATCTCAGCCATCCTCTTCATCGAGGTCGAAGAAAGGACCTGCCCGAATCGCCTCGGCAGCTTGCTGGCATCCCCATGACGGCACCAGCGCCAGATCCATATCGAGTACAGCCGCCAACCGTGCCAATGTCGAGGCACGAACATCCCCTCGGTGCACCGCCTTGCTCAGACCCACCGGCGTCAGCCCCGCCCGCCGTGCCAGCTCGGCCTAGGTGATGCCACGGCTCCTCGCGGTTTTGACCAGGTCTTCGAGCAACGTGTTTATGGCCGTTGTCATTATATTAATGTTTAATATGTAGCCTGTTTGCCGAATTTATAATAGCACATTTATACTTTTGTTTAATTTTTTGGTCGAATAACCGTTGTCCCCGGATTGCGCTGCGCTCCATCCGGACTACGCAGTGCCAAGCTGGCACCCCGACTCTTGCAGCCACTCAAATGAGACCGTGGAATTGTTCAGTGCGGGAACGGGGTACGGAGCACGGCTTCCCAGTTGCGGGCGTCCGATGGAAAGGCCTGCAGCGCCGCGGACAGTCGGGCCTGCCATCCGGCCCGCACCGCCCTGTCCGCAAGCCGTTGCACGGCCGGACTCTGCTCACTGTAGTTGCGTCGGACCGACGCTGCGAAGTCCTGCAGCCTGGCATGCGCTGAGCGTATCGCATCCCCTGACTGCCAGGGGACAGCGGCATCATCGAGCCATGCCTCGAGGCGTTGCAGTCGTTCGAGCACACACGCGCGGGTCGCCGCATACTCACCCAGCAGGCGCTGCTCGACTTGCCTGAGCACCGCATCCACCCGGGGCACTGAGACATCCTCGGGATAGCCCTGCCTCACCAGCTCGATCATGCTGAACAGCATCCAGTCACCGATGAACTGACGTTCATACTCGCCGGACAGGTCCACCTGGCCCGTCGTGTGATTCACACCGGGACGAAACTCCGCCCTGCCTGTGTGTTCCTCCGTGCGCCGGTGAAGCAGGGGCGAGTTGGCCTGCACGAAGCGCGCACCGAGACGGTGTTGCAGCAAGCGCCCCAGGGTAGGGCCTGCCATGCGCAACTTCATGGGCGCGAAGGGAATGCCATGGCGCAGTGCGTCGCTGTCGATCACGTAGTTGCCGGTATAGACCGTACGAGCCGGCGCCAGACTCTGTTCGACGGGCATGTAGTCGAATGGCGTGATGCGCGTGGGGTGCTCCCCATCGAAGAAACGCAACAGACGCCCGCTCAGCGCGTCCAGCGCATCGGCATAGCGGTGCTCTCCGCTGACAGGACAGGGATAGCGCCAGCCATCCCGCCGGTTGTCCAGCCCAAACAGGCCGGCCATGTCATGATAGGCGCCGTGGCCCAGGGCGCCGCTTTCGCCGTGAAAGCCGCACGCCTGCCCGGGATCATTCAGCGCCTCGTCCAGCACCTGCAGCACATCATCGAGCAGCGTGCCCGCCATCACTGCCGGCGACACCGGCGGATCGCCCACCACCTTGCCGGTCAGCACCGAGACGTCATGCGCGCGAAACAGACGATCGATATGGTAGAAATAGTTCAGCATGTAGCGTGGATGCCCGGCCCCGACATCCACGTGAAAGGCCTGATCGCTGTCGATGAAATGAAACAACGGCCGCTCGAATCGCTGCCGAGCCAGCCACAGCATGGCGATATTGCGTGTAACCGATGCCCCCTTGTGGCCCATGCCTTCACGCCATGACTCACCGACCCAGGCCCTTGCAGCCTCCGGCGCCTCCCCGTCCAGCGACAGCAACAGCGCCCGCTGTTCATCCAGCCCCAGGTAAGCGCTGGTCAACCCATCCGCGTCGGCCAGCAGGCGGCGGTGCGCCTCGCAATGCGCGGCCTGCAGCGAGTCCTCGACCACCAGCAGCGTGACGCCGCCCGCATAGGCAAAGGCCTTCTGGCACCGAACGAGACTGTCGACACAGGCCGCCAGCTGCTGAGGCCTGTCCGCAACCGGCACCACGACCACCATATGATGCCGCTGCCCGGCGACCTCACCGGCCGCGCACGCCTCCATCTCGCGGCAGAAGGCCTGGAAATGCCCGATCCGTTGCTCGGACGGGTCCTGCCACATGGCCGCCTCCAGCGACGGCAGCAGGTCTTCGTAGTCCGTGAATGCGGGCGCATCCGATACGCCTCCAGACGTGCCGGGCAGCAGATCCAGGGCCTCTCGGTACGCGGACATGCGAGGGACGGTCAGTGCCGGCGGGAACTGTAGTTCGGGAAGGCGTCCCGATCCAGCATGATCTCGATCAGGGTGCGACCGCCGCTGAAATCCACCGCGCCGAAGACCTGCTGCACATCGGCTTGGTTCTCTATGCGCTGATAGGAGAGACCAAAGGAAGCGGCCAGCTGACGGTAGTCCGGATTGACGAAATCACAATCGATATAGCGTTCACCGTAGTTCTGGAACTGGTTCTTTCGGATCAGCCCCATGGTGGCGTTATTGAACATCAGCACCGTGATCGGCAGATCGTAGTTGACGGCCGTCATCAGTTCCATGCAGCACATCTGGAAACCGCCATCGCCTAGGATAGCCATCACCGGTGCCTGCTTCGCAAAACGCGCACCGATGGCCGCGGGGATGGCGTGGCCCAGCGAGGAAATGCCGGAGTTGGGGTAGAAACGCACGCCCTCCCCCACATTGAGGAAGTTCTGGGCGAAGATGATGTTGTCATCGAACACCATCAGACCCGGCGGCATGTCTTCCTGCAGTTGGCGGAAAAAGCCTTCCGCCAGCGCAAAGCCGGAACGGAATATCTCGCTGTTGCCCGCATCCCGGACCTCGATCGAATCACTGGGCTGGACCGATTTCCTGATCTCCGCCGGAGACAGGCCGCGTTGCCCGATGGCGCTCAGCACACCGCCCAGTACCGCACGGATGTCGCCATTGACCGCCACGTCGGAGTGGAAAACCTTGTTCAGCTGCCCGGGGTCATTGTCCACCTGGGCGATCCGCTTGCCCCGCAACAGTTCATCGTCCCAGAGATAGCTGGTCCGCTCGTTGAAGCTGGCGCCGAGAAAGAGCACCGCATCGGCATGATCCACGATGTAACGGTAGGCGTACCCGGTCGAGGTGACCCCCAGACTGCCCAGCGAGCGGGGCGAGGCCTCGGCGATCACGCCTTTTCCCTTCAGGCTGGTGGTCACCGGGATATCCAGCCGCTCGCTCAGTTCGTCCACCAGGGACTCGCCACCGGCCCGTATGCAGCCGTAACCGGCCACGATCACCGGGTTGCGCGATTCCAGCAACAGATCGGTCAGGGCGCTGATCTCCTCGTGCCGCACACTGATGCCGTTCAATGGCCGCTGCGTGACCACCTGATCCAGAACCGATTCATCGACCAGTTCCTTCTGCACATTGAAAGGGAGACTGAGCAGTACCGGACCCGGCGTATCGGACAACAGGATGCGCGCCGCCTGGTTGAGCACATTGGGCAGGTAATCGGTACGCTCAATGAGTTTCTGGTAGTGGGTGATACTGGCAAACAGGGCGCACTGATCGACCGCCCCGCCCTCGCCGGAACTCTCCTGCAGCCCCCCCTTGCCAAAGATATGGGTGGAGGTCTCGCCGGTGATCAGCAGCACCGGCTGCCGATCGGCATAGGCATTAGCGATACCGGTTACGGCATTGGTGGCGCCGGGACCGGCGGTGGTGATACAGCAACTGATCCTGCCCGAGACCCGTGAACAGCCCCCCGCCATGAACGCCGCGCCCTGCTCGTGTTTTGCCAGCACCGTCCGAATCGACGACTGGTACAACGCGTCATAGACGGGGAGGATATGAGCGCCCGGCATGCCGAAGGCATACTCCACCCCCAGACGCTCGAGGAAACGGACCATCAATTCGCTGACTTGTATCTTCATCGAATACGGCGATAGCCAAAGGGGAAAACATTCTATCGCCTAATGACGGCCAGTTCAGTGGACACAGCCCAAGGTATGCAAATACCAGCATAAATTTCCCGTCCACAGGAGGGAACCGCTGGTATTACTTCAACAGAATCTCGATATCCGAGCGGGCACGCAACGCCTCCAGGACACCCCTGAACTCGAGCGAGCCTTCACTGCGTGCCAATGCGCTGCGCCGAGCCTTGCGCGCCTGTTCCGGCAGCGCCTGCAGATCGCCATCCGTGATCCTGCTCACCTCGGCCAGAAGGTAGTCGCCCTCGGCGGAAACGACGCCGGTATAACCCAGCTCGTCCTTGTTCAGTGCAGGTACCGCAAACACGGCATCCACCAACTCGGCCGGCACACGGGCATCCTGGCGGGATATCGTGGCCTTTTCCAGTTTCCAGCCCTTCGCCTTGGCGATATCCGCAAGCGGCCGGGTACCACCCTGCCGTTGTTGGGCGAGCAACTGCTCACCTTGCGCACGCGCCTTGTCGGAGGCCTGCGCCCTGGCCGCGGCCTCGATGACCTGGGCACGAACCGAGTCGAAGGGCCTGACTGATTCCTCCTCGTGTTCCTGCACACGCAGCACCATGGCCTCGGTGGGTTTGAGTTCGATCACGTCACTGTTGTTGCCCTGCTGCAATACATCATCGGAGAAGGCCGCATTCAGGATCTTGGAATCGTCCAGCCCCGCTGGCGCCTTGCCACGACTGATCCAGTCGCTGTGCTGGACCTTCAGATCCAGTGCCTCGGCCACCGGCACCAGACTGTCAGGCGTCTCGTAGGCGAGATCGACCAGGCGTTCGAAATAGTTGTAGAAGAGCTCCTCCGCCTGCTGCTTGCGGTAGGCCTGCTCCACCTTATTTCGCACCTGATCGAAGGTCGCCTCCTCGCCGCCCCTGATCTCGCTGACCAGAATGATATGGTAGCCATACTGGGTCTTGACCGGTCCGACCAGTTTGCCCGGCTCCGCGGCAAACACCGCATCCTCGAAGGGCTTGACCATCACACCCCGGTTGACCCAGCCCAGATCGCCACCGTCCTCGGCGGAACCCGGATCATCGGAGTATTTTTTGGCGAGCTCGGCAAAGTCCGCGCCGTTACGCAGTTGCAGCAGCAGCTTCTCGGCCAGGGCCTTCTTCTCTGCGTCGTTCTTCCCATCCGACTCGATCAGGATATGACGCACCTTGCGTTCCTGGGTCGCGACGAACTCGTCCCGGTGGGTATCGAAATATTCATGCAGCTTGTCTTCGGTCACCTCGACCTGATCGGTGAGTTCATCCGCACTCAGGCGGATATAGGCCAGCTTGACCCGCTCGGGCACCGCGTAGTCCTGTTGGTGAGCCTTGTAGTAGGCCTGCGCGTCCGCTTCGCTGACCTTCGACTTGTCGATGAATGCCTTTGCCGGAATGCGAACATAGCCGATGCTGCGCTTCTGCTCGGCCAGACGCACCTGCTCCGCAAGTTGTGAGCCAGTCACCAGCACCGTGTCGACAACCCCTTCCTGTTGCTGCTGGGACAGCAGGTCCGAGCGCACCAGCGCCTCGAAACCGGCCTTGGTCAGCCCCTGGTTGCGCACCGTGGCCTCGTACAGGCCAACGTCGAAATGTCCATCGTTCTGCAATTGCGGGATGGAGCGGATATAGGAGGCCACCTGGGCGTTGCTGATACGCATGTTCCAGTCATCCGCGGCCTGCCTGAGCAATGTCTCATCGATCATGCGCTTCAGCACCTGCGGTTTCAGGGCCGCATCCTCGAACAGCTCCGGCACGAAGGACTTGCCCAGTGTGCGACGCATGTTCTCGCGGAACTCGCGCACCCGCTGGTCCAGTTGCTGCGAGGTAATCTTGTCACCGTTGACCTTGGCCACCGGCGGATTGGTATCCACACCGAGGTACTGCTGAATACCGAACAAGGCGAAAGGAATACTGATGAGGATCACGATCGCCCAAGCGATCCAACCCTGGGCTTTTTCTCTGATTGCCTGCAGCATGATGTCGTTATGTGATTTGTTGTTGCGAAATGATGTCGGAAAAAGAAAACGGGGTATCGAATGATACCCCGTTTATCTTCATAGTTGGCGGAGTGGACGGGATTCGAACCCGCGACCCCCGGCGTGACAGGCCGGTATTCTAACCAACTGAACTACCACTCCATTAACCGTGGTGGGTGCTGCAGGGCTCGAACCTGCGACCCTCGCCTTGTAAGGGCGATGCTCTCCCAACTGAGCTAAGCACCCGTTTCGAGGCGCGCTAATTTACAGCATCTTTGAACGCTTTACCAGCCTTAAATGCAGGTGATTTAGAGGCAGCGATCTGGATGGTTTCGCCGGTCTTGGGATTACGGCCGGCGCGTGCTGCGCGCTCGCGCAGGGAGAAGGTGCCGAAGCCGATAACGGACACGGTATCACCGCTCTTGATCGCATTGGTGATGGCCTCGACCATACCGTCGAGCGCACGGCCCGCTGCTGCCTTGGAGATATCGGCTGCATCAGCCATCGCTTCGACAAGCTCAGTTTTATTCATTGTAAGAATGTCCCCTTTGAGTATTCCGGTCTGATGGACTGCGGGGCCGGATATACCATTCGCTGCTGAAAGCGGCTGTCGCCGCGGGAAAGGTGCGGCTTTATACCAGCCGCTACGGAAATCCGTCAAGGGCACAACCACTGCCCATCGGACAGTGGTTGTGCGAGGCGGTTATTCTACCAGTGATTGACGATTTAATCAATGATGACGGAGGGGATCCTTGCCCTTTTCAGCCGTTTTTTCCGTTGTTTTTGACTTGGCTTCCGTTTTGTCGCCCTTGCGTGGTGTCGGCGTACCCACCAGGGCGATGTCCAGCACCTCGTCGATCCACTGTACCGGCCGGATATCGAGATTCTGCTTGATATTCTTGGGCATCTCGACCAGGTCGCGCTCGTTGTCCTTGGGGATGATCACCGTCTTGATGCCACCCCGGTGGGCAGCCAGCAGTTTCTCCTTCAGGCCACCGATCGGCAGCACCTCACCCCGCAGGGTGATCTCGCCGGTCATGGCCACGTCGGCCCTCACCGGGATCCCCGTCAGGGCCGAGGCCAGCGCCGTACACATACCGATACCGGCACTCGGGCCATCCTTGGGCGTGGCGCCTTCCGGCACGTGGATGTGTACATCGAGCTTCTGGTAGAAATCGTCATCCAGGCCCAGTGCCGCCGCGCGGCTGCGCACAACGGTCATGGCCGCCTGTATGGATTCCTTCATCACGTCACCCAGCTGGCCGGTATGGGTCAGGCGCCCCTTGCCCGGGGTCAGCGCGGTCTCGATCCGCAGCAACTCGCCACCCACATCGGTCCAGGCCAGGCCGGTGACCTGGCCGACCTGGTCGTGTTCCTCGGCCAGGCCATAGCGGAAGCGCTTGACCCCGAGATACTTCTCCAGTGACTTCGGCGTGACCACCACCTTCTTACCCTTTTCGCCCTTGAGCAGCAGGTCCTTGACCACCTTGCGGCAGATCTTGGAGACCTCGCGCTCGAGGTTACGCACGCCGGCCTCGCGCGTGTAGTAACGCACGATGTCCCTGACCGACGCCTCACGGATGACCAGCTCGTCCTCCTTGAGGCCGTTGTTCTTCATCTGTTTGGGGATGAGGTAGTTCTCCGCAATCGCGACCTTCTCGTCCTCGGTGTAACCGGACAGACGGATGACCTCCATGCGGTCGAGCAGGGCCGGCGGGATATTCATGCTGTTGGCGGTGGCCACGAACATCACCTCGGACAGATCGAAATCGACCTCCAGGTAATGATCCTGGAAGGTGTGGTTCTGTTCCGGATCCAGCACCTCCAGCAGAGCCGATGCCGGGTCGCCCCGGAAGTCCATCGCCATCTTGTCGATTTCATCCAGCAGGAACAGGGGATTGCGCGTCCCGGCCTTGGTCAGGTTCTGCACGATCTTGCCGGGCATGGCACCGATATAGGTACGCCGATGGCCACGGATCTCCGCCTCGTCACGCACACCGCCCAGGGCCATGCGCACGAACTTGCGGTTGGTCGCCCTGGCGATCGACTGCCCCAGCGAGGTCTTGCCCACCCCGGGCGGGCCAACCAGGCACAGGATGGGACCCTTGAGTTTGCGCACGCGCTGCTGCACGGCCAGGTACTCCAGGATGCGCTCCTTGACCTTCTCCAGGCCATAGTGATCGGCGTTGAGCACTTCCTCGGCCTTGGCGATATCGTTACGGACCTTGGTACGTTTCTTCCATGGCACACTGACCAGCGCGTCGATGTAATTGCGCACCACCGTTGCCTCGGCCGACATCGGTGACATCAGCTTCAGCTTGTTCAGCTCGGCGGTGGCCTTGGCCTTGGCCTCCTTGCTCATGCCGGCCTTTTCGATCTTCTCGGCCAGATCTTCCAGCTCGTTGGGCGCCTCGTCCAGCTCACCCAGCTCCTTCTGGATGGCCTTCATCTGCTCGTTCAGATAATACTCGCGCTGGTTCTTCTCCATTTGCCGCTTGACCCGGCCACGGATACGCTTCTCCATCTGCAGGATGTCGTTCTCGCCCTCCATCAGCGCCATCAGGTGCTCCAGGCGCTCACGCACGCTGCCCATCTCCAGCACGTGCTGCTTCTCGTCCAGCTTGAGCGCCATGTGGGCGGCCATGGTGTCGGCCAGGCGCGACGGCTCGTCGATGCTCGCGAGCGAGGTCAACACCTCCGGCGGCACCTTCTTGTTCAGCTTCACGTACTGATCGAAGAGATCGGTTGCGGAGCGCATCAGGACTTCCATCTCGCGCTCGGGCAGCTCCATTTCCTCGACCGCCGGTTCGATCTCGGCACCCAGGTAACCACCCTCACCTTCGACAAAGCGGTTCAGCTGCGCCCGTTCACTGCCTTCCGCCAGCACCTTGACCGTGCCGTCCGGCAGTTTCAGCAGCTGCAGGATGCTGGCCAGGGTGCCCACCTCGTACAGGTCCGAGGGCTTCGGATCATCGATATCGGCACTGCGCTGGGCCACCAGCAGGATCTGCTTGTTGTCGACCATCGCCGCGTCCAGCGCCTGTATGGACTTCTCGCGGCCGACGAACAGCGGGATCACCATGTAGGGATAGACCACCACGTCGCGCAACGGCAGCACCGGCACCACGAGTGGTTTATTCTCCTGATTCTCTCGTCCCATTAACTATTTCCTCCGAGTGCAGCCCCCGCGGGGAGCTGCTCAATCATGTGCGCCGGCCGACCGGATGGTGCCAACGGAATTTGTGGTACTGTCCCTCGAGATGGGGACGTTCAACTGACTTTACAAGTCAAAAGAAAATGCCCGGCGAACCGGGCATTGTGTTCAGTCGGAAGCCGCGAGCTGCGTCTCGGTGCTCTCGAACAGGATGATGGGGTCTGATTCGCCGGCAACCACCGAACCGTCGACCACCACCTTGCTGACATTCTCCAGCGATGGCAGATCGTACATGGTATCCAGCAGGATATGCTCAAGGATGGTGCGCAGACCACGTGCGCCGGTCTTGCGTTCCATGGCCTTGCGGGCAATCGCACGCAGGGCGTCCTCGCGCAACTCCAGCTCCGCGCCTTCCATCTCGAACAGACGCTGGTACTGCTTGACCAAGGCATTCTTGGGCTCGGTCAGGATACGCACCAGCGCGTCCTCGCCCAGCTCTTCCAATGTGGCGACCACCGGCAGGCGACCGACGAATTCCGGAATCAGCCCGTAGGTGATGAGGTCTTCCGGCTCCACGTCGTGCAGGATCTCGCCCAGCGCACGTGTCTCGTCCTTGCTGCGCACCTCGGCGGAGAATCCGATGCCGCCCTTCTCCGAGCGGTCACGTATGACCTTGTCCAGTCCGGCAAAGGCGCCGCCCACGATGAACAGGATATTGGAGGTATCCACCTGCAGGAACTCCTGCTGCGGATGCTTGCGCCCACCCTGCGGCGGCACGGAGGCCACGGTGCCCTCGATCAGCTTGAGCAGGGCCTGCTGCACGCCCTCGCCGGAGACGTCCCGGGTGATGGAGGGATTGTCCGACTTGCGCGAGATCTTGTCGATCTCGTCGATATAGACGATACTGGTCTGCGCCTTCTCCACGTCGTAGTCGCACTTCTGCAATAGCTTCTGGATGATGTTCTCGACATCCTCGCCAACGTAGCCGGCCTCGGTCAGGGTGGTCGCATCGGCGATGGTGAACGGCACGCTGAGCAGGCGCGCCAGGGTCTCGGCCAGCAAGGTCTTGCCCGATCCCGTGGGTCCGATCAGCAGGATATTGCTCTTGGATATCTCGATCTCGTCCTTCTTGCCGGACATATCGAGACGTTTGTAATGGTTGTAGACCGCCACAGCCAGTACCTTTTTGGCACTGTTCTGACCGATCACATACTCGTTGAGGGTTTCGTTGATATCGTGCGGCTTGGGCAGCCCCCGCGAGGATTCCGGTGCATTTTCCTGCATCTCCTCACGGATGATGTCGTTACACAGCTCCACGCATTCATCGCAGATGAATACGGACGGCCCGGCGATCAGCTTGCGCACCTCGTGCTGACTCTTTCCGCAGAAAGAGCAGTAAAGCAGCTTGCCGTCGTCGTTCTTGCCGTTTTTGTCGTCACTCATACCGTGCACCCTGTTCTACATTAACCGCACTGATGCGGTCCACGAATCCCATAATATCGGAATCCATCCTATTGACAAGCCTGGAAATACCGCCGGCTTTGCCTGTTATTTAAGGGTTTCTACGGAGTCAATCCCTCACGGGAGGGTGACTCAGTCGTCGTTATGGCGACGGTCCACCACCTCATCGATCAGCCCGTATTCCTTTGACTCTTCCGCACTCATGAAGTTGTCCCGGTCGGTATCGCGACCGATCTCTTCCAGGGAGCGCCCGCAGTGGTCGGCGAGTATCCTGTTCAGACGTTCGCGGATCAGAAGTATTTCCTTGGCATGGATCTCGATATCCGTGGCCTGTCCCTGGAACCCGCCCAGGGGCTGATGGATCATCACCCGGGAGTTTGGCAGTGCATAGCGTTTGCCCTTCTCGCCGGCGGCCAGCAGGACCGCGCCCATGCTGGCTGCCTGGCCGATACACATGGTGGTGACATGCGGACGGATGAACTGCATGGTGTCGTAGATCGCCAGTCCCGCGGTCACGGAGCCACCCGGCGAGTTGATGTACAGGTGCACGCCCTTGTCCGGATTCTCCGATTCCAGGAATAACAACTGCGCCACGATCAGGTTGGCCATGTGGTCATCGACGGGACCGACGCAGAACACCACCCGTTCCTTGAGCAGGCGCGAATAGATATCGAAGACCCGCTCGCCGCGCGCGGTCTGCTCGACCACCATCGGCACCAGCCCGAGATTTTGCGTGTCCAGTGCGTTCATACCCTTTGTATCGATCATGTGGGGTTTTCCTTGAGAAAAAATTTAGGCCTGATCACCGGGGTTCATAACGTCGGAGAAGGTGCGCTTGTCCTCGTCGACCTTGACCTGATCCAGAACCCACTCGACCAACTTCTCTTCCAGCACCAGGTTCTCGATGCTGGAGCGCTGTTGCGGGTTGTCCATATAGTAGTCCACGACCTCCTGCGGATCCTCGTAGGACTGGGCCAGACGCTCGATGGTCTCGCGCAGATCCGATTCCTCGGCCTTGAGTTCGTTCTTTTCGATGATCTCACCGACCAGCAGACCAAGATGCACGCGGGTGCGGGCCTGATCCTCGAAGATGCTTGCCGGCAGGTCCATGGCCGACTGCTGACCACGGGCCTGCATTTCCTGCAACGCCTGCTGCTTCATGCGCTCGGACTCCTGCTTGACCATCGCATCCGGGATGTCCAGTGGATTCACCTCGCGCAGCACGGCCATCACGTTGTCCTTGAGCAGACTCTTAAGGCGCTGCTCCAGCTCCGACTCCATGTTGCTGCGCACCTCGGCGCGCAAGGCCTCCTCGGTACCCTCTTCGACACCGAACTCCTTGACGAATTCCTCGTCGACCTCCGGCAGCTTCGGCTCGGCCACGCGTAGCACCTTGATTTCGAAGGTGGCCGGCTTGCCGGCCAGGTTTTCGGCACGGTAGTCCTCCGGGAAAGTAACCTCCACAGTGCGTTCCTCACCGGCCTTGGCGCCGATCAGGCCTTCCTCGAAACCGTCGATCATGGAGCCGGAACCCAGCACCAGCGGCACGTTTTCGGCGGACCCGCCCTCGAAGGCCTCACCATCGACAAAGCCCTTGAAATCGATATGCAGGGTATCACCGTCCTGGGCGCCGCGATCCACGTCTTCCCAGTCGGTGCGCTGCTTGCGCAGCTTGTCGATCATCTCGTCGACATCGGCATCGGTCACCTCGGCCACCGGCTTGACCACTTCCTTGCCGGAAAGATCACCCAGTGCAACCTCGGGCATGACCTGGAAGGTGGCGGTGTAACCCAGCCCGCCCTCTTCCGCCGCATCGCGCAGCTCGATGCTGGGATCGCCGACCGGCACCAGCTTGGATTCGTTGGCCGCCTCGTAGAAGGTCGACTGAATCAGGTCACCGTAGACCTCCTGGCGCACCTGGTCGCCAAAGCGCTGCTTGACCACGCGCACCGGCACCTTGCCCGGCCGGAAGCCATCCAGGCGAATGGTCTTCGCCAGGTCGGCGAGCTTTTTGTCCACCTCACCTTCCACCCGCTCAGCGGGCAAATCCACCAAAAGACGCCTTTCCAGGCCCTCGCCAGACTCAACAGAAACTTGC
Source organism: Chromatiales bacterium (assembly GCA_024712425.1). Classification (GTDB taxonomy): domain Bacteria; phylum Pseudomonadota; class Gammaproteobacteria; order Chromatiales; family Chromatiaceae; genus MONJU. The sequence continues at coordinate 13,108 of JAKRWE010000074.1, forward strand.
ATTCGATTCTCTCCGGCAGCCTGGGCTGCCATTTCAGTTCAACCACACGGGACACAGAGGCCCCAGAAATTCAAAAAACGCTAACTGGTGCGAAAGGAGAGACTCGAACTCTCACGGGTTCCCCCACTGGAACCTAAATCCAGCGCGTCTACCAATTCCGCCACTTTCGCTTACGGCAAACGATCATTATACAATAGACGCCATGCGCATCTACCTTGCCTTTGCCCTGTACCTGACCGCCTGCATGCTGCTCTCGGCCCTGCTGCTGCCCTGGATCCAGCCCTTCTTTGCCGACTGGCTGGGCGCGGCCCCGGATCGCAGCCTGTACCGCTTCGGCATGCTGCTGACCGCCCTGGGACTGCCGCTGCTGCTGCGGGCGCTGGACTTGAGCGACCGCCTGAGTATGGGTTGGATCAGCCCGGCCGGCGGGGTTCGCCGCGCCCTGCTGAGCGGGCTGGGCATGGGGATACTGATGCTCGCACTGGTCATCCTCGGTCTGCTCCTGGCCGGCGTGCGGGAGGTACAACCGGAACGGCTGCAGTTCATGCGCATCGCATCGGCCGCGATCAGCGGCCTGGGATCCGGCCTGGCGGTCGGGCTGATCGAGGAATTCTTCTTCCGCGGCCCACTGCAGGGCGGCATGCGCCGCACCCTCCCGTTCTGGCCCATGGCCGTACTGACCGGCGTTTTCTACGCCCTGCTGCATTTCATTCGCCCGGCGCCGCTGGATGGCGCCACGCTGACCCTCATGTCCTCTTTGGGGATGCTGGCGGGCGGGCTGGGCGAGTTGGCGAATTTCAATTTCTGGGCCGACAGCTTCGTGACCCTGACCGTGGCCGGGATCTTCCTCGCCATGACCCGTGAACGCACCGGCAGCCTGGCACTGGCGATCGGCGTACATGCCGGCTGGGTGACCGTGATCCGGGTCGCCAAGCACACCACCGGCACCGATCACCAGTCGCCCTGGATCTGGTTGATCGGTGATTACGACAATGTCACCGGCTGGCTGGCGAGCGCGGTGATTGGGGGGTTTGCCCTGATCTACTGGCTGCGCCGAAAACCACCGGTCAGGATGGTTGGATCGGATTAATTCTACTTTGTCACATTTGTCCGAATGTGGCGGGGTGGCGTGGCTGCATATGTCCGTTGGCCGCATGGATGCGGCCGTCGAGCCTCCGCCGTACATGGATGTACCAGTGTCGCGAAAGGCAGGATGCCGAAAGCGACCAGGGATGGATTCACGGCGTGACATATGCAGCCATGCCACCCCACTCTGCATCAGAAACTGCCAATATGACAAAGTAGAATTAGCCCGAATATTTCATCCGCTTCTCGCTTTTCCGGGCGGTCAGTGGATGGAAGATGTGGTGCCTCGAACGGGACGTGGAAAGGCTCGTGAAGGGCTATTTTCTAGGCTGCAGGCACACC
>JAKRWE010000075.1 GCA_024712425.1 Chromatiales bacterium
CCCACAGGCCTGCACCGGACCATCCCTGGAGATGAGGCGCCCCTCGTCCCCTCATGACCCCGGACTCACCAAGGGGACATTTCAGCTTGGGAGAAAAGGGGACATTTTAGAATTGGGTTGACAGCAAAAAAATAGCGTGGCGGGGTGCCACGCTAAATATAACCACCAAAGGAGGATGGAGGAGTACTGACTCGTCCGAATCAGTATGTTAGTAGTCTATGATATTCTTCTGGAAAGTCAAGTACGATTTCACAAAAATCGCAACGCGACATAGTATGGACCCTCCGACGGCCTTCCACCCAAGGATTTGCGCGTGTCCATGCCAGACCTTCAACCCCTGATCGAGCACCTGCGGCGGGCGATCCCCTCCCTGCTGGCGGTGTATGTCTTCGGGTCCGTGGCCAGCGGCCGGGATCATCCGGACAGCGATCTCGATCTGGCCATCCTGGCGGGTGACAGCCCCGACCCCGCCAGACTGTGGGAGATCGCCCAGGGTCTGGAGGGCGGGCGGGATATCGACCTGGTGGACTTGGGCGAGGCCTCTGCGGTCATGCGCATGCAGGTCGTCAGCAGCGGCGGGCGGGTGTTCTGTGCCGATCCGCCCCGCTGCGAGGGCTTCGAGGATTTCGTCTATTCCGATTATGCGCGCCTGAACGAGGAGCGCACCGGGATCCTGGAAGATGTGGCACGACGGGGACAGATCCATGGATGACGTGCTGCTGAACAAGGCCGCGATCATCGAGCGCGGCCTGCAGCGCATCGACGATCTGCGGGGCTTCGCTGCCCGCTCGATCGCCCTGGCGGAGGAACTGCCCGGTCAACCCGACCCCGGCTGATCGATCAGCAGCCGCTCGACCCGCTCGCCACGACGCAGGTGGCGATCGATGATCTCGTCCAGGTCTTCGTTGTCCACATAGGTGTACCAGGTCTCTTCCGGGTAGATCACGATCACCGGCCCCTGTTCGCAACGGTCCAGGCAGCCCGCGCTGTTGATGCGCACCCGGCCCGCGCCGTGGATGCCGAGCGCCTTGCAGCGCTGTTTCACATAATCACGCGCCGCCTGCGCGCCACAGTCGCCGCAGGAGGACCGACCATCGCTGCGCTGGTTGGTACAGAAGAAGACGTGATACTGGTAATGGCTCATCCGGGGATTTACCTCGATATGGGACAGCGGGCATTATAGGCCTTTGCCGCCACCCTCCCAGCGATGACTTCTTTAACCTGCCGAATATTCGCGGGCAAGCCCGCTCCTACAGGATGTAGTTTGCAACAGCCTGGTACTCCACGTGACCATGGCTGAAACGATCTGCAAGATCCTGGAAGAAGCCGATCACTGCGTCAAGTGCGGCCTGTGCCTACCCCATTGCCCCACCTACCGGTTGTACAGGAACGAGAACGAGTCACCGCGCGGGCGCATCGCCTTGGCGGAGGCCCTGTTACGGGGCCAGCTGCAGCCCGAATCCGGCCTGCGCGGACACATAGACCGCTGCCTGCTGTGCCGCGCCTGCGAAATCCATTGCCCGTCCGGGGTCGCCTACACCCGGATCATCGACAGCGCACGCGGCGCGCTCGGCCCACCAGGTGGCTTGGCCGGGCAGATCGACAACCCACTGTTCTCGGCCGCGGGGCGGCTGGCACGCGGACTCCATCTGCCAGGCCGCCTCGGCCGCCTGGCTCGCGCCCTGCCCGGTGGAGAACCGCCCGGCAAGGGAAGCCACCCGCCGCCCGGGCCTTCACGCGGGCGCATCGGCCTGCTGCTGGGCTGCGCCACCCGCCAGCAGCAGGGCGGCGCACTGAGCGCCACCATCACCCTGCTGAACCGCCTGGGATACGCGGTCGAGATCCCGCCGGGCCAGGGCTGCTGCGGGGCCCTGGCCATGCACCAGGGCGATATCACCACCGCTTCGGCACAAGAGGCCGCCAACCGCGAGGCCTTCGATGGACTGGAGACCATGGTGAGCATCGCCAGTGCCTGCTCGCTGCAGCTGACAGAACGGCTGCCGGAACTGCGGCCGAGAGATATCATGTCCTTCCTCGCCGGGGTGCTGCCAGACAGCGGACTCCGTTTGAAGGCCCCCGACGGCCCGATGGCCGTACACCTGCCCTGCTCCCTGCACAACGGGCTGGGCGCGAGCGAGGACCTGATCCGGCTGCTGGAGGTGCTGCCCGGCAGCGCCCCGACCCTACTGGGCAAGCCCGGCAATTGCTGCGGCGCGGGCGGCACCCACCTGCTGAGCCAGCGCGAACAGGCGGAACGGTTGCGCGCGCCGCTGCTGGAGCAACTGTTGCAACTGCGCCCCCGCTACCTGCTGACCGAGAACATCGGCTGCGCCCTGCACCTGGCCGAGGGCGCGCTGGCGCAAGGCTTGAAGGTGGAGGTGCTGCATCCGGTGGAATTGCTGGCAAGGCTGGCAATATTTGACAATGTTTGCCAAGCTTTGCAATAGCACATCGATTTGAAGGGAGGCCCGCCATGGCCACAATGAATGTCTCGTTACCCGATGCGATGAAACAGTGGGTCGAACGACAGGCCCGGTCTGGCCGCTACAGTAACGCCAGCGATTATGTCCGCGACCTGATCCGCCGGGACCAGGACAAGACCGCCCGGATTGCGCATATGCAGGCCTTGGTGGACGAGGGCATAGACAGCGGCGCGGGCAACAGCAGCATGGACCAACTGCGCGCCACCGCACGCAGGCTAGCGCACACAACACAGCCTTTGTGAACGCAGGAATGGTGTCGTTCTCATTCAGGCTGCGCAGTGATCTCTTTGGCGCGCCTTCCACATGTCGTGATCGAGCTGCATCCCGGCCCACAGCTCGGCCCGTCCACCGTTTTCGACGCCCAGCCAGCGCTCGATCTTCAACGCCATCTCCGGTGAGATGCCGGCCTGTTCGTTGATCAGGCGAGAGAGCGTAACCCGGGACACGCCCAACCGGCGCGCCGCCCCGGTCACGCTCAACCCCAACGCAGGCAGGATGTCCTCGCGCAGGATAGAACCCGGGTGGGGCGGATGGTGTTGAGTGTTCATCATGATCCTGCCTTCAGTGATAGTCCTGATAATCGAGCAGCACGACGTCACCCTGCTCAAAAGTGAAGCTCAGGCGCCAGTTCCCGCTGACACTGATCGCCCAATGTCCGGCCAGACCGCCTTTCAGCTGATGCAATCTCCAACCGGGGAGGTTCACATCTTCAGCGCATGCCGCCCGGTTGAGTACCGCCAACTGCCTGGACAGGCGCCCTGCGTGTCGCGCCTGAACCCCCCGCTTGTCGCCAAACAGGAAGAACCGCTCCAATCCCTTATGACGGAAACTCCTGATCATGCGGAAAGTGTAAGCAATATCTTTACAGTTTACAACCCGAAGGCAAGCACCCTCCCTGCCATAGGGGCTACAATAGGTGCATGAGCGAACGACAACACTATTCCACTGCCGACACCCTGCTGCTGGGCTTCGACCAGGCCCTACGGACCCTGTTCGGCCAGCCCAAGGCCACAGGCCGCCCCAACCCGGCGGAAGGCGTCGAGGAGGCCGAGCTGGACAAGCGTCAGCGCGACCACATCGGCCGCCTGATGCGCATCGACCACACCGGCGAGGTGTGCGCCCAGGGGCTGTACCAGGGACAGGCCCTGACCGCACGTGATCCCGCCACACGGGACGCCATGGAGCGGTCGGCCGACGAGGAGAACGACCACCTGGCGTGGTGCGAACAACGGATCGAGGAGCTCGATGGTCGCCTGAGCCTGCTCAATCCCTTCTGGTACGCAGGCTCGTTCGCTATCGGCGCCACTGCCGGGGTGATCGGGGACAAGTGGAGCCTGGGTTTCGTCGCCGAGACCGAGAAGCAGGTGGAGAGTCACCTGCAGTCCCACCTCGACGATATCCCGGTGGAGGACCAGCGCAGCCGTGCCATCCTCGAGCAGATGAAAACGGATGAGATCGAGCACGGCAACAAGGCCCTGGCGCTCGGCGGCGCGGAGCTGCCCGCGCCGGTGAAAGCGGCGATGAAGCTAACGTCGAAGCTGATGACCAAGTCGGTCTATTATCTGTAGCCTGGATGCAGGCCGAAGGCCGAAATCCGGGGACACCTGGCATGTCCATTCGCGCACCCCGGATTTCGCTGCGCTCCATCCGGGCTACTGATTACATGCTGAACAGCCCGTATTCGTCCTCATACCCCTCAGGCGCGAATTTACGCAGGGCGTCGAACAGCGGCTTGAGCTGTTTCTCGTAGGGCTTCCAACGCGCCATGGACGTGGTGTACAGCTTCTGGCGCACCTGCCATTTACTCGCGGTCTGAACCTGGCGCTCCTGCTCGTAGAACTTCTTCATGGCGTCCTCGACCGTGATGCCGAGGAAATCTGCAAGACGCTGGATCATGCCTTCCAGGTCCCCCACCAGTTCCTCGTAGTTGAGGGTAAACACCGGATTGGGAATGACGGATTTCCAGTGATTCATCAGGCGTTCCTGCTCCCAGTACTGAAAGGCCAGGTTCTTCAGATCATAGGCGTAGGGATGGTAGCCACCAAAATCCTGGAAATAGATGGACAAAAGATTGTCGCGCGGATCACGCCGAATATGGATCACTGGCGCGTCCGGAAATTCCAGCGCGAACAACCCTACTTGCTGGAAGTTGTGTGGCAGTTTATTCGTAACGAATTGTTCGCCATGTCGAATCTGCCTCTTCAACCGTTGCAGGTGATTCGTCGCCATCGTATGAAGCAAGGACTTGTCCACCAATAATATGCTGTCGGCGTCGTCCGCGATACGCGGCACACGAATACCGTCCCCAGCACTCAATCCAGCGACCGTGCCGAATTCACCCGCGCCATGGACATCCGAATGCGAGGAGATGATCTGCTCCGACAAGGTGGTACCCGAACGCGGCATGCCGACGATCAGGATCGGCATGCGGGCGTCAGATCCCCAGCCCCCTCGTTCCTCGAAGAAACGATGGTCATAGATCTCTAGGGTCCGATTGACCCATTGACGGTAAGCTGCTCTACCCCAACTATAACCTTTCAGCCGGTTGCCCTGTCGATAATAGCGAAAGGCCTTGTCGTACTCCTTGACGTTACGGAAATGGTTACCCAGAGCAAAGCCCATGAATGTTCGCTGCTTGGGGTCGATATCCATATCGTCGATATGCTTTTCCATGAACGACACCGCCACTTCATCCAGCTTCCGCTTCGGCACAAAAGCCAACTGCATTTGCGCACCTACATTCACTGGATCAATTGCCAGCACCCACTTTAGCACCTCCTCCTGGATATCGAAATCACCGGTCAGGGAAAAACTTTGGCCCGCCTGGAGCAGCAGCTGTATATCATCACCAGCACTTTCAACAAGACGCAGTAGCGATTCCCGCCCCTTGGCCACCTCGCCAGAGGTGATGTAAACCTCGGCAAGCGCCGCCTCGATATTCGGCTGAGGATAACCCGCATCACGTGCCTGTTCGAAGGTTTGCCTGGCCTCTTCGTACTGATCCCGCTCAGCCAGCACCTTGCCGAGCGCAAACAGGATATGCTTATCCTCAGGCGCCAACTCCAGGGCCTGGCGGAAGCACCTCTCTGCCTCGACATGACGATTCATGCCGTAGTAGATCTTGCCAACTTCATGCCAAAAAGCGGCATCGGCTCGATCCGCCAGATCCGCAGCCTTCCCTATGGCCTCATCCACCATTACCGGCTTACGCAGTTCCATGCGGATCTTGGCCAGATTGAGCCAGGCCTTGGGATCAGCTGGGGAAACCTTCACCGCCCGTTCGAACAGCGTTTCCGCCTCTTTCAGACGCTTGAGCTCGTGCTGCACAATGGCCAGGTTGTCGATCGCATCCCGCGAAGACGGATCCAACCGGACCGCGGCCTGGAAGGCATCCCGGGCCTTCTCATAATCCTTTTGCATGAAATAGGCGCCGCCGAGATTGTAGTGATACAGGGCGACCTTTGGGGCCTTGCGAATCGCCTGCCGGATCAGCTTTATCGCTTCTTCGGGTTGGCCCTCGGCGAGCTTTATGTACCCTGCCAGATGGAGGGCATCCGGATGCTGGGGCACGTACTTCAACACCTCGGTCACGATCCCCTTGGCCTGTACAAAATCCTGGCGATTGAGCGCATCCGCAGCAACCGCCAGCGCACGGCCCGCTTCAACCATTCTGGGGTCAGCAGAGGGGCCACCGGCGGCCAACTTGCCGGCACCCGGCTTACTGGGGATTCGCTTATTGGACTTGCGGGCCATCTGGAACTCCGGGTTCACTCACAATCAGGCATGGTACGCCCGGCTCAACTCATGCACCGCCTCGACCATGGCCGCGGCATGCTCGACCGGGATCTCGGGGTGGATGCCGTGGCCGAGGTTGAACACGTGGCCCGAGCCCTTGCCGTAGCTGGCCAGGACCTCGCCCACCTTGCGGCGGATGGTCTCGGGCGAGGCGTACAGGGTGCAGGGGTCGAGGTTGCCCTGCAGGGCGACCCGGTCGCCGACCCGCGCACGCGCATCACCGATATCGATGGTCCAATCGATACCGAGGGCGTCGGCGCCGGTGTCGGCCATCGCCTCCAGCCAACCGCTGCCGCCCTTGGTGAACAGGATCACCGGCACCCTGCGGCCCTCGGACTCGCGGGTCAGACCCTCGACGATACGCTGCATGTAGGCCAACGAGAACGCCCGGTAGTCGGCGGTGGTGAGCACCCCGCCCCAGGTATCGAAGATCATCAGCGCCTGGGCGCCGGCGGCGACCTGCGCGTTGAGGTAGGCGGTGACCGCGTCGGCCAGCTTGCCGAGCAGGGCGTGCATCAGCTCCGGGGCATCGAACATCATACCCTTGGAGAGGGCGAAGTTCTTGGTGCTGCCGCCCTCGACCATGTAGGTGGCGAGCGTCCAGGGACTGCCGGAGAAGCCGATCAGGGGCACCCGGCCGTTCAACTCACGGCGGATGGTGCGCACCGCGTCCATGACGTAGCCCAGATCGTCCTCCATGTCCGGCACGCCGAGCGCGTCGATGGCCGCCTTGTCACGCACCGGGCGCTCGAACTTGGGTCCCTCGCCCTCGCCGAAGTACAGCCCCAGGCCCATGGCGTCGGGGATGGTGAGGATGTCGGAGAACAGGATGGCCGCATCCAGCGGGAAGCGCTCCAGCGGCTGTATGGTGACCTCGCAGGCCAGCTCCGGGTTCTTGCACAGATCGAGGAAACTGCCGGCCTTGGCGCGGGTGGCCCGGTATTCCGGCAGATAACGCCCTGCCTGACGCATCATCCACACCGGGGTCATGTCCACGGGCTCACGCAGCAGGGCGCGCAGGAAACGGTCGTTTTTCAGTTCAGTCATTATGTCTTAACCACGAAGAGCACAAAGACAGCATCTGTCGGGCTGAAGCCCGACCTACACGATTCGCACCCTGAACAGACCGTAGCCTGTAGGTCGGAATTCATTCCGACATGCTGCATCCGGTGACGAATGTTTCGGCCTTTTTCCCTTCGTGTTCTTCGTGTCCTTTGTGGTTAAAAGAAATTATCGCGGCAGGTCGGTGCTGCCCATGAGGTATTCATCCACCGCGGCAGCGGCCTGGCGGCCCTCGCGGATGGCCCAGACCACCAGCGACTGGCCGCGGCGCATGTCGCCGGCGGCGAACACCCCGTCGATGGAGGTGTGATAGGCCTTGCGGCCCTCGGTGCTGCCCCGCACATTACCACGTGCATCCAGCGCCACGCCGAGTTCGGCCAGCATGCCCTCGTGCACCGGGTGCACGAAGCCCATGGCGAGGGTCACCAGGTCGGCCTTGAGTTCGAACTCGGAGTCTTCGACCTCGGACATGCGCCACTGCCCCTGATCGTCCTTGTCCCAGCGCACCAACACGCAGCGCAGGGCGCGCACATGGCCGTTGCCGTCGTTCAGGAATTCCTTGGTCAGGACGCTCCACATACGCTCGCAACCCTCCTCCTGCGAGGTGGAGGTGCGCAGCTTGTTGGGCCAGTCCGGCCAGGTCAGGCCCTTGTCCTCTTTCTCCGGCGGCTTGTCCAGGATCTCGATCTGGGTCACCGAGGCCGCGCCGTGGCGGTTGGAGGTGCCGATGCAGTCGGAGCCAGTATCGCCGCCGCCGATCACCACCACGTGCTTGTCCTTGGCGCTGATCAGGTGCTTCTCGGCGCCCGGCACGCCCTGCACCACCTTGCTGTTGGCGCGCAGGAAGTCCATGGCGAACTCCACGCCTTCGAGCTCGCGCCCCGGCACCGGCAGGTCGCGCGGCTGCTCAGAGCCGCCCGCCAGCACCACCGCATCGAACTCGTCGATCAGCTGGCGCGCCGGCTGGTCCACACCTATATGGGTGTTGATATGGAACTCCACACCCTCGGCGCGCATCTGCGCCACGCGCCGGTCGAGCAGCTTCTTGTCGAGTTTGAAATCGGGGATGCCGTAACGCAGCAGGCCGCCGATGCGGTCCTGGCGCTCGTAAACCACCACGCTGTGCCCGGCGCGCGCCAGCTGCTGCGCCGCCGCCAGCCCGGAGGGCCCCGAGCCGACCACCGCAACCCGCTTGCCGGTCTTGTGAGGGGCCACCTGCAGCTTGATCCAACCCTCGTCCCAGGCCTTGTCGACAATGGCGCACTCGATGGTCTTGATGGTCACCGGCTCGTCGGTGATGTTGAGTGTGCACGACTCCTGGCAGGGTGCGGGGCAGATACGGCCGGTCACCTCGGGAAAGTTGTTGGTGGAATGCAGCACCTCGATCGCGTCCTGCCACTTCCCGCGATACACCAGGTCGTTCCAGTCCGGAATGATATTGTTGACCGGGCAGCCCTGGTGGCAGAACGGGATGCCGCAGTCCATACAGCGTGCACCCTGGGCCCCGAGCTGCTCCTCGCTCAGCGGGATGACGAACTCGTCGAAATGAGTGATGCGATCCGCCGCCGGCGCATAGGTCCGGTCCTGGCGTTCGATCTCTTTGAAACCTGTTGGCTTGCCCATGGTTCTCTACCTGATAAAGATTTTTTCACCACAAAGGTCACAAAGAACACGAAGATAGTCGAGTAACGATTCCTGCCACAACCGATCAATCACGGCCCTGGCGCCTTCGCTCTGATTCAGTCTTCAATAGCCCTTCAAATACTTTGTGCTCTTTGTGTCCTTCGTGGTTATCCAATGATTAGGCCGCTGACTTGGCCTTCTGCTCCTGCATCTCCTTCAGTGCACGGCGGTACTCGACCGGCATGACCTTGGTGAACTTCGGCAGGTAGTCGGCCCAGTTGTCAAGAATACGCTGCGCCACGGCCGAGCCGGTGTGTTCGAGGTGGTTCTCGACCAACTGCTTGAGGCGGATGGCGTCGAAGCGGGTCATGTCGTGCGAGACATCGACCTTGCCGTGGGTTTCGAGGTCGCCGCCCTGGTGGCCGAGCGCCTCCAGTGCGTCGTCCTCTTCGGCGATCGGCTCCAGCTCGACCTGCGCCAGATTGCAGCGCTGCTCGAAATCGCCGGCCTCGTCCAGCGCGTAGGCGATGCCGCCGGACATACCTGCGGCGAAGTTGCGCCCGGTCGGACCGAGCACCACCACCACGCCGCCGGTCATGTATTCGCAGCAGTGATCGCCGGTGCCCTCGACCACCGCAGTGGCGCCGGAGTTGCGCACCGCGAAGCGCTCACCGGCCACGCCGCGGAAATAGCATTCGCCGCTGATGGCGCCGAACAGCACGGTGTTGCCGACGATCACGTTGTCCTCGGCCTTCTCGATACCGCACTCGGCCGGCGGGGCGATGATCAGCTTGCCTCCCGAGAGCCCCTTGCCGACATAGTCGTTGCCCTCACCGGCCAGGCGAATGGTCACGCCGTGCGCCACCCAGGCGCCGAAGGACTGGCCGGCGGTGCCGTGGGCATTGATCACGATGGTGTCGTCCGGCAGACCGGCATGCCCGTAACGCTCGGCGAGACGCCCGGAGAGCAGGGTGCCGAAGGTGCGGTTGGTGTTCTCGATAGCGATATCGATCTCCACCTTCTCGCCCTTCTCCAGGGCCGGCGCGGCCTGCTCGATCAGGCGGTTGTCCAGCGCCTTCTCGATGCCGTGATCCTGGCTCTCGGAGCAGTACAGGGTGTCGCCCTCGGCCGGCTGCGGCTTGGCCAGCAGGCGGCTGTAGTCCAGGCCGCGCGCCTTCCAGTGCTCGATGCAGCGGCGCATGTCGAGGCGGTCCATCTGTCCGATCATCTCGTCGTAGGTACGGAAGCCCAGCCTGGCCATCAGTTGGCGCACCTCCTCGGCGACGAAGAAGAAGTAGTTGATCACGTGCTCGGGCTTGCCAGTGAAGCGCTTGCGCAGCTCCGGGTCCTGGGTCGCCACGCCCACCGGGCAGGTGTTGAGGTGACACTTGCGCATCATGATGCAGCCTTCGGCAATCAGCGGCGCGGTGGCGAAGCCGACCTCGTCCGCGCCGAGCAGCGCCGCGATCACCACATCACGCCCGGTGCGCATGCCGCCATCGGCCTGCACCGCAATGCGCGAGCGCAGCCGGTTCAGCACCAGGGTCTGGTGAGTCTCAGCCAGACCGATCTCCCAGGGGGATCCAGCGTGCTTGACCGAGGTCAGGGGCGAGGCGCCGGTACCGCCGTCGTAGCCGGAAATGGTGACGTGATCCGCGTGCGCCTTGGACACGCCCGCCGCGACCGTGCCCACGCCCACCTCGGAGACCAGCTTGACGCTGATGCGCGATCTCGGCTGCACGTTCTTCAGATCGTGAATCAGCTGTGCCAGGTCCTCGATGGAATAGATATCGTGGTGCGGCGGCGGCGAGATCAGGCCCACCCCGGGGGTGGAGTGACGCACCCGCGCGATCTGCTGGTTGACCTTGTGGCCGGGCAGCTGACCACCCTCGCCGGGCTTGGCGCCCTGGGCCATCTTGATCTGGATATCGTCGGAGTTGGCCAGGTACTCGGTGGTCACGCCAAAGCGCCCCGAGGCCACCTGCTTGATCGCCGAGCGCTCGGGATTCATGGAGCCGTCGGGCAGCGGGTTGAAGCGCTCGGGCTCCTCGCCGCCTTCGCCGGTGTTGGACTTGCCGCCGATGGCGTTCATCGCACGCGCCAGGGTGGAGTGCGCCTCATACGAGATCGACCCGAAGGACATGGCCCCGGTGGCGAAACGCTTGACGATCTCGCTCGCCGGCTCGACCTCGTCCAGCGGCACCGGCTCGTCGGCAAAGCGGAACGCCATCAGGCCGCGCAGGGTGAGCAGCTTCTCGTTCTGCTCGTTGACCAGGCGCGAGTACTCCTCGTAGGTGCGCGCATCGTTGCCGCGCACCGCATGCTGCAGCTTGGCGATGGTCTCGGGCGTCCACACGTGGTTCTCGCCGCGGATGCGGAAGGCGTAGTCGCCGCCCACGTCGAGGTGGCGCCGGTAGATTTCGGCGTTGCCGTAGGCATTGCGGTGCCAGCGCACCGCCTCGGCGGCCACCTCGTCCAGGCCGATGCCCTCGATGGTGGTGGCGGTGCCGCTGAAGTATTTGTCCACGAACTCGCTGGACAGGCCCACCGCATCGAAGATCTGCGCGCCGCAGTAGGACTGGTAGGTGGAGATACCCATCTTGGACATGACCTTGAACAGCCCTTTGCCCACCGCCTTGATGTAGCGGGCGCAGGCCTCCTCCTGGCTGGGCGCGCCCTCCAGCTGCGGCAGCAGGTCCTGGATGGTCTCGAAGGCCAGGTAGGGGTTGACCGCCTCGGCGCCGTAACCCGCGAGGGTCGCGAAGTGGTGCACCTCCAGCGCGGCGCCGGTCTCGACCACCAGGCCGGATTCGGTGCGCAGACCCTGCTCGATCAGGTAGTGGTGCACCGCAGAGGTCGCCAGCAGGGCCGGGATGGCGATGTGGTCGGCGTCCACCTTGCGGTCGGACAGAATCAGGATGTTGTAGCCGCCGCGCACCGCCTTCTCGGCGGCGCGGCACAGGGCGGTCAGGGCCTGGCCCATCCCCTTCTCGCCGCGCTCGACGGCATAGGTCATGTCGAGCGTGCAGGTCCGGAAAGCGCCGCCCGATGTGTCCTCCAGATTGCGGATGCGCTCCAGGTCGATGTTGGTCAATACCGGCTGACGGCACTCCAGGCGCATGCTCTCGCCGCCCGACTCCTGGTTCAGCAGGTTGGGACGCGGACCCACCAGCGAGACCAGCGACATCACGATCTCCTCGCGGATCGGGTCGATCGGCGGGTTGGTGACCTGGGCGAACAGCTGCTTGAAGTAGTTGGACAGGTGCTTGGGCTTGCTCGACAGCACCGCCGGCGGGTTGTCCGCCCCCATGGAGCCGATCGCCTCCATGCCGGTCATCAGCATCGGCGTGAGCAGGAACTTGATGTCCTCCTGGGTATAGCCGAAGGCCTGCTGGCGGTCCAGCAGGGTGTCCTCGTCCGGGGCCATCACGCCGATCGCCTCGGGCAGTTCGTCGACCCGGATCTGGGTCCGATTGAGCCAGTCCTGATACGGGCGCGAGGCAGACAGCGTCGCCTTGAGCTCGGCGTCGTCGATGATGCGGCCCTGTTCCATGTCGATCAGGAACATCTTGCCCGGCTGCAGACGCCACTTCTTGACGATCTTCTCCTCGGGGATCTGCAGCACGCCCATCTCGGAGCCCATCACCACCAGGTCGTCGTCGGTGATCAGGTAGCGCGCCGGACGCAGGCCGTTGCGGTCCAGGGTGGCGCCGATCTGGCGACCATCGGTGAAGGCCATCGCGGCCGGCCCGTCCCAGGGCTCCATCAGGGCCGCGTGGTACTCGTAGAAGGCGCGGCGATCCGCATCCATCTGCGGGTTGCCTGCCCAGGCCTCGGGGATCAGCATCATCATGGCATGGGCCATGGAATAGCCGCTCATCACCAGCAGCTCCAGGGCATTGTCGAAGCAGGCGGTGTCGGACTGGCCCTCGGGGATCAGCGGCCAGATCTTGTCCAGGTCCTCGCCCAGGATGTCGGAGGCCATGGAGTGACGGCGCGCCGCCATCCAGTTGACGTTGCCGCGCACCGTGTTGATCTCGCCGTTGTGCGCGATCATGCGGAACGGATGCGCCAGGTCCCAGGTGGGGAAGGTGTTGGTGGAGAAGCGCTGGTGTACCAGGGCCAGTGCCGAGACCATGCGCTCGTCGTTCAGATCCTGGTAGTACTCGCCCACCTGTCCGGCCAGCAGCATGCCCTTGTAGACGATGGTGCGGGAAGAGAACGAGGTGAAATAGAAGGCATCACCCCCTTCCAGCTGCAGCTTGCGGATATGGTTATCGATCTGCTTGCGGATCACGAACAGTTTGCGCTCGAAGGCATCCTGGGCCGCTCCCGCCGTCCCTGGCTCACGCGGCATTTGGGCGTCCTGCCCGGCACCGGCGCAGTTGTCCCCGCGGCCGATGAACACCTGGCGGATCACAGGCTCGGTGGGCAGCACGCTGTAGCCCAGACCGCTGTTGTCCACCGGCACATCGCGCCAGCCCAGGAGGCGCTGGCCCTCGGCCTCCACGAATTGCCCGATGGTCTGCTCGGCCTGCGCGCGCGAGGCCTCTTCCTGTGGCAGGAACGCCATGCCGACCGCATAGTCGCCTTCCGGCGGCAGGTCGAAATCCACGACCGCACGGAAGAAGGCATCGGGAATCTGCATCAGCAGGCCGGCACCGTCCCCGGCGCGCGGGTCCGCCCCGACCGCACCCCGGTGGTGCAGGCGTTCCAGGATGGTCAGTCCCTGACGGATGATCTCATGGCTCTTCTTGCCTTTGATGTGCGCCACGAAGCCGACGCCACAGGCATCGTGCTCGTTTGCGGGGTCATACAACCCCTGTTTCGGCGGCAGGGCACCGTAACTCATCGCAAACCTCTTCTTGTGAATGCTGAATGCAGGCCGGTCAGCCGGCCCGGGCAGAAATCCGCACCCCTCTCAGGGAAAGGCGCCCACGGGCCAGTCTTCGCCCGGGCGCAGGCAGGTCATCCCGAACCGGAGACCCGCGAACCCGTTAGGATAATGGATTCCTAATATGTGGGCCAGTTTTTTTGCCGACTTGTGTTAGTCCAAAGCAGTAAT
>JAKRWE010000076.1 GCA_024712425.1 Chromatiales bacterium
TGTGCCTGCAGCCTAGAAAATAGCCCTTCACGAGCCTTTCCACGTCCCGTTCGAGGCACCACATCTTCCATCCACTGACCGCCCGGAAAAGCGAGAAGCGGATGAAATATTCGGGCTAGCTGGCAGAAAGCGGCCGCCTCCAGTTCGATACCGTTGACGTTGTAACGAAGCAGCCCCTCCTGGTCCGACTTGCCGCCCCTGCTGCTTTCCAGCACCGGCACCGCGACCACCACCCGACGCCCGTTACTGCCACGATCCCCGATCAGTTTCTTCAGTCCGGCGTGGCAGGAGGAGGGGCGGTCGGCACGGTTGATGGCCGGCGAGATCATGATCTTGTGGCCCTCGTCGAACAGGTAGGTCGGCTGCTCGTTGGAATAGGCGATGCCGATGCCCAGCGGCGGCAGACCCAGCTCATGGCTCTCCGCGTTCTTTGCCTGCACCACCTCGAGGATACGCTGGGCCAGGCCACAGGCCCGTGCCACGGCCAGGTGATCGCGCGGACGCCCCTCGTACTCCATGAGCGAGATGATCACCGCATCACCCTCAACGAACACCTTCTCCGCGCCAAAAGCCTTGAGCTCGCGGGTGATGGGGTCGTACAGATTGCGACTGAAATAGGCCGCCGGGTTCAGATTGCGGGCGCGCATCCGCGCCGTGATCTCGGTCGAACCCCTGACGTCGGCCTTGAGCACCACGTGGCCGATGACCTTCCCTTCCCCGGATTCCTGGCGATAACGAAAGTCCTGCAACAGGCCATTGGCGGCCGATATGGAC
Organism: Chromatiales bacterium; assembly: GCA_024712425.1. GTDB lineage: Bacteria > Pseudomonadota > Gammaproteobacteria > Chromatiales > Chromatiaceae > MONJU. The sequence goes on from JAKRWE010000076.1 coordinate 775, forward strand.
AGCTTGTCCTCGTCATGCAGCAGACGCAGGTGCCCCATTGCCGCGTACATCCAGGATCCCAGCTTGAGGTCGTAACGATAGCGCACCATGTCCGCGATGAAGCGCGCCGCAAGCCGCTGATCCGCATGCCGGCCCCGCTTCCTTTCGGCCCCGGCGTTCTCCTCGATGATGCGCAGCAGCGGCCGGGCATCGCTGATCCCCGGCAGGGTTTGCAGGCGCCGCGCCAGTTCCCGCTGCGACGACTCACCAGCCAGATAGCCGTATACCCATTCCACCCCACCGCGGATACCCAGCCTCGGGTAGACCGACTTCAGCAGATAGGAGGCCCTAACCCAGGGCAGCAGCCCCTCATGACGGACCGCCGCCAGCCATTCACGCACCCTGGCCCGCTGGGCAAGAGCAAAATCCCGGCTCTTCCACGACCCGGCATCCGGCCACGGCTCGGCGTCCCCGCCCAGCAGGGCCAGAACCGCATCGGCGTTGTCGAATTCATGCGGCACCATCTGTGCCATCTCCCCCTGATCCACCAGCAGCGAGGCGCGCCGCACCAGCTCTGCCTGCCCGCGCAGGGGGGCGTATTGACCGTCGCGCAACCGGTCTCCGGCACCACCGCGTCGGACGCCAGGCCAAACTCATCCGGCAGCCACTCCGACAACGTCTCGAACAACAGGCGATTGAGCACCACCGCATGCGCATCGTTACGCAGGATATGCGGGTAGTAAGGAAAGAAATCCTCATTCGACCCCAGACCGCCCAACTGCAACAGCGGGTTGGCCAGCATCGCACGCGGCACAGGCCATGACATGCCCATGAAGGTCTTGCGGCTCTTGCGCAGGCTGGAGTCCTCCAGGCGCATGACCACCCGCCACACATCGTGCAATACCCGGAAGCGCACCGACTGCTCATTCCTTGCAAGGATCACCACGCGATCGTGCAGCTCCAGGCTCTGGCCGCTGTACTGGCGCGATGGGTGCGCACGCGCATCCTCCAGTTCCCGGCGCAGCAGCTCGATCTGCTGGTCCGCTACCACCAGCAGCAGGCGCATGACCGCCAACTGGAAGAGGCGCGCTGTTTCCGGGCGCGCATCACGGCGCGCCAGGCGCTGGGCGCACCTGTTTGCGTGGTCGACCCTCGTCGGCGGCCTGATCTGGGGAAGCAGCAGTTGGCTGTTCTTCGACGTGACCCAACCACAGCTGGTCATCTTCCTGCTGATCGTTCTGTTCGGCATCAGCACCGTCGCGCTGCCTGCACAGTCGAGCTACAGCCCAGGCTACATCGCCTTTGCGTCCGGCCCGATCATACCGATGGCCATCGGCCTGTGGACCACCGGCTGGCCGTATTCCGGCTGGCTTTCGTTGCTCGCCATCCTGTTCCTGCTGGTCAATGTCTCTTTCAGCCGGAATCTGGAAAAGACCATCACCCATTCGATATCAGCGGATCTCGATAAATCACGCTTTCTGGCCGCTGTCGGCCATGACCTGCGCCAGCCCCTGCATGCCATGGGGCTGTTCATGGAATCCCTCAAAAGGGAGTTACACGATACCCGGCAGCAAGTCTTGTTCGAGAATATCCAAAAGTCGCGCGATGCACTGACGGACATGTTCGAGGCCCTGCTGGAATTCTCGCGCATCGAGACAGGGGCGCTCGCACCGCTTGTCGACCACTTCGAACTGCGCCCCCTGCTCGCCGATCTGGTGGACGAGTTCTCCGGCGATGCCGAGCGCAAGGGACTGACCCTGGAACTGGCCGAATTCGAGTTGGCGGCGCGGACCGACTGTTAATGCCCATCTATTCTGACCCACCTATGGCCAACAATTTTGACCCACCCATCGGGGCATTCCGGGCCATGTGGCCGTACCCTTTCCGTCGTTTTTTGACACGGGCGACGGGAGGCACTTTTGAAGGAGTGGGTTGTGATTCACAAGATCAAGGCACTACACAACGAGGGAGCCGGACTGAGCATCCGGTCGATCGCCCGCGAGCTGGACATCTCCCGCAATACCGTCCGCAAGTACCTGCGCATGGACGAGGTCGCCATCGGCGAGCAGCAGGCGAACCGGACCCGGCGCAAGCAGCTGGATGACTATCGGGACTACATCGTCACCCTGCTGGGGCGGTTCCCCGGCCTCAGCGCGGTGAAGGTGCTGCGCAAGCTCAAGGAGCGGCACCCGGAGCTGGGCGTCTCGGACCGATCGGCACGGCGCTACATCAAGGCGCTCAAGGAGACGGTCAGCCTGCGCCAGAAGCGCTACTACGAGCCGGTCGAGAGCCCGCCCGGGGTGCAATGCCAGGTCGATGGCGGCGAGCTGCGGGGGCTGTCGGTCGGTGGCGAGGCAACCACGGTGCACTTCGTGGTCTTCGTCCTATCGTACTCGCGCCTGATGTACGTCGGGCTCTCGCCCCGGCCCATCGATACCGCCACCTTCATCCGCCTGCACGATGCCGCCTTCCGCTACTTTGGCGGTCGCCCCGAGGAGTGCGTCTATGACCAGACCAAGCTGGTGGTGCTGCACGAGCAGTACCGGGAGCTGGACCTGAACCCGGCCTTTGCCGCCTACGCCACCGCCGCCGGGTTCCGCATCTATGCCTGCGAGGGCTACGACCCCGAGAGCAAGGGCAAGGTCGAGGCCGGGGTCAAGTACGTCAAGGGCAACGCGCTGGCCGGCGAGGTCTTCGACGACCGGGACCACCTTGAGGCGCATGTACGGCAGTGGCTGGATGGGGTCGCCAACGTCCGCCAGCACGGCACCACCGGCGCGCGCCTGTGCGCCCAGTTGAAGGCCACCAGTCCCCGGATCCACAAGGACCAGCTGGTTGCCCTCCGGGGGCTGCTGCGCCAGCATACGGACCTGCCGCAGACGCTGCTGGATCAGTTGATCGAGCGCCCGGCGCTGACCACCAGCCAATGCCGGGCGCACTTCGAGGCCTATGCCGCCGACCCCGGGCGCTTTGTCGATCCACCGGCGGCCCCGCCGGCCTCACCAACCCCACCGCCCCCTACGGACGGCAGTGACCGCCTGAGCGGCTATGCCGCGGTGCTCCCGTCGGTGCAGGAGGTGACCTGTGACCTCCATTGAGCAGATCGCCCGTCAGTACCGCGGTATCCGCTGCAATCATATCGCCCAGGGCCTGGCCGACCTGCTGCGTCAGGCCGAGGCCAACGAGGTCTCCTACCTGGCCTTCGCCGAGGCCCTGGTGGCCGAAGAACTGCAGCGGCGCAACCAGCGGCGGATCGACATGAACCGACGCAAGGCCGGCTTCCCGGTGGACAAGCGCCTGGCCGAGTTCGACTACCGCCACCAGACCACCATCACCAAGCGCCAGGTCAGCCAGTTGCTGGACTTCCGCTTCATCGACGAGCGCGCCAACCTGGTGTTCATCGGCCCGCCCGGGGTGGGCAAGACCCACCTGGCCATCGGCATCGGCCAAGAGGCCATCGAGGCCGGCTACAAGGTGCTGTTCACCACCGCCCTGGCCCTGGTGGAGAAGCTGGAGCTGGCCGAGATCAAGGGCGAGCTGAAGAAGCAGATCACCGCCCTGCAGAAGTTCGACTTGCTGATCATCGACGAGCTGGGCTACCTGCCCATGAACCGCCAGGCCCGCCACAACCTGTTCCAGCTGGTCAATGCCCTGTACGAGTACCGCTCGGTGATCATCACCACCAACAAGGACTTCACCGCCTGGGGCGAGTTCTTCGCCGACGACAACGTGGCCGTGCCCATCGTGGACCGGCTGATCCACCATTCACACATCTTCATGCTGGGAGGTGAGAGCTATCGACTGAAGCACAAACGCGAGAGCTGATTTTTTGTCGCCCCGGGTGGGTCAATTTTATTGGCCGAGGGGGGGTCAAAATTATTGGCCATTGACAGCAGAACATCACCAGCACCTCCTGGCGTTCAGCCAGCAGTTTTTCGATGATATCCTGTGTGCCGGTTCGGCGTTCTGCAGTGATGGTAGTCATATTCAGTAGGGACCGATTATTCAAATTTCGTTATATCCAGGAATATACCCGAAACAGGGCCTTTCCCGGTTTTCTGGCGTACTATTCCCGTATGCCTCCAGGGCAGGTCAAGTTTAACCTCAAACCACGACAAGGTGCGACGTGCGACGGCAAGCGACCCCGATGCTCAAACTGGCACTGTCCGCATGCCTGCTATGCAGCAGCCCCGTACCGGCAGCCACAACAGGCAGCACCTTCGGTGACATCCTGCGCGGCATGGCGACCGGGCTCGCCCTGCTGGGGCGCAGCAACAACACTCCCGGTTACAACACCACCATCGTGCCAGTGCCGGTTTATCCCCTGCCACCCGGCTACGCCTGGCCAGGCACACCTGCGATGCCACCATGGGGCACTTCACCATGGTCGGGCGGCTATACCTATCCGGGGTATCCCTACATCGGCGCCTATCCCCGGGCCTACCCGCGCAAGTCGACGCTGCGGCTCCTGCAGGGCGGCTGGGAAATCAGCAATGGCGGTCTGCTCCTGGTCAAGGACAACATGGCGAGACTGTATCTCTCACCCGATCGACACCAGGACCTCTACATCCGCGCCGACTCACACTATGTCTGGATGCAACCGGTCGGCTCACAAAAGGCCAGGCGCTATGAACACCGCATCTTCGACAACCGCATCCTGCTCAGGGACGAGCACGGCAACACCCTGACACTGAAGCGTTACCGGCCCGAAAAGAAGGATTGATCAAATCGGGAAGAAGACCGCCGAGGCCACGCTCTGGATCACGTTCTTGATGCGCCGGTTGCTGGTATCCGCCACGATCTGGGCAAAATGATCCTGCAGCGCGATCAGCTTGCCGACCAGGCGCTCGAAACTGGTGTTCACCACGCCTTGCGCATCCCGGCCGATGCTGAGCAGGTAGAGATGTCCGTCCGGGTCGCGCTTGCTCCTGAGCCGCCAGGCAGCGATCTCGATATTGCGCGCGAGGTAATAGATCTTTTGCGGATCGTACTCGTGAGCGAGATAGAATTCGCGCTCCCCGCCGTAGGCATCCACCAGCATGGTACGCAGACCATAGATCAATGCCGCCACACGATCCCCCCGAAAATCCGGGTTGGATCCCAGGGTAATCAGCGCGGCCGACCGCTTTCCCTGCCACTGCCTACGCAGCGCATCACCCGGCTCCTCCAGCAACTGCGAAACGGCCGCCTCGATATTCGCATCGGGACGCCAGCGGCGCAGTTCGGCCGGGTTGCGGCGGTATAGCTTGCCGGCCAGCTGGCGCAGGTACTCGCGGCTCTGGCACAGGGTGATCTCGGCCACCAGGTCGACGTCCGCCTTGGCCACGTCCTGCAGCTGAAAGTCCCGCGACTGCAGCGGCGTGTCGCGCACGCCGTCGCTCTGGCAGCCCGCCAGGAACAGGATCAAAAGGCAACTAAAGCGTCTCACGCATATCCCTCGAGGAAAATCCGCGCAGCGATGGATCGATACCGCACGTGAAGGCCATCACCTGGAAGCGCTCGCCCATCGCGCCCGGCAGGATCAGCTGCTTGGCCGCCTGAACCTCGCGCAGGTAGCGCTCGCCCTGCGCCACCCCGATATCGCTCAGCAGAGCGTCCAGGCCGCAACCCAGCAGAAACTGGGCCTGGGTCGTGTATCCGCCCAACTCCAGGCCGGCCTCCACGCCCGCCTGGGCGAGCGCGCTGAAATCCACGTTCGCGGTCAGGTCCTGCAGTCCCGGCAACAGCAGGAAGTCATCGTGCGCCCGGTGCTGAAAATGGCAGATCAGCGTGCCCTGATCACGCTCCGGATGGTAATAGGCCCGCTCCGGATAACCGTAGTCGATCAACAGGATCGCGCCGCGCCCGAGAAACGCGGTGACAGCCCGCATCCAGGCACCAAGGCGCAGATTGATCTCCGATGTATAGCCGGCCTCGAACGCACCGAGCCGCCCCTCCAGCGCCCCGAGTGCCCGTTCGAGACCGGGCGCAGGCGGCCGCCATGACTCACGAAACGCCTCAACATCCCCCTCGATGAAGGACTCGGCCCAGCCGTCCGCTTCCCGCCGGAAGCGCGAGACCGGCATGGCATCAAGCAACTCGTTGCCCAGCACCATGCCGCGCCAACCCGCGCCGGGCAGGCGATCCAGCCATTCCACCCGCGCCAGCAGATCGGGCACCCTGGCAGCCAGGGTCTCGCGCTGGCGCTGTCTGAGTTCGGCACTCAGCTCCATGATCTGGTAGCGCCCGGGCAGGCTGTCCAGTTCCTGCAGGCGCGCCAGGATATCCGCCGCCATGATGCCCGATCCGGCGCCGAACTCCAGGATATCGCCCCCTGTCTGCGCCAGCACCTCGGCGCACTGGTTGGCCAGGCAGCGGCTGAACAGCGACGAGGTCTCCGGCGCGGTAACGAAATCCCCCTGCCTTCCGAACTTGCGCGCGCCATTGACATAATAACCCGCCCCCGGTGCATACAGGGCCAGCTCCATGTAGCGGTCGAAGGGGATGGCGCCGCCCGCCTGGCGGATCGACTCGCCGATCACGGCGCGTGTCTGCCCGAGCTGACGGGACTGCTCACTGTTCAGACGGACCAATGACACGTATTCTCCGGTTATCCAAACTTAGGTTTAACGACATGTTCGACTATCGGCATCAGCTCGACGGCAGAATAGCATTGATCACCGGCGCCGCCGCACGCATCGGCGCGAGTACCGCCCGTTACCTGCACGCCGCGGGATGCGACGTGATACTCCATTACCGCCATTCCGCTGAGCGCGCCCAGGTCCTGGCCACCGAGCTCAACGACGAGCGCCCGGATTCGGCCTTTACCCTGCAGGGTGACCTGGCCGACATGCCGCATATCGAAGGGCTGGCACGCGAGGCGCTTGCCATCCGGGAGCGGCTCGACATCCTGATCAACAACGCCTCCAGCTACTATCCGACACCTGTCGGCAGCATCACCCAGGAACAGTGGGACGACCTGTTCGCCAGCAATGCCCGCGCCCCGCTCTTTCTCAGCCAGGCCCTTGCCCCGGCCCTGAAGGAACGCCGGGGCTGCATCGTGAACCTAGTCGATATCCATGCCAACCGTCCCAATGCCGATCACCCGGTCTATTCCATGGCCAAGGCGGCCAACGCCATGATGGTCAAGGCGCTGGCACGCGACCTGGCGCCCGAGGTGAGGGTCAACGGCGTGGCCCCGGGCGCCGCGCTGTGGCCGGAGCACTACTTCGACGATGCCGATCGCCAGGAAATACTCCGGCGCATTCCGCTGGGACGCCCCGCCGGCGCCGAGCAGATCGCCCAGGCGGTGCTGTTCATGGTGGCGGGAACCGATTACGTGACCGGCCAGATCCTCGCCGTGGATGGCGGACGCAGCGCTCAGCAATGAGCCCCGGATATCCCGCCGGACGCGCCCGTGTAGGAGCGGGCTTGCCCGCGAAGAAACATCGCTCCTGTCCGGCACCGTGCCCCCGCCATTCGCTGCCAAGGCAGCTCCTACACACCGTACCCCGTAGATACTCTGTTTCAAGTCAAGCCGTGCCTGACAGATTGTGATGCAATCAGCTTATGAGTTTGCCTGACCAGCGACCGTGTAGAAGCGTTCAGGATCGAAGCTTGTATCGGTCTTCCACATGGCGTGGATGGCATGCAGTAGCTTGCGCATGACGGCACAGACCGCCTGGATTTTTTTCAGGCCACGATCGTTGATCAGGTGCTCAAGTAGGACTGGACCTGGGGGACACGATGACTGACGACCAGGGCAGGCATAAACAGCGCGGTGCGCAGGTGGCGATTACCGGCCTTGCTGATACGCGCCTTCTTGTCGATGCTGCTGCCTGACTGGTGGTGGCGGGGATCCAGTCCGGCCATCGCCACCCATTGCTTGGCCCGCATATCCTCAGGGAGCGCCAGCAGCTCACCCATTAACTGGATAGCCGATTTCTCGCCGATCCCTTTGACGGACAGGAGGAGTTCGAAGGGGCGCTGCAGTTGCGGATCCTGCGCGATCAACTGCACTGTCTTGGCCTGCAGGGCCTTGATCTGCTGATCGAGCTGGCTGATGCTCAGCTGCACATCCTCGAGGATGAAATCGGGGGGTGCTATCGGTGCTTCTGAGCGCATGCAGCTGGTTTTTTGCCCGGGTACGTTGACGGGTCAGTGCCGCCAGGCGTCGTGAACAGGCCCGCAGCGCCAGGATAGCGTCATTTGGGGGCTGCCAGGGTTCAAAGGGCATGCGTAGACCGAACTCGGCCAGCGAACTGGCATCGATGCAATCAGTCTTGGTGCGGGTCAGGCAGGCCTCGGCAAAGTGTCTGGCGGCCCTGGGGTTGAGCACCATCAGCTCGATGCCTTTGGCATTGTGCAGATACAGGGCCAAGTCAAGATGGTAGACACCCGTGGCTTCCAACACCACCCGCTTGACTTGGTATTCTCGTAGCCACCGAAGCAGCTCGACAAAGCTCTCATGCTGATTGGTGAAGGAACGGGGCTTGACAGACTCTTTCCCAGCGATGGCAACAACTAATTCTCTGGCTCCCACGTCGATACCGGCGATATTCATGGCATTACCCTCCAAAGCGATTTGCGGTAAGGTAAACACCGGTTTCCCGACCCTGTCACCTGATCGCCTACCGACCTTGCGTATGCAGGCTCAGGAGCAACGCTCGAGGCCTCGGATACTCTTCGGTATTGGCGAAGAGGGCGGGAAGCCGATCTACTTACAGGCTCTGGGCCTCAGGAGCGGACGGCTTTCCCGGTGAATACAACCTCTTCATAACACTTGTTTATGGCCAGCCTTTTGACTGGCCATGCAGGTAAACATACAAGGAGCGGGCTTGCCCGCGAAGAAACACCGGGCTCATTCGAGCCCGTGCCATCGTCATTCGCTGCCAAGGCAGCTCCTACGCACGGCACCCTGTAGGAGCGGGCCTGCCCGCGAAAATTTACTCGTCGATGGTGGCCGACTCGATCACCACCGGTTCCACCGGCACGTCGGAATGGCCGGCGCGGTTGGTGGTCTCCACGTCCTTGATCCGGTTTACCACATCCATGCCGTCGACCACCTTGCCGAACACGCAATAGCCCCAGCCGTCCTGCCCCGGATAGTCCAGGAACTTGTTGTCCGCCACGTTGATGAAGAACTGGGCGGATGCCGAATGCGGCTCCATGGTGCGGGCCATGGCGATGCTGCCCACCTCGTTGCTGAGGCCGTTGTTGGCCTCGTTCTCGATCGGATCACGGGTGGCCTTCTGCATCATGTCGGGCATGGACCCGCCGCCCTGGATCATGAAGTTGTTGATCACCCGGTGGAAGATGGTCCCGTCGTAGTGGCCATCGCGTACGTATTGTTCGAAGTTCTCGGCGGTCTTGGGTGCGGCCTCGTGATCCAGTTCGATCACGATATCGCCCATGTTGGTTTTCAGGGTGATCATTTGCTTTCCTTTTTACGGGTGACTGATTCGATGATGACCGGCTCCACGGGTACGTCGCCGCGGCCGTTTTTATGCGTGGTCTTTACCGCCGCGATGGCATCCACCACGTCCATGCCCTCGACCACCTTGCCGAATACCGCGTAGCCCCAGCCGTCGAAACTCCGGTAGTCGAGGTTGGGATTGTCACGGTGGTTGATGAAGAACTGGGCGGTTGCCGAGTGCGGGTCACGGGTGCGTGCCATGGCGATGCTGCCGCGCACGTTCCTGAGGCCGTTCTTCGCCTCATTGACCACGGGGGCGTGGGTCGGCTTTTTCTGCAGATCGGGGGTGAGACCGCCGCCCTGGATCATGAAGCCGGAGATCACCCGGTGGAAGACGGTGCCGTTGTAGAAGCCTTCGTCCACGTAACGGAGAAAGTTTTCGACCGTTTTAGGGGCCTTGTCCGGGTCGAGGGCAAGGGTGATGTCACCCTTGCTGGTCTTCATCAGGACCTCGACCGGTGCGGCCTGCACCAGTCCGGCCCACAGCACCAGGAGGCTCAGGACGAAAAACTTTCTCAACATGGTGGTTCCTCGTGGGTTTGCGAAAGAGCCGCAAGTGTACCGGCTTGCCGGCAAGGGAGAAAGCCGGTGACATCTGTGGGAATCCGCTAAAATTCGGGTTTTGCGGTAACCGGAATCCACAGATGCTCTCGATCTACAACGATCTCACCCGAACCAAGGAACCCTTCGAGCCCCTGCAGCCGGGCAAGGTGAACATGTACGTGTGCGGGATGACCGTCTATGACCTGTGTCACCTGGGGCATGCGCGGGTGATGGTGGTGTTCGACGTGGTCTACCGTTACCTGAGGTCAATCGGTTTCGATGTGACCTACGTGCGCAACATCACCGATATCGATGACAAGATCATCGCCCGCGCCAACGAGCGGGGCGAGCCTTTCAGCGAACTGACCAACCGCTTCATCGCGGCCATGCACGAGGATGCCGATGCCCTGGGCGTTCTCCCGCCGGACCAGGAACCGCGCGCCACCGGCCACCTGCCGGCGATCATCCGCATGATCGGGCGCCTGATCGAGCGCGGGCATGCCTACGTGGCCGACAACGGCGACGTGTACTACGACGTGCGCAGCTTTCCCGAATACGGCAAGCTCTCGGGCAAGTCCATCGACGACCTGGAGGCGGGCGCGCGGGTGGAGCCGGGCGAGGTCAAGCGCGATCCCCTGGACTTTGCCCTGTGGAAGGCGGCCAAGCCGGACGAACCGGCCTGGGACTCTCCCTGGGGGCAGGGGCGCCCGGGCTGGCACATCGAGTGCTCGGCCATGTCCACCGAGGCCCTCGGCGACACCTTCGACATCCATGGTGGCGGCGCCGACCTGACATTTCCCCACCACGAGAACGAGATCGCCCAGTCCGAGGGCGCCACCGGGCACCCTTTCGTCAGGTACTGGATGCACAACGGCTTCGTGCGCATCAACGACGAGAAGATGTCCAAGTCGCTGGGCAATTTCTTTACCGTGCGCGAAATACTGGAACGTTACCGCCCGAAGGAGGTGCGCTACTTCATTCTCACCAGCCAGTACCGCAGCCCGCTCAACTACGACGAGGAGCACCTGGAGAACGCGCGCGCCGCGCTGACCCGTTTCTACACCGCGCTGCGCGGTCTGCCGGACGCCGAACCGAAGGGTGCGGAAGAGTTCGAGCAGGCCTTCCACGCTGCCATGCAGGACGATTTCAATACCCCCGAGGCGCTGGCGGCCATGTTCGAGCTGGTGCGCGAGATCAACCGGGTGCGGCAGGCTGCGCCCGACGTGGCCGCGGGGCTGGCCGCAGCGCTGCGCCGGATGGGCGATGCGCTGGGGATTCTGCAACAGGAACCCGAGGCTTACCTGCGCGCCGCCGCCGATGACGACGGCATGAGTGACAGCGAGATCGATGCGCTGATCAAAAAACGCCAGCAGGCGAAGCAGGACAAGGACTGGGCCGAGGCCGATCGCATCCGCGACGAACTGCAGGGCGCGGGCATCGTGCTCGAGGACGGGCCGGGCGGCACCACCTGGCGGCGGGGTTGAGCACGGTGAGCGGCAAGCAGGCCCAGCGGGTCTTCAGGGTCTTCTACCGCGACTATGTCAACGATGTCGCCATCTCGTCGGCGGCGCCGGAGTCGCTGCTGGCCGAGCGTATCGCACCGTTGGCCGAAACCGTGTTGCAGCACGCGGACAATTTTCTCGGTGTGGTGGACGCCAATGAACTGGTGATGCAGCTCTATCTGGACGATGACGAGTCATCCGTGTTTGTCGAACTGCTGTACCCGGAAGGCAAGGGCATGCTGCGGCGCAATATGCCATGGGAACAGGCGGTCGCCCTGTTGAGGGCTCTGCCGGAGGAATTCGACGAATCCCTGCTGCCGGGAGCGCAGTACATCAGCTGAGTGGCTGCGCCCGGTGCTCCTGCAGCGTGCTGAAGAACTCGTCCCACGGCATGGGCCGAGCGTACAGGTAACCCTGGAACTGTTTGCAGCCCTGTTCCTTGAGGAACGCGGCCTGCTGTTCGGTCTCCACCCCTTCTGCGACCACATCCATGGCCAGGTGGCGGGACATGTCGATAATGGTCGTGACGATGCGGGCATCGCCGGCATGTGCGGGCAGGCGGTCGATGAAGGACTTGTCGATCTTGAGGGTGTTCAGCGGCAGGCGCTGCAGGTAGCGCAGCGATGAGTAGCCGGTGCCGAAATCGTCGATGGAGAAGCGGACGCCCAGGCGGGGCATGTCCTCGATGATATCGGCGGCTTGGGCATGATCGTCCAGCAGCACGCGCTCGGTTATCTCCAGTTCGATCTGCTCCGGTGAGATGGCGTGCTCCATGCACCAGTGACGGAAGTCATCATGGAGATGGGGGTTCAGCAGCAGGTCGGCGGTGATGTTGACCGACAGATTGAAGAATGGTTGTGAGAGTTTCTCCTGGGCCTTGGCCAGGCGTTCGATGGTATGGGAGATGACCCACTGATCGATATCGTCGATCAAGCCGGATCCCTCGGCTGCCGGGATGAAGCTGCTGGGCAGCAGCAGGCCCCGCTGTGGATGTTGCCAGCGCATCAGCACCTCGCCGCCTATCCAATGACCATTCTGATCGACCTTGGGCTGCACGTGCAGCCGGAACTGATCCTGTTCCAGTGCGCTGCGTAATTCACGCTGGATTGTCAGCCGGGTTTCCGCGATCTCCTGAAGTTCAGGCGAGAAAAAGCAGACACGATTGCGCCCGGCCTCCTTGGCCTTGTACATCGCGATGTCCGCGCGCTTGATCAGTTCCTCCACGCTGCTGCCATCGTCGGGGAAGAGCGTGATGCCGATGCTGATTGTTATCTGCAGCGGCTGGCCGTCCAGCATCAAAGGTTCACCACAGGCCAGTTGCAGCTTCTCGGCGATAAGTTCGGCATGGGTGGATGCATCGTTCCGGTCCCTGCCGAGATCGCCCAGGACGATGACGAATTCGTCACCGCCAAAGCGGGCCGCGATATCTTCTGCGCGGATTTCGTGACGCAGGATGGCGCCCACCTGCGTTAACAGTTCGTCGCCCAGGTGATGTCCGAGAGAGTCGTTGATTGTCAATGGCCAATAATTTTGACTCCCCCTCGGCCAATAAAATTGACCCACCCGGGGCGACAAAAAATCAGCTCTCGCGTTTGTGCTTCAGTCGATAGCTCTCACCTCCCAGCATGAA
>JAKRWE010000077.1 GCA_024712425.1 Chromatiales bacterium
AGGCCTGCACCGGACCATCCCTGGAGATGAGGCGCCCCCTCGTCCCCTCATGACCCCGGACTCACCAAGGGGACATTTCAGCTTGGGAGAAAAGGGGACATTTTAGAATTGGGTTGACAGGTTTTTGATCTGCGGCCGCTGAAAAGGTACAGACTCCGCAACCAGGGCGATATCCTCACGTGTCTGACGCCTATACCATGATAGCCCGAACCGACACCGGTCTCGTGCGCCAGCAGAACCAGGATTGCGTGCACACCGATCCTGAGCGTCACCTGTTCATTCTGGCCGATGGCGTGGGCGGGCGTGCCGGCGGGGCGGTCGCCAGCCGACTGGCGATTGACACCATTGCCCAGCGGCTGCGGCGCAAGGGTGGCCACAACTGGTTCGGCACCAGGTCGGGCAAAGGGAATATAGGCATTTCTTCGCTTCACGATGCCGTCATCGGGGCCCACCAGGCCCTGTTGGCGCATGCCCGGACCAACCCCGAATTCAAGGGCATGGGCTGCACCGTCGTCGCGGGCGTGCTGGACCGGGAGCACTGCCTGTGTGTTGCGGTAGGGGGCTCCAGGCTGTACCGCCTGCGCGGCGATCGCCTGCAACAGATATCCCGCGACCAGACTCTCGCCAACCAGTTGCTGGAGGAAGGCTTTCTGACACCCGACGACCAAAACATCGAGCGATACAGCCATGTGCTGACCGCGGTCGTGGGTGGGGATGCGCCCCCACCCGAGGTGCAGCAATACGCGGTCGACCTCGAGGACGGCGATGTCCTGCTGGCCTGCAGCGACGGCCTCAGCGGCATGCTGGACGACCAGCAGATCGGTGCGGCGATCCGCCGCGCCCCGGGCCTGGACGAATCGGCAGCACAGTTGATCGGTGAGGCCAATGAGGCCGGCGGACGCGACAACATCTCGGTCATCCTCGTGAGCCATACCAACCCCGACAGACGCACTGAACATTCAATGAAACAGGGAGGAAGATGCCATGCCTCATCTCCACGTAATCAAGGACAATGAAATCACCGAAAGCTTCAACCTCGACAACGGCGAAGCCCTGCTCGGCCGCGAGGACGAATGCGACATCCAGCTGGGCTTTCCCGGCATCAGCCGCAAGCATCTGCGTCTGCTCACGGTCATGGGCGACACCTTCGTCGAGGACCTCGGAAGCAGGAACGGCACCTACGTAAACGGCAAGCTGGCCAGGAAATGCGCCCTCAACGACGGCGACGTGCTGCAGGTGGGCAAGGTCGAACTGCGTTACGAAAAGGAACCGGCCAATGACCACGCGGCGCACACGCAGGATCCGGATGCCACCACCGTCCTCACCCCGGGCCAGTTCGGGCCCCAGAGCCAGGCAGCGCGGGAGGCCGGCGCCGGCATCGAGGGAACCTCACCGGTCGCGCACCTGCTGGAGTCGGCCAACAGCATGCAACCCATGCGGCCGGCAGCCGAGATCGAAAGCCCGGGCCTGTGGCAGCGGATCAGGGGCTGGCTGGGGCTTTCCTGACAGCCACCAGCCCGGCAAAGCGGTACAATGGGGGCATGAACAAGAGCGACCTCGACGCCCCCTCGCGCCACAGCCCCGAAACCCACCAGCGCGGTCACCAGAAGGTGAGCCGCATCCCGGTCAAGGTGGAACCGACCCGGGAGATGCCGCGCAAACCCAAATGGATCCGTGCCAGGGTCCCCTCCGGCCCAGGCGTCACCCGCATCAAGCGCATCCTGCGCGAACGCGGGCTGTCCTCGGTGTGCGAGGAAGGCCAGTGCCCCAACCTCGGTGAATGTTTCAGCCACGGCACCGCCACCTTCATGATCATGGGTGACATCTGCACCCGGCGTTGTCCCTTCTGCGACGTCGCGCACGGCAAGCCACAGGCGCTGGACCCTGACGAGCCGGCCCAGCTCGCCGCCGCGATCGCCGAGATGACATTGAAATACGTCGTGATCACCTCGGTGGACAGGGACGATCTGCGCGACGGCGGCGCCGGCCACTTTGCCGCCTGCATCGGGGCGGTACGCAACCAAGCGCCGGACACCACCATCGAAGTCCTGGTACCCGACTTCCGCGGACGCATGCGGGCGGCGCCGGATGCATTCCGGGACGCCCCGCCGGACATCTTCAACCACAACCTCGAGACCGTGCCCCGGCTCTACCCCAAGGCCCGTCCCGGCGCCGATTACCAGTGGTCGCTGGACCTGCTGGCGCGCTTCGGCAAACAGCACCCGGAGGTTCCCACCAAGTCAGGCATCATGCTGGGCATCGGTGAAACACTGGACGAGGTGACGCAGGTAATGGACGATCTCCGCCGGCATGGCTGCAGTATGCTGACCCTGGGCCAGTACCTTCAGCCCAGCCGCGACCATCTGCCGGTGGAACGCTTTCTCACACCCGATGAATTCGACCAGCTGCGCCAACTCGGCGAGGAGATGGGTTTCTCCAATGTCGCCAGCGGCCCGATGGTCCGTTCCTCCTATCACGCCGACCTGCAGGCCAACCCCCTGCTTGGCGACCATCAAGGACAATAATCATGAGCGATCTGCCCAACTGCCCCAAGTGCAATTCCGAGTACACCTACCAGGACGGAGACAACTATGTCTGCCCGGAATGCGGACACGAATGGTCCATGACGGCCGCCGAGGAAACCGATGAGGGGCCGGTGGTGCGTGATGCCGTGGGCAACGTGCTGAACGACGGCGACACCGTCACGGTGATCAAGGACCTCAAGGTGAAAGGCTCCTCCAGCGTGGTGAAGGTCGGCACCAAGGTGAAGAATATCCGCCTGGTGGAAGGCGATCACGATATCGACTGCAAGATCCCCGGGATCGGCGCCATGGGCCTGAAATCGGAGTTCGTCAAGAAAGCCTGACCCTCAATGAGAGGCTTCGTTGGGCCACTTGACTTTCTATTGGGGGAAGCAGGTCAAGCCGCCATGGGGTGCAGGCGGCGCCATGTCTCCTGCAGGATGCGCGCATCGCCGCTGGCGCGATGACGGCGCAATGCCAGGTCACGGATCACGCCCTGCTTGGTATCGTCCCAGGCCGCACCTTCGTCTTCGGTGATCAGCTCGTGCAGTGACGCGATCCGGAACGCCTGCCGTTCATGCGCGGCCTCGTACAGCTTGCCCATCCAGCTCATATCGAACGACCAGGCATCGCTGTAGACGGTCTTGCCGTACAGCAGTTCGTTCAGGCGCCAGGCCACCTCGGTCAGCGGACGGCCATAGGAGGTGAGTATCTCGCGGCTGATGCCGTGCACCTTCTCCGCCTCCTCGTCCCAGGCGGTCCAGTTGCGGTCCGGTGCGATCAGGAAACAATGGGGCGTCCCGTCCGGCAGCACCAGCCCGACCTCGATCGGATAGCTTCCCCTGCCGAATCCGGATGCCTCGATATCGATGATGATGGGTGCCATGAAATGCCTGTCCTGTGTGTATGTCGCGGATACCGCAGGTAAGTGGCCTGCACAGGATAAACTTTAATTCCCCTTGTCCGCCTCTGCCAAGTGGCTGTCGTAACGCTCCATCAGGTAACACAGGCAGTCCTGGCGGATCACCGCCATGTCACCGGTCAGCATCGAGGGCATCACGGGACGCCGGGTGCGCAGATACCCCTGCTCGACCTCGAAATAATCGTTGCCCACCAGCCGGTCCTGCTCGTTGCGCACATCCAGTGGCACCTCTTCCAGCTGGTTCACCCGCCCGAAAAGGGTGCCCGCCGACAGTTCCCGGAAGTTGAGGCGTTCCAGGTCCTCCACGAAATCGATGTTGTAACCGTTTTCCCCGAACCCGAACGAGACCTCGTGCGGTATCTTGACCACCGCAACGGTATGGAACAGATCGATATCGTGTTCCGGCACCGCATGGGTGGGCAGCTCCGCCAGGTGCAGGCAGGCGTCGAGGTAATCCTCTGCGTGCCGGGTACCGTGTTCCTGCCCCACCTTGCCGCACTCGAGCGTGACCGAGGGCCCCAGCGCGGCCATGGCCATCGAGGCAACGCCCCGCGGCCGCGAAAAATAGACCACCGTGCGCGAGAACAGGGTGGCCAGGCGCAAGGCCTGGTTCTCCAGCACGTTCACGCAGGCATAGTGCGGATTGAGACCGGTGTTGTTGTGCACATCCACCGAGGCGAATATCTCGCGCTCGGCCATGCGCTCGACCACACGCCGCATCAGGCCGGCTTCCGCGCCGTGCCGGATCTCCCCGCCGGGCCATACCCGGTTGAAATCCGGCTGCCCGGGCAGGTGTCGCAGGCCCTGTGCCGCGGCCCCGGTATTGGCGATGAACAGGCTGAGATCGCGCGGCAGATCCAGGCTCTCACCGTCCAGATAGCGATGCAGCACGCGCCGTACCGCATCCCAGCCGGTGGTCTCGTTGCCATGCATCAGCACCGACACGAACAGCGCAGGCGAACGCCGCCCTGCGAGATGGATCAGGGTGGGGCCGCCCAGGCGCTCGTGCAACTGGCTCGCATCCACCTGCAGTAATCCCGGCGGCAGTTCGTTCAGCTCGCTCAACAGATTCATAATCGTCCACTCGTGTACCGGGCGCCCCCGCGCCTGCTGCTCTGCATAGGCCAGCACCAGCCCCGGCCAGTCCGGACCATGCCGGTCCACCCAGGCCCGCTGCCAGGCCGCACCCGCCTGACCGGTCTCGACCCGCTGCCGGATGATACTGATCCAGTATGCTGCCTCCGTCCTCTCCAGGCCGATGGACTCCAGCCCCAGCCTGGCCTCCGACAACAACTGCCCGCTGATCAGCCCATCCTTTGCCGCGGCATAGAAGTTGGCACGCGCCACCTCGAAAGGAAGCACCTGTTCGGAGGCGATGTCCTCGTTCATCAGGCGCATCATCAGGCCCACGAAAAAGGCGGTATCCGCGACCACGTCCAGGGCACTGGTGCCCGCCGCCACCACGCGATGCTCGATCCGGTAGTGCGGCCGGCCCTGCTCGTCGAAGCCAACCAGGGGACGGTTCCAGCGCCAGATGGTGCCGTTGCGCAGACGCAGATGAGCCAGCCGCTCCACCGGCACATCCATCAGGTCCGGCAACAGCACCGGATAGCGTTCCAGGTTGGCGGTGAAGCACTCCATGACGCTGTGTTCCGCATAGCGGATGCCGAAGGTCACACGGCGTGAATAATCCGAGGCGCCGACCGCCACCATCGCCGCCGAGACGATCTTGGCCGTATTGAAGGCACGCGCTGCGCGCTCGCTGCCGACCTGCAGGTGGATCTGCAGGGAGGTGGTGGCGGACTCCAGCATCACGTCATCGTGCAGGTGGCGCAGGGTCTCGGCACCCTCGATCAGCAGCTCTATCGGCTCCCCCTGGCGCAAACGAAAGACCTGCTCGTTCAGGGCCAGGCAGCGCGACATGGCGGAGATGTTGCCCAGGTGCAGATGCTCCCGGGCCACGGTTGGCAATATGCCGATACTGAGCGCCTGCATGCCCAGGGCCTGCGCGGCCGCCTCGCACCGCTCCCTGCGCCGCATCAGCGACACATGCATACGATCGAACATGCCGGCCGAGAAATCCAGCGGCGCATCGTTTATCTCGAAATTGAAGCGCGCCAGTTCCGGCACCACCTGCGGGTCGTCCACCTTTTCGAGGAACGCCCGATTGCGCGGTGCGGGCATGCCCCGCTCATCGATCAGCCAACCCTCGAGCTCGAAGCCCAGGCGGAACGGCACATCACGCAGGCGCCCCTCCTGTTCCCAGCGCTGCAACAGCGCGGTCTCCGCCGTCAGGCGCCGCCGGTACTCGGCAAAGGCCTCTTCGCTGAAATGGACTTCCTGGATTTCCTGCCCCATGGACTCAAGCCTATCAGGGGCGACCGCCAGGAGAAACAGCGGAAGCACGCAACCGCCTGTCAAGTTCGTGAAGCCGCTCGGGTGTGCCGACATCCACCCACTGCCCCTGGTAATGCGTACCGCCCACCCGTCCCTGGCCGATGGCCCGGCGCAACAGCGGCGCAAGCGGAAAGGCGCCGTCCTCGCAGCCATCGAACAGCGCGCGACGATAAACGCCGATACCACTGAAGGTGAGACGCTCCGGACAGGACAGACCGACCCGACCGTCGTCCAGGCAGAAATCCCCCTCCGGATGCTGCGGTGGATTGTCGACCAGTACCAGCTGCGCCAGATCGCCTGCCGGCAGGCGCAGCGTGCCCGGATCCAGGTCGCACCAGACATCCCCGTTCACCACCAGGAAAGGGTCTTCCAGCCTCGGCAGGGCCCTGAAAATACCCCCACCGGTCTCCAGCGCCGTGCCCTCTCCTTCCGGCGAGTAGCGAATCTCCACACCCCACTGACTGCCGTCGCCCAGACCTTGCTCGATCTGTTCACCGAGGTACGCATGATTGATTACCAGCTGCCGGAACCCGGCCCGCGCCAGGCGTTCGATATGCCATACGATCAGGGGTTTTCCGGCGACCTCGAGCAAGGGCTTGGGGGTATAGTCGGTGAGCGGGCGCATGCGTTCGCCGCGGCCGGCGGCGAGGATCATGGCGGATTTCGGGGCCAATCTGTCAGCCATAATAAATTGGGCGGTTGTTTACCCGGCCGAGCGGCGCGTGGTCCCGGATTCCGCTACGCTCCATCCGGGCTACCCGGTTATCGCAACTTCGAGCCACGGCACGGTGCGTAGCCTGGATGGAACGAAGTGCAATCCGGGCTATCCGTCACCCGGAGCTTAAGGAGACTAAATCCACTAGCCCTTCGACTTCATCGCGTCGAAGAACTCCTGGTTGGTCTTGGTTGCCTTGAGCTTGTCGTACAGGAATTCCATCGCGGCCAGTTCGTCCATGGGGTGCAGGATCTTGCGCAGAATCCATATCTTCTGCAGTTCCTTCTCGGGGATCAGCAGCTCCTCGCGACGGGTGCCGGAGCGGTTGATGTGAATCGCCGGGAAGATACGCTTCTCGGCGATGCGGCGGTCGAGATGGCATTCCATATTGCCGGTGCCCTTGAACTCTTCGTAGATCACGTCGTCCATGCGCGAACCGGTCTCCACCAGCGAGGTGGCGATGATGGTCAGGGACCCCCCCTCCTCGACGTTGCGCGCCGCACCGAAGAAGCGCTTGGGCTTCTGCAGGGCGTTGGCGTCCACGCCGCCGGTGAGCACCTTGCCGGAGGAGGGGATCACGGTGTTGTAGGCGCGCGCGAGACGGGTGATGGAGTCGAGCAGGATCACCACGTCGCGCTTGTGCTCGACCAGGCGCTTGGCCTTTTCGATCACCATCTCGGCCACCTGCACGTGGCGCGATGCCGGTTCGTCGAAGGTGGACGAGATCACTTCGCCCCGCACCGAACGGGCCATCTCGGTGACCTCTTCCGGACGCTCGTCGATCAGCAGCACGATCAGGTAGCACTCGGGATGGTTGATTGCGATCGACTGCGCGACGTTCTGGATCAGCATGGTCTTGCCCGCCTTGGGCGGGGCCACGATCAGGCCGCGCTGGCCCTTGCCGATCGGCGCCACCAGTTCGATGGTGCGCGCGGTGATGTCCTCGGTACTGCCATTGCCCAGCTCGAGGTTGAACTTCTGATTGGGGAACAGCGGCGTGAAGTTCTCGAACAGGATCTTGTTCTTGGCATTCTCCGGCTTGTCGAAGTTGATCTCATCGACCTTGAGCATCGCGAAGTAACGCTCGCTGTCCTTGGGTGGACGAATCTTGCCCGAGATGGTGTCGCCGGTACGCAGGCCGAAGCGCCGGATCTGGCTGGGCGAGACATAGATGTCGTCCGGGCCGGCGAGGTAGGAGGAATCACCCGAGCGCAGGAAACCGAAGCCGTCCTGAAGGATCTCGAGTACGCCATCACCGTAGATATCCTCGCCCTTCTTGGCATGCGCCTTGAGGATGGCAAAGATCAGGTCCTGCTTGCGCGAGCGACCCATGTTTTCGATTTTCATCGAGCTGGCAAGGTCCTGCAGCTCGTGGACGGGCATTTTTTTGAGTTCGGTGAGGTTCATAAACAGCCTGTGGCGTCTTAAAACAAGAGAAAGCGGGGAAAGAACATGTCCGCGCAGCCGGGCGCGATTGCATGGTTGGGAACAGACGGGCCGGAAACGGCGGTCAGAGGAATTCTAGCACGGGTTTTGGATACGTCCAGCCCGGAGAGGGGCGCGGCCCCGCCGCGCCCCTGATCGTTCACATATTGCTGTCGATAAAGGCCGTCAGCTGCGACTTGGAGACCGCGCCAACCTTGGTCGCCTCGACCTCGCCGTTCTTGAACAGCATCAGGGTCGGAATACCGCGGATCCCGTAGCGGGGCGGCGTATTCGGGCTGTCATCGATGTTCAGCTTGGCCACCTTGACGCGGTCCTCGTATTCGTCGGCGATCTCGTCCAGCACCGGGGCAATCATCTTGCAGGGGCCGCACCACTCCGCCCAGTAATCCACCAGCACCGGGATATCCGACTGCAGCACCTCGCCTTCGAAGGTGTCGTCCGTCACCTGAACGATCTTTTCACTCACAAGAGTTTCTCCAATGTCCGTTAGTTGATCGTGTTGGGTCACCGCCTGCCAGGTCCTGCCCGATCCTGTCGAATCGGAAGTGGCGCGTTGCAACGATAACGGGATATTGCGGGAAATCCGCTCCACCGCTGCAATTTGAGCCCATCACACCCCTCTTTTCAAGCCTAATTCCGGTATGCTTGCACCCCATGAGCGACAAACACCTGACAAAAACCCGTTTCGACAGCTTCCCTTTTTCAGAATCGATACTCGATGGCGTCCGCGAGGCCGGCTTCGGATACTGCACGCCGATACAGGAGGCAACCCTGCCGCTGTTGCTGGACGGCCAGGATATCGCGGGCCAGGCCCAGACCGGCACCGGCAAGACCGCGGCCTTTCTGCTGGCCACCCTGCACATGCTGGACCAGGAACCGGCGGACCCGGAACGCCGCCGCAATCAGCCACGCGCCCTGATCCTCGCGCCCACGCGCGAACTGGCGATACAGATCCACAAGGACGCCGCCGTGCTCGCCTCGCATACCGGTCACCACGTGCGCGTGGTGTATGGCGGCACCGGCTATGAACAGCAGCGCCGCGACCTGGAGGAAGGGGTCGATATCCTGATCGGCACGCCCGGGCGCCTGATCGACTATTTCAAGCAGCACGTCTTCGACCTGCGCGCCGTTCAGGTACTGGTATTGGACGAGGCCGACCGCATGTTCGATCTCGGTTTCATCAAGGATATCCGTTACCTGCTGCGACGCTGCCCCAAACCCGACGACCGGCTCAGCATGCTGTTCTCCGCGACCCTCTCCTACCGGGTGCTGGAACTCGCCTATGAGCACATGAACAATCCACAGAAGGTGGTGGTGGAGGCGGAACAGATCACCGCCGACAAGGTGCGCGAGGTCGGCTACATGGTCGCCAACGAGGAGAAGATCCCGCTCCTGCTGGGCCTGCTCAACCGCCTCGAGGACGCGCGCGCCATCGTGTTCATCAACACCAAGCGCGAGGCCGACAGGGTCTGGGGCTTTCTCGAGGGCAACGGCCAAAAGGCCGCCATCCTGTCCGGTGATGTGCCGCAGAAAAAACGCGAAAAGCTGCTGAAGAAATTCACCGACAACGAGGTCTCGGTGCTGGTCGCCACCGACGTGGCCGCGCGCGGGCTGCATATCCCCGGCGTGACCCATGTCTTCAACTATGACCTGCCGGACGATGCCGAGGACTACGTGCACCGCATCGGGCGCACCGCGCGTGCCGGCGCGGAGGGCGATGCGATCTCCTTCGTATGCGAGACCTACGCCTTCTCGCTTCCCGACATCGAGGACTATATCGGGCACAAGATCCCCATCGAACCGGTGCAGGCGGAACTGCTGGCCGAGGTGGATCCGTCCAGCCGGGTACGCATCGAGCGCAAACGCCGCCCGCCGAGAGGCAAAGGCGGGGATGGACGCCACGGCTCCCGTGGCAAGCCGCGACATCGGCGCCCACGCAACAGTGGCGGCGGTAAAAAGCCGGAAAGCTAAAGCCCCGGATACCGGGGCCGATACAGGGCTGAGCACCCTGCATAGACCAAGCGCATGATGACCCAGTTCGCCCTGATGCTCCGACTCGTCCTGACCCTTTGCTGCCTGTTGGCCGCATCCCTGGCCACGGCTGCGGCGCGGCCGCTCGATATGGGCATCTTTCCGCGTTATTCCGTCAGTCAGACCGAACGGATGTTCAGGCCCATCGCGGACTACCTGAGCACACAGCTGGGCCGGCCGGTGCGGCTCTACACCACGCCGGACTTCCCCTCTTTCTGGACGCTGGTAAACCAGGGTCGCTTCGACCTGGTCCACTACAACCAGTATCACTACCTGAAGGCGCACAAACGCTTTGGTCACCGGGCGATACTCCGAAACGAGGAGAACGGACAGGACCGGATCCACTCGGTCATCGCGGTTCGGGCGGACAGCGCCTTCCATTCGATCGCGGATCTGCACGGAGCCAAGATCCTTTTCGGTGGCGGCCGGGGCGCCATGATGTCCTACATCGTTGCGCGTCACATCCTGCAACAGGCGGGGCTGCAACCCGAGGATTATCTCGCCTCCTTTTCCAAGACCCCGGTGGGCGCCGTACGGGAGATGTTCTATGGCCAGGGTGACGCCGTCGGCATCGGCCATACCATGCTCGAGGCCGGCGGCATGCCGTGGGAAGAACTCGGCTTGGCACCACCCCGTATCCTGCTGCGGAGCAAGCCGCTGCCGCTGCACCCCTGGGCGGTATCGGCCCAGGTCGATCGCAAACTGGCCGGGGAGATCAAAAAGGCCCTGCTGGGCCTGAACCACAGCCGTGAGGGCCGCCAGTTGTTGCGCCAGGCGCGCTTGACCGGGCTCAGGCCGGCCAGCGACAGCGACTATGACCCGGCCGAACCATCGTGGCCCAGACCCTGAACGAACACTACTGAATCGGCGATGACAGGGAAGCACCGCAGAATCTGGCAACGACTCGGACTCGGAAGTTACCGCGGCCGCTACCTGTGGCTGACCATCTCGCTCAGTCTCCTGCTGGCCGGACTGGCGATCCAGGTCCAGCAGCTGGTGCGCGTGAACACCACCGAGAGCACACGCCAGGCGGGGGCACAGGCCGCCAGCATCAGCACCCTGACCGACGCCAGCCAGCAGCTGCATCGCCTGAAAGAGGCCGTGCTCGCCTTCATCCTCGACCCCAACCGGACCGAACCCGAGCGCCTGCGCCAGATCAGCCGGCAGATGAAGTTCAGCCTGGACCGTCTGTTGAGCAAGCACGTGGACGACGACCCCGATCACCAGGCCACGGTGGCGCTGCTGGTCACCGACCGAAAAAAGCTCCAGCAGCAACTCGAGGAACTCATCGCGGCGCGCCTCGATGCAAACGCCTGGCTCCCCGCCAGCCAGGTGATGAACGAGCAGATGGTGCCACAGGCCTCCATTATTGCCGGCGCCCTGCAGGACATCGACATCCTGCTCAACGAAGACATCACGGACAAGTCCATGCGCCTGCAGGCCATCGAGCTGCAGACCCACTGGCAACATATCCTGGGCGAGGTCAGACTGCTGATCGCCAACCGCTTCGGGATATTTTCCATCGATTCCGTACGCGGGATGACGGCGCGCGCCAGGAACCTGAACGAACACCTGAGCGCCTTCCGCAGCGGTCTGCAGAAGCTCTCACAGGAGGCGAAGGCGCGTGGCGACGACTTTGTACTCGACGACACGACCACGATTTACACGGCACTTAACACCTGGGTCAAAGGTTACCGGCGCCTGCGGCTGCTGCTCGACCGCGACGGCTGGCACCAGGACCTGGTGCTGCTCGAGGACGAGATCAACCCGCTTATCGAGCAGATGGATCAACGCCTGTCCACCTCACGCATGCGCCTGCAGGCCAATACCCAGGCCCTGCTGCTCGGGCTGTTGAACGAGGGCGAGCAACTCGCGCGCGGCATCGGCTGGCTGGCCGCCATCCTGATCGGCATCTTCGTGCTGGGTTATCTCGCCTACCAGCGCTGGCTGCTCTGACCCATCGAGCACATCTCGCGCCAGCTGCAGCGCGAGGGCCGCGGCGAACACGCCGACATCACGCACGTGCCGCCAGTCAGCGAGACCCGTCGACTGGTACAGTCGTTCAGCGAGATGCGCGAGCAGATCCGTGCGCGTGAACGACGCCTCGACTACATGGCCTTCCACGACCCGCTCACCGGCCTGCCGAACCGGGTCCTGTTCCATGAGCGACTCAGCGACGCCCTGCACAACGAGCTGCCGCGCGGGCGCGAGGTGGCGGTGCTGTTCCTGGATCTCGACCGCTTCAAGCAGATCAACGACACCCATGGCCACCTCCTCGGCGACAAGTTCCTGGTCGAGGTGGCCAAACGCCTGCGCGCCACCTTCCGCGCCGAGGACCTGGTCGCACGCCTCAGCGGGATGAATTCGCGGTACTGCTGCAGGGCTTCGGCCACCAGGCGGACCTGGCCCTCCTGGCGCAAAAGGTCATCGATGCACTTGCAAAACCATTCCGTATCGACGACACCGAGTTCCACAGCAGCGCCTCGGTCGGCGTCAGCATCGCACCACGCGACGGCAACAGCGCCGACCGGCTGATCCAGCATGCCGATACCGCGATGTACCATGCCAAGGGCACCGGTCGCGCCCGCTACTCCCTGTTCACGCCCGACATGGCCGAACGCACCATGCGCCAGCTGGCGCTCGAAAACGAACTGCATGCCGCCATCCAGGAGGAGCAGTTCCGGGTCTTCGTGCAGCCGATCGTCGATTGCGCGACAGGGCAGTTACACAGCCAGGAGTGCCTGATTCGCTGGCAGCACCCGGACAAGGGCCTGCTGTCGCCCATCGCCTTCCTCGACACGCTCGAGGACATCGGCCTGATGAGGGACCTGACCGACTGGATCCTGGATCAACTGGAACAGACCCACGCCACCCGCCGGCACAGCTACTCGATCAACCTGTCCGTGGTCCTGCTGGGCGACGCCGGTTTCATGGGGCACCTGCTGCAGCGGATCAGTACCGGCGACATCCACGCGAAAAACCTGATCATCGAGATCACCGAGGACACCCTCAGCGACGATCTCGAACGCATCACCCTGCAACTCGCGGATCTGCAGGCGATCGGGGTGCGTATTGCGCTGGACGACTTCGGCACCGGCCAGTCCTCCCTGAGCCACCTGCGTGCCTTCCCCTTCGACACGGTCAAGATCGATCGCGCATTCATGCGCGATGTCATCGACAACGACCAGGATGCAACTCTGGTCCGCGCCATCATCGGTCTGGCCCATACGCTGGGGATGAACGTGGTGGCAGAGGGCGTGGAGACCGCCGAGCAGCACAGTTTCCTCAGGAAAGAGGGCTGCGACCTGCTGCAGGGCTATCTGTTCGGGCGACCATCACCGATGAAGCAGCCCGACAACGTGGTGCCCTTCAGCGGGCAGCAGGGCTGAGCGTCTCCGCCACGAATGCCTGCAGGCCCGGGATCAGTTCGTCGAATTCGGTAATCGCCGGGAACTCGTCGATCTCGCGTACCGACTGCTGGCGGTCGGGGTAACGGATCGCCAGCAGCCAGCGGATGCCGTAGCGCTGCGCCGGACGCAGCACGCTCAGGCTGTCGTCCACGAACAAGGTCCGCTGCGGATCGAACGGCTCGCGTTCACACAGCCGCTCCCAGAAGGCCGTATCCTCCTTGGCCAGGCCGATCTCGTGTGAACTGACCAGCGCATCCAGGCGATGGTGCAGACGGGTGCGATCCATCTTCAGGGCCAGCGACTTCTGGTGTGCATTGGTCACCAGCACGCGCCGCTTGCCGGCTTCACCGAGCAGGTCGAGAAAGTCGGTCACATGCGGCAGCACCGCGATCAGGTGATCCGCCTCCTCCTTGAGGACGGCGATATCGAGGCCAAGCTCGCGGGTCCAGTGATCGACGCAGTACCAGTCCAGGGTGCCGGCATACTGCTCGTAGCGCGCCATGCACTCGGCCTTGCCCTGTTCCAGCGTGAGCCCGTGCCGCGCGGCATAACGCGCCGGAACGAATTCCAGCCAGAAATGATTGTCGAAATACAGGTCGAGCAGGGTGCCATCCATATCCAGCAGCACCGTGTCGACCCGGGCCCAGTCCAGCATGATTTGCTCCCCGTGCAGGGCCCGTCATCCAAGTTCGCAACTCAATGATTAAGTAGGGCGACGCCCCACCCGGGCTGGATGACGTTACCCTGGCTCCCCGTGCGAGACGGTATACTGTACCGGACAGTCACAGCAGGGAACAGACGGGAGTCCCAATGTGTTAGTCCAAAGCAGTAATGTCCCCTTTGTCCAATTCTAAAATGTCCCCTTTTGATTTCGGGAGGGGTGGTGACAGAGGAGACCATTGCGATGACACAGAAGACGGTGGACCGGCTGG
>JAKRWE010000078.1 GCA_024712425.1 Chromatiales bacterium
ATCAAAGCTTTCTTGGGTACATTTTGTCACGGGCAAAACCTTGTTCGGATCCAGTGTAACCAACTGAATTTTAACGAACTACACGGGTTTTGCCCTTTTTATTTGTGAAATATTCGGGCTACGATTTCTGCACGAGGCCCGCTCCCGGTCCGAGGGACATTTCTTTCACGGCCCTGAGGCAGCGAAACTCATCCATTTGCGCCCCAGTGATGTCCCATGATTTCCTGGATCCCGGCTCCGCGCCCGGAAGATATGGGGTCAGGTCTTTCCTTTTGCCATTGTCTGGAGGAAATGGGGAATTTAATCCGCTCCTTGAGCCTTGAGTGATCGGAGAGCGTCCGAAATGGTCGCAAAAGGGTTGTTGGGGGTTTTGACTGGCTGATGAGGTGTAAAAAACCCTGACACCCTCCATAAGCGTTCTCTTAAGGGCTGCTTCGGTCGCATTGCAGACCTTGACCGAGTGGCTACCAGGCAGGGAACTCAGCGATTCGACGGCAAGCGTCCGAGGTTAAGGACACTTTTTCACGGCGCAGCCTGCAGCAAGCAGGCTGGCCGTTATTCGACGGTAACAGATTTTGCCAGGTTACGTGGCTGGTCCACGTCAGTGCCCTTGAGCAGGGCCACATGGTAGGCCAGCAGCTGCAGCGGCACGCTGTACACGATGGGTGAGGTGGTCGGGCAGATATCGTCCAGGGTCAGGTTCTGGTAACGGTCCAGGTCGATCTGCACATTGCGGTCGCTGAACAGGAACAGTTCGCCGCCGCGCGCGCGCACCTCCTGCAGGTTGGACAGCACCTTCTCCAGCAGCGGGTCGTCGGGCAGGGCGCACACCACCGGCATCTTCTCGTCCACCAGCGCCAGTGGCCCATGCTTGAGCTCGCCGGCCGGGTAGGCCTCGGCATGGATGTAGGAGATCTCCTTGAGCTTGAGCGCCCCTTCCATGGCCACCGGGTAGAAGGGGCCACGCCCCAGGAACAGGGCATTGTGCAGATCGCGGAAGGACTCGGCCATTCCCTCGATTGGGTCGTTGAGCTTTAACGCCACCTCGACCTGGCGCGGCAGCGCCTCGAGCTCCTCGACCAGGGCCTTCTCCTGGGCCTCGCTCAGGCCACGACGGCGGGCCAGGGCAATGGTCAGCAGGCGCAGGGCCACCAGCTGGGTGGTGAAGGCCTTGGTGGATGCCACGCCGATCTCGGGGCCGGCACGGGTCATCAGGGCCACGTCGGACTCACGCACCAGCGAGCTCTCGGGCACATTGCAGATGGTCAGGCTGCCCAGGTAGCCACCGCGCTGCGCATTGCGCAGGGCCGCCAGGGTATCAGCGGTCTCGCCTGATTGCGAGATGCTGACGAACAGGGTGTCCTCGGACACCATGACCCGGCGNGCACCTTCTCCAGCAGCGGGTCGTCGGGCAGGGCGCACACCACCGGCATCTTCTCGTCCACCAGCGCCAGTGGCCCATGCTTGAGCTCGCCGGCCGGGTAGGCCTCGGCATGGATGTAGGAGATCTCCTTGAGCTTGAGCGCCCCTTCCATGGCCACCGGGTAGAAGGGGCCACGCCCCAGGAACAGGGCATTGTGCAGATCACGGAAGGACTCGGCCATTCCCTCGATTGGGTCGTTGAGCTTTAACGCCACCTCGACCTGGCGCGGCAGCGCCTCGAGCTCCTCGACCAGGACCTTCTCCTGGGCCTCGCTCAGGCCACGACGGCGGGCCAAGGCAATGGTCAGCAGGCGCAGGGCCACCAGCTGGGTGGTGAAGGCCTTGGTGGATGCCACGCCGATCTCGGGGCCGGCACGGGTCATCAGGGCCACGTCGGACTCACGCACCAGCGAGCTCTCGGGCACATTGCAGATGGTCAGGCTGCCCAGGTAGCCACCGCGCTGCGCATTGCGCAGGGCCGCCAGGGTATCAGCGGTCTCGCCTGATTGCGAGATGCTGACGAACAGGGTGTCCTCGGACACCATGACCCGGCGGTAGCGGTACTCGCTGGCGACCTCGACATGGCAGGGCGCGCCGACGTCCTCCAGCCAGTACTTGGCCACCAGTCCGGCATGGTAGCTGGTGCCGCAGGCGATGATGTGCACGGCCTTGGCCTGGTCCAGCAGGGCGCTGGCGATGTGGCCGAAGGTCTCCTCCAGCAGACGCCCCTTGTGAATGCGCCCCTCCAGCGTCTCGGCGATCACCGCCGGCTGTTCGAAGATCTCCTTCAGCATGTAATGGGCATAAGGGCCCTTGTCGGTGGTGGAAGCGGACAGCGCCGAGGTGCGTACCTCGCGCTCGACCGGCTTGCCGTCGGTGTCGAAGACACACACACCGTCGCGGCTGATCTCGGCCATGTCGCCTTCTTCCAGGAAGATGAAGCGCTGGGTGACCGGCAGCAGGGCAAACACGTCCGAGGCGATGAAGTTCTCGCCCTCGCCCACACCGATCACCAGCGGGCTGCCGGAGCGGGCCACCACCATGTGATCGGGGTCATCGGGACTGATGACCGCCATGCCATAGGCTCCGACCAGGCGCTCGCGCGCCGCGCGCATAGCCTGGAACAGCGACAGCCCCTGGTCGAGCAGATCGGCAAGCAGGTGCGCGATCACCTCGGTATCGGTCTCGGACTGGAAACGGTAGCCGGTGGCTTCCAGCTCGGCACGCAGCTCGGCATGGTTCTCGATGATGCCGTTGTGCACCACCGCGATGCGCTCGCCGCTCATGTGCGGGTGGGCGTTGCGCTCGGCCGGCATGCCATGGGTAGCCCAGCGGGTGTGGGCGATACCGAGCTGGCCGCTGACATCGGCGCTGTCCAGCAGGGACCTGAGTTCAGCCACCTTGCCCACCGAGCGGATACGCTGCAGACCGTTCCCGTCCCGGCGCACCGCCACCCCGGCGGAATCGTAGCCCCGGTATTCCAGGCGCTGCAGGCCTTCCATCAGGATCGGCGTCACATCACGTTGTGCGATGGCTCCAACTATGCCGCACATGGGCTTCCTTCCTCGGTAGAAACAGGGTTGGTTCTGTATCGGGCAATAAAGACGATACTTTAGGCGCCGGAACCGGCTGTGACCGTTCCGGTTCTAGTTCTTCTGCTTGGTCGGGCGTTGCCAGCCTTCGATGGTGACCTGCCTGGCGCGGGTCAGGGTGAGCTGGCCCGCGGGCGCGTCCTTGCCGATCACCGAGCCGGCGCCAATGGTTGCGCCCTCGCCAATACGGACCGGCGCCACCAGTGCGGCATTCGAACCGATGAAGGCATTGTCGCCGATGATAGTCCGGTGCTTGTTGGCGCCATCGTAGTTGCAGGTGATGGTGCCTGCTCCGATATTCACCCCGGTGCCAATCCCACTGTCGCCGATATAGGTCAGGTGATTGACCTTGGAACCTTCTCCCACCTCGGATTTCTTTATCTCGACGAAGTTGCCGACATGGTTGTTCCCCAGCAGCCGGGCCCCGGAACGCAGCCGGGAGAAGGGGCCAACACGGCTCTCCCTGCCGATCTCGGCCTCCTCGATGACGCAGTTCTCGAGGATCTGCACACCGTCATGAACCGTGCAGTTGCGCAGCACCGTGTTGGCGCCCACCTGGACACCCTCACCCAGGACCACCTCGCCCTCGATGACGACGTTCACGTCCAGCACGCAGTCCTGGCCATGCGTCAGCCGGCCTCGCAGATCGAAGCGCGAGGGATCGCGCAGGGTCAGTCCGTCACGCATCAGCGCCTCGGCCTGACGCCTTTGCAGCGCCCGTTCGAGGGCGGCGAGCTGCAGCTTGTTGTTGACGCCCTCGGCCTCGACCGGGTTGTCCGGCTGGGCAACGGCCACCGACATGCCCTCGCCGACCGCCATCGCCAACACATCGGTCAGGTAGTACTCACCCTGGGCATTGTCATTGCCGAGCCGTCCCAGCCAGTCCTGCAGGCGATTGCGCGGCAGCAGCATGATGCCGGTGTTGACCTCGCAGATGCTCAGCTGCTCGTCGCTGGCGTCCTTCTGTTCTACGATGCAGCGTACCTCGCCCCCTTCCTCGCGTTCCACCCGGCCGTAGCCGCTGGGATCGTCCAGGGTGACGGTCAGCAAGCCAAAGCCGTCACCGGCACAGGCCATCAGGCGTTGCAGGGTCGCCTCGGTGATCAACGGCACATCGCCGTACAGCACCAGGACCTGATCGACATCCTCCAGGTCCGGCATGGCCTGCACCACGGCATGCCCGGTGCCTAGCTGCTCGGCCTGCTCGGCCCATACCAGATCGTCACCCGGAATCGCGTCACGTACCCGTTCGCCACCGTGGCCATAGACCACCACGATACGCGCTGGATCCATCCGACGGGCGGTATCGATCACGTGCTGCAACAGCGCCCGGTCGCCCAGGGTATGCAATACCTTGGGCAGGCTGGATTTCATGCGGGCCCCCTGGCCCGCGGCGAGTATTACGATCCCTAGGCTCATCCCCGCTCCTGTCGTAGCCCTTCAGTTGATGGTTGGGTGGGTCGGTGCCTGCACGGCATGGATGCCGGAGACCTTCTCTTCACCCGGCCGGGCATCCCGGACCTCGACGATTTTAACCTTGATGGTCAGCGTCTTGCCGGCCAGGGGGTGGTTTCCGTCGACGGTCAGCTTGTCGTCTTGAATGCCGGTGACGTAGAAGGTCTTCACCTCGCCGGCCTCGTTCTGCATCTGAACCTCGGCCCCGATCTTGCGAAACTGCGGCGGCACGTTATCCAGGTCATCGGTAAAGGTCAGCGAGGGATCGCGTTCCCCGTAGGCCTCTTCGGGGCCCAGTTTCACCTCGACCTCCTCCCCGACCTGCTTGCCCAGGATCGCCTTGTCCATGCCGCCGACCAGTTCGGTGTCGCTGCCGTAGACGAAACCCAGCGGCACGTCGTGTTGCTCCACGACCGAACCCTGGTCGTCCATGATGGTGTAGGTCAGACCGACGTACTTGCCGGGCTGTACAGTCTGTTCACTCATACAACTCTATCTCTGGGAAGGCCCCGGCTGAGCGGCGCCCTCGAAAAACAAAAGGCCCTGTCGGTACTTGACCGAAGGGCCCGGTATTCTAACAAGCCTAGCAATGGCCTACTTGTTTTTGCGAATCCGCTCGATGGCTCGCAGCTGGGCCACCGCCTCGGCCAGTTCCGCCTGCGCCTTGGCCAGGTCCATGTCCGCCGCCTGGTTGGCCAGCGCATCCTCGGCCCGCCGCTTGGCCTCGAGTGCCGCCGCCTCGTCGAGATCCGCTGCACGCACGCCGGTATCCGCCAGTACGGTGACCTTGAAGGGCTGGACCTCGATCAGACCACCGGAGACGTAGAAATCCTCCTGCGGCTTGCCGTCGCCCGGGTCGACGCGCACCTCACCGGGCTTGAGCCGGGTGACCAACGGGGCATGCCTGGGGGCGATGCCGATCTCGCCCATCACGGCTGGCGCGTACACCATCTCGCCCTGGCCGCTGAAGAGCTTGCCCTCCGCGCTCACGATATCGACATGAATGGTCATTGCCATGATTCTAGCTCCCGTCGACCGACTGGTTCGTCAACTCCATCAGCCCTGCTGTTCCGCCTTGGCGACCGCTTCATCGATGTTGCCGCACATGTAGAAGGCCTGCTCCGGCAAGTGGTCGTATCCACCGGCCAGGATCGCCTTGAAGTTGGCGATGGTCTCTTTCAGGGTGACATACTTGCCCGGTGCACCGGTGAACACCTCGGCCACGAAGAACGGCTGGGACAGGAAGCGCTGGATCTTGCGTGCGCGCTGCACGGTCATCTTGTCTTCCTCGGACAGTTCGTCCATGCCGAGAATGGCGATGATGTCCTTCAGTTCCTTGTAGCGCTGCAGTACGCCCTGTACACCGCGGGCCACCTCGTAGTGCTCCACACCGACCACGTGCGGGTCGAGGATACGCGAGGTGGAGTCCAGCGGATCCACGGCCGGGTAGATACCGAGCTCGGTCACCTGACGGGACAGCACCAGGGTGGCATCCAGGTGGGCAAAGGTGGTTGCCGGGGAAGGGTCGGTCAGATCGTCCGCCGGTACGTACACCGCCTGGAAGGAGGTGATGGAACCGGTCTTGGTGGAGGTGATGCGCTCCTGCAGCACACCCATCTCCTCGGCCAGGGTCGGCTGGTAGCCCACCGCGGAGGGCATACGGCCGAGCAGTGCAGACACCTCGGTACCGGCCAGGGTGTAACGGTAGATGTTGTCCACGAACATCAGCACGTCGCGGCCCTCGTCACGGAAGTACTCGGCCATGGTCAGGCCGGTCAGGGCCACCCGCAGGCGGTTGCCGGGCGGCTCGTTCATCTGGCCGTAGACCAGGGCCACCTTGTCCAGGACACCGCCCTCGGACATCTCGTGGTAGAAGTCGTTGCCCTCACGGGTACGCTCACCGACACCGGCAAACACCGAGAAGCCGGAGTGCTCGACCGCGATGTTGCGGATCAGTTCCATCAGGGTCACGGTCTTACCCACGCCGGCGCCGCCGAACAGGCCGACCTTGCCGCCCTTCTGGATCGGCATGATCAGGTCGATGACCTTGATACCGGTCTCGAGTACCTCGGTGGTGGCGGCCTGGTCTTCCAGCTTGGGGGGCTCGCGGTGGATGGGCATGCGCTCGTCGGTGCCGATAGGGCCGGCCTCGTCCACCGGCTCGCCCAGCACGTCCATGATGCGGCCCAGGGTCGCCTGGCCCACTGGAACGCTGATCGGAGACCCGGTATTGATGACGTCCGCACCGCGCTTCAGGCCGTCGGTGGAACCCATGGCAATGGTACGCACCACACCGTCACCCAGCTGCTGCTGGACTTCCAGGGTCAGACCCGCTGATTCGATCTTCAGCGCATCGTAGACCTTCGGCATGTCGGCTCGCTCGAACTGAACGTCGACCACCGCGCCGATAATTTCGACGACCTTACCCATGCTCATTGGCGTTTCCTCTCAATCTTCAATCGTTTCGCAGTCGCCTGCGATCAATAACTCAAAAATTCTGCTTACGATACCGCCGCGGCACCACTGACGATCTCCGAGATCTCCTGGGTGATCGCCGCCTGGCGGGCCTTGTTGTAGACCAGCTGCAATTCATCGATCAGGCTGCCGGCATTGTCGGTGGCGGACTTCATGGCCACCATGCGCGCCGACATCTCGCAGGCGCCGTTCTCCACGACCGCCTGGTAAGCGACCGATTCGATGTAGCGCACCAGCAGGTTGTCGAGTACGTCCCGCGCCTCCGGCTCGTAGATGTAGTCCCAGTGCCGCTTCAGCTCCTCGGCATCGTCGCCCTCGGCCAGCGGCACCAGTCGGGTAACGGTGGGTCGCTGGGTCATGGTGTTTACGAACTCGTTGTAGGCCAAGCGTATCTCGTCGACCTCGCCTTCCATATAGGCGTCCAGCATGGCCTTGATCGGACCGATCAGGCTGTCCACATGGGGCGCGTCACCGAGATGGGTAACCTGGGCCCGAACGTTGCCGCCCACGCGGCGGAAGAAGCCCAGCGCCTTGGTGCCGATCAGGCAGTAGCTGATCTCCATGCCAGCCTCACGCTCGGCCACGATGTCCCTGAGCAGGCGGCGGAACAGGTTGGTGTTCAGGCCACCGCACAGACCGCGGTCAGAGGAGACGATGATGTAACCGATGCGCTTCACGTCCCGCTTCTGCATGAAGGGGTGCCGGTACTCCGGGTTGGCCATTGCCACGTGACCGATGGCCTGGCGGATCTTGTCCGCATAGGGACGCGAGGACTCCATGCGATCCTGGGCCTTGCGCATCTTGGAAGCGGCGACCATCTCCATCGCACTCGTGATCTTCTGCGTGCTCTTGATGGAGGAGATCTTGGTGCGTATCTCTTTAGCGCCTGCCATGTCTAAACCCTGTGTATCTAAATTACTGGATCGCCGGGTGTTTTCCGCGCCCGCTGCCTTACCAGGTCCCGTTCGCCTTGAAGTCCTTCAGGGCCTCGTGGAACGCCGCCTCGACCTCGTCGTTCCAGTCCGCGCTCTCGTTGACCTTCGCCACCAGCTCGGCCTGGTTGGCCGCCATGTAGCTGTGCAGCGCGGCCTCGAAAGCCACCACCTTGTTCACGTCCACATCATCGAGGTAACCCTCGTTGGCCGCGAACAGCGAGATCGCCATGTCGCAGATGGACAGCGGGCTGTACTGCGGCTGCTTCATCAGTTCGGTAACCCGCTGGCCGCGCTCCAGCTGCTTGCGGGTGGCCTCGTCGAGATCGGAGGCGAACTGCGAGAACGCCGCCAGTTCACGATACTGGGCCAGCGCCAGGCGCACACCGCCACCGAGCTTCTTGATGATCTTGGTCTGGGCCGAACCGCCAACACGCGACACCGACAGGCCGGCGTTGATGGCCGGGCGGATGTTGGCGTTGAACAGGTCCGATTCGAGGAAGACCTGACCATCGGTGATGGAAATCACGTTGGTCGGCACGAAGGCCGACACGTCGCCCGCCTGGGTCTCGATGATCGGCAGCGCGGTCAGGGAACCAGTTTGTCCTTTCACCTCGCCGTTGGTGAACTTCTCCACGTAGTCCGCGTTGACCCGCGCGGCACGCTCGAGCAGGCGCGAGTGCAGGTAGAACACGTCACCCGGGTAGGCCTCACGACCCGGCGGGCGACGCAGCAGCAACGACACCTGGCGATAGGCCCAGGCCTGCTTGGTGAGGTCGTCGTATACGATCATGGCGTCTTCGCCACGGTCGCGGAAATATTCACCCATGGTGCAACCGGCGTAGGGCGCGATGAACTGCAGTGCCGCAGACTCGGCCGCCGGGGCCGCCACGATGATGGTGTGCTCCATGGCACCGTGCTCTTCCAGCTTGCGCACCAGCGCGGCGATAGTGGAGTTCTTCTGCCCCACCGCGACGTAGATACACTTAACGCCAGCGCCCTTCTGGTTGATGATCGCGTCGATGGCGATGGCCGACTTGCCGGTCTGGCGGTCACCGATGATCAGCTCACGCTGGCCACGACCGATCGGCACCATGGCGTCGATGGCCTTGATACCGGTCTGCACCGGCTGGTCCACCGACTGGCGCGCGATGACGCCGGGCGCGATCTGTTCGATCGGCGCGGAGCAGGATGCCTCGATCGGGCCCTTGCCATCGATCGGGTTGCCCAGGGCATCGACCACGCGGCCAAGCAGTTCCGGGCCGG
Organism: Chromatiales bacterium; assembly: GCA_024712425.1. GTDB lineage: Bacteria > Pseudomonadota > Gammaproteobacteria > Chromatiales > Chromatiaceae > MONJU. The sequence continues at coordinate 9,143 of JAKRWE010000078.1, forward strand.
TCGGCACCTCGAGGATCTTGCCGGTGCACTTGACCGGGTCGCCCTCAGTGATGTTCTTGTAGTCACCCAGGACCACGGCACCGACCGAGTCGCGTTCCAGGTTCAGGGCGAGGCCGTAGACGTTACCGGGAAACTCCAGCATCTCGTAGGACATGGCGTCGGCCAGTCCGTGGATACGGACGATACCGTCGGTCACACTGACCACGGTACCTTCGTTGTGAGCTTCGGCAGAAACATCGAATTTTTCGATCTTCTTCTTGATCAGCTCGCTGATCTCGGAGGGATTCAATTGCATGGTTGCGTACCCTGTTAAATTCCTAATTCGTGCGCCAACTGGTCGAGCTGTCCGGAGACGGAGCCGTCGATCACCATGTCACCGGCTCGCAGGCGGAAACCGCCGATCAGGCCGGGGTTCTCTTCGCTGCTGATCCGGACCTCGCGACCCAGCTTGGTCTTGAAGGCCGAGGCCAGTGCCTGCTCCTGGGCCGGCTTGAGCGGAAAGGCGGTCGTTACCACCACGTCCACCGTGCCTTCGTGCTCGGCCTTGCGCTGCTCGTAGGCCTCGGCGATCTCGGGCAGCACCCCGAGACGGCCACTTTCGGCCAGCAGCTTCACCAGGTTCTCGCCTTCGTCGGACAGGCGACCGCCCCCGATCTCCAGCATCAGTTCGGCCTTCTGGTCTCGGGTCAGATCCGGATTGCCCAGCACCTCGGACAGTTCGGGATTGGCGACAGCGGTCCCCAGCAGCCCGAGCATCTCCGACCACAGATCCAGCTTGTCAGTTTCGACCGCACGCTGAAACACGGCTTCTGCGTACGGGCGGGCGATAGTTGTAGCGTCTCCAGCCATTAGCCTGCCTTAGATCTGATTGGCGACAGCTTCGACGATGTCTTTGTGCGCGTCGGCGTCGATCTCTTTGCGCAGGATCTTCTCCGCGCCAGCCAGTGCCAGCTCGGCCACCTTGGCACGCAGTTCCTCGCGCGCCCGGTTGACTTCCTGCTCGATCTCCGCCTGGGCCGCGGCCAGCTGACGATTGCCTTCGTCGAAGGCCTTGTCCTTCGCTTCCTCGATGAGCATGGCAGCCTGTTTTTCGGCCTTGGCCTTGATCTCGGCTGCCTGCTGCTTGGCCTCGTGCAGGTACTGCTTCGCACGCTCTTCAGCCAGCTGCTGCTCGTGCTGACCACGCTCCGCAGCCGCCAGACCGTCGGCGATTTTGGCCTTGCGCTCATCCATCGCCTTGACCAGCGGGGGCCAGACAAACTTCATGGTGAACCAAACGAACACCGCGAAGGACACGAGCTGGGCAATGAGTGTCAGGTTGATATTCATCCCGGAACCTCGTTCAGACGAGAGTTGAATTCATGTACGTTGCGCAGATCACTTAGAGTGCGAACATGACGTACATGCCCAGGCCCACAGCGATCATAGGTACCGCGTCGGTCAGACCCATGACGATGAAGAACTGGGTGCGCAGCATCGGAATCAGTTCCGGCTGGCGCGCCGCGCCTTCCAGGAAGCGTCCGCCGAGCACGCCGATGCCGATAGCGGCGCCAACGGCCCCGAGGCCCAGCATGAGTGCAGCTGCGATGATGAGCAGAGCTTGTGCCATTTCCATGATTGTCTCCCGTTAGTTCAATCAGGTAGTAGTTAATGAAACCGTATCAATGATATTCGGCGTGTGCCATGTCCAGGTACACGATGGTTAGCGTCATGAAGATGAACGCCTGCAGGGTGATGACCAGGATATGGAAGATTGCCCACACCAGCTGCAGGGTGCCACCGAAGATACCCATGGCCCAGTCGGCGCTGTACATCAGCGAAATAAGGATGAAGATCATTTCGCCCGCGTACATGTTGCCGAACAGACGCAGTGACAGCGAGATGGGCTTGGCGATCAGGTTCACGCCCTCGAGCACCAGGTTGATTACCGTAGTGAAAGGCTTGAGCAGCATATTGTCGGTCTGGAAGGGCATGCCGGTCAGCTCCCCCACGAAGCCACCGACGCCTTTTATCTTGATGCTGTAGAAGATAATAAGGAGGAACACCCCGAACGCCATGGCGAAAGTGACGTTGGGATCGGTGCTGGGCACCACCTTCATATAATGGACACCGAGCGCACCGGTGATACGCGGAATCAGGTCGACCGGCACCAGGTCCATGAGGTTCATCAGGAACACCCAGCAGAAGATGGTCAGGGCCAGCGGAGCGGCCAGATTGTTCTTGCCGGAGAAGGAGTCGCGCACCGACTCGTTCACGAAATCGACGATCATCTCGACGAAGTTCTGCAGCCCCGAGGGCACACCGGCGCTCGCCTTCCGGGCCGCCTTGTAGAAATAGAAAGAGAACAGAACAGCCAGGCCGATCGACCAGAACATGGTGTCCACGTGGATGGCCCAGAAGCCCATCTCCTTGGCATCCTCGGCCGTGTGCGCAAAGGACCAGCCGTGCACGGGATGATTACCAAAGGTGAGATTGGTCAGGTGGTGCTTGATGTACTCAGCAGATGTGATTTCGGTACCAGCCATCTTTATTCAGTCTTCTCTCAGCTCGCGATCCTGTTCGCCAGCAATGGGGGTAAAACCTGTACGATCAAAAAGGCGCCAAACACGGCCACCGGGTTGAGGTCTTCCAGACCCCGCATCGCCGCGGCAAACACCAGGACGATAACAACTATCTTCAGCAGTTCGCCGCCGTAGAAACGGGCCACGATTCGCCCGGGGTTCTGCGCCCGATACGGCCCGAACACCCACAACGCCAGCAGCGCATTGCCCAGCCATGCCGCCAAGCCACCGATTGCCGCATCGCGGGCAATCCGCAGATCATACAGACTTGTCAGCAAAACCATAGCCACCACGGTGGCCAATTGGGCTAAAACCAGGCGCTTGGCCCGTCGGGCGTCCAGATTGTGCATATCGCTACCCGCCAGGCGCCCACCTTCGGCCAAAAAAAGCGGGCGGCAGTATAAGCAGACCCTGTAATAAGGTCAACCGATACTTTTATAAATGTTAGTCCAAAGCAGTAATGTCCCCTTTGTCCAATTCTAAAATGTCCCCTTTTGATTTCGGGAGGGGTGGTGACAGAGGAGACCATTGCGATGACACAGAAGACGGTGGACCGGCTGGGGGTGGTTCAGCGGGTTGTCGACCGGCAGTTGCGGCAGAAAGAGGCGGCACGGCAGTTGGACTTGAGCGTGCGGCAGATCAAGCGCCTGGTGGTCCGATACCGGGCCGAGGGAGCGGCTGGACTGGTTTCCCGCCACCGGGGCAGGCGCCCCAACAACCAGATCGCCGATGCGCTCCGGCAGGAGATCCTCGACCAAGCATCCACGCCACCGTCGAGAAGGCCAAGACCATCCAACTCAACCGCAGGGCCCACAGGCCTGCACCGGACCATCCCTGGAGATGAGGCGTCCCCTCGTCCCCTCATGACCCCGGACTCACCAAGGGGACATTTCAGCTTGGGAGAAAAGGGGACATTTTAGAATTGGGTTGACACCAGCTGGTCCTTGTGGATCCGGGGACTGGTGGCCTTCAACTGGGCGCACAGGCGCGCGCCGGTGGCCTGGCCGACCTGCTCACCGATGGTGGCCTCCAGATCGGCGACCCGCGCCGCCTTGTCGCGGTAGTGGTCGTTGTTGCGGATGACCGCCCCCTTGTCGCGGGAGATGACATGGCGGGCGATCGCCTGCCCCGTCTCCAGGTCAGAGAGCACCAGCTCGTCGCGCTCGAAGCGCACCCGGGGCGCCTCGCCGGTGGTGCCGTGCTGGCGGACGTTGGCGACCCCATCCAGCCACTGCCGTACATGCGCCTCAAGGTGGTCCCAGTCGTCGAAGACCTCGCCGGCCAGCGCGTTGCCCTTGACGTACTTGACCCCGGCCTCGACCTTGCCCTTGCCCTCGGGGTCGTAGCCCTCGCAGGCATAGATGCGGAACCCGGCGGCGGTGGCGTAGGCGGCAAAGGCCGGGTTCGGGTCCAGCTCCCGGTACTGCTCGTGCAGCACCACCAGCTTGGTCTGGTCATAGACGCACTCCTCGGGGCGACCGCCAAAGTAGCGGAAGGCGGCATCGTGCAGGCGGATGAAGGTGGCGGTATCGATGGGTCGGGGCGAGAGCCCGACGTACATCAGGCGCGAGTACGATAGGACGAAGACCACGAAGTGCACCGTGGTTGCCTCGCCACCGACCGACAGCCCCCGCAGCTCGCCGCCATCGACCCGGCATTGCACCCCGGGCGGGCTCTCGACCGGCTCGTAGTAGCGCTTCTGGCGCAGGCTGACCGTCTCCTTGAGCGCCTTGATGTAGCGCCGTGCCGATCGGTCCGAGACGCCCAGCTCCGGGTGCCGCTCCTTGAGCTTGCGCAGCACCTTCACCGCGCTGAGGCCGGGGAACTGCCCCAGCAGGGTGACGATGTAGTCCCGATAGTCATCCAGCTGCTTGCGCCGGGTCCGGTTCGCCTGCTGCTCGCCGATGGCGACCTCGTCCATGCGCAGGTACTTGCGGACGGTATTGCGGGAGATGCCCAGCTCGCGGGCGATCGACCGGATGCTCAGTCCGGCTCCCTCGTTGTGTAGTGCCTTGATCTTGTGAATCACAACCCACTCCTTCAAAAGTGCCTCCCGTCGCCCGTGTCAAAAAACGACGGAAAGGGTACGGCCACATGGCCCGGAATGCCCCGATGGGTGGGTCAAAATTGTTGGCCATAGGTGGGTCAGAATAGATGGGCATTAACACACCTGGATCGATGAAGCGGTTAGCGCAGGCGCTCGCAAGCGGAAGGCTTGCAAAGAGGCTGGAATCAGCCTGAGGACACTTCAGCGCTGGACGTCAGGGCATGGTGTGAAAGCCGATCAGCGGCCGGTAGTGGAGCGGCCCGTGCCGGGAAACCGGCTATCAGAAGAGGAGCGGAAGGTGATCCTGGAGACCTGCAATGCCCCGGAGCACGCAGATCTTCCGCCAAGCCAGATTGTGCCCCGACT
>JAKRWE010000079.1:0-7575 GCA_024712425.1 Chromatiales bacterium
CTTCATGCTGGGAGGTGAGAGCTATCGACTGAAGCACAAACGCGAGAGCTGATTTTTTGTCGCCCCGGGTGGGTCAATTTTATTGGCCGAGGGGGGGTCAAAATTATTGGCCATTGACAGTCAGCACATCGACCTCCACCCCGAGGAGTTCGGTCAGTTCGGAGCGAATGGCGCCAATATCGAAGAGCGACGTCTCCTCGGTGGTGTCGACCAGGATATCCAGGTCGCTGTCGAGCGTGCCCTGCCCATGCAGGACTGAACCGAAGATGCGCGGGTTCCTGGCATGATGACGCTCCACGATTAGCCGTATGGCATCGCGATGTTGGCGATATGCAATGGATGGCTTCATTGAGATGCCTGCCGTGGCTCGGATTTTCCAGTCGTTAGGATAGCATTCACTTGCCAGCAGTCGTGCTGCTGGTCGGGGATATCCGGCGTCGCTCCAATCTGTGGCCGTCTGGTCGGGCCACGCACGTGCCGGAACAAGCATGCATCCTTCGGCTACAATCCCCTGACAGTCGAATCGACGGGTCGCCCCCCCATGCTGTATTCCCTGATCAAGAGTCTGCTGCTGCCCCCTGTAGGACTGTTCCTGCTCATCCTGTTGGGGGTGGCATGGTGGCGGCGGCCGCTGCTCGGTCGTGGCCTGGTTTTTCTCTCGACGGTGGCGCTGTTGACACTCAGCCTGCCGATCGTCTCGCACAAGCTGATGTTGCCGCTGGAGCCCTATCTGGCGCTGAGTGTGGCCGATCTTGAGCGGTCGCAGGCACAGGCAATCGTGGTGCTTGCCGCCGGCCGCAACAGCGGGGCCTTCGAGTATGGCGGCGACAGCATCGGTCCGATCACCCTGCAACGGATTCGCTACGGGGCCTGGCTGCAACGGCGTACCGGCCTGCCGCTGCTGGTCTCTGGGGGCAGTCCTTCCGACAGGGCGCCGACGCTCGCCCGCATGATGGCCGATGTGCTGGAACAGGCGTTCGGCGTCCCGGTGGCGATGATCGAGGATCGTAGCCGCAACACCCGGGAGAACGCCATGTTCAGTGCACGCATCCTGCGTCAACATGGATTGCAGCGAATCTTCCTGGTGAGCAGCGCCTGGCACCTGCCGCGTGCGGTGGCCGCCTTCGAGCAGGAGGGCCTGGCGGTGACGCCTGCGCCGACCGCCTTCGAACACCGGGATTTCAGTGACGGAGTGATCCTTGAGGACTTCCTGCCGGGTCCCAAGGCGCTGCAGCGCAGCTATTACGCGATCCACGAGTACCTGGGGCGCTTGTGGTACGCACTCAGGGGGAGACCCGCCGGCGAATTCAGTTCTTCTTCGGCCGCAGCCCCAGGTAGTAGTTGATCAGCCCGTTGGTCGAGGCGTCGTGGCTGTCCACCGGACGGCCCGCCTCGATCTCCGCAAGGATGCCCTTTGCCAGCACCTTGCCCAGCTCCACGCCCCACTGGTCGTAGGAGTTGATGTTCCAGATCACGCCCTGGACGAAGATCTTGTGCTCGTACAGGGCTACCAGGGTGCCGAGGGTTCTTGGGTCCAGGGTCCGGAACAGGAAGGTGTTGGTGGGGCGGTTGCCCGGGAACATCTTGTAGGGCAGCAGGAATGCGATCTCCTCCTCCGGCAGTCCGGCAGCGCCGAGTTCCTCGCGCACCTCCGCCTCGGTCTTGCCCTTCATCAGCGCCTCGGCCTGGGCCAGGATGTTGGACATCAGGGCACGGTGGTGGCGCGCGATGCAGCGGAAGTTGGCGACCGGTACCAGCATGTCGGCCGGTACCAGCTTGGTCCCCTGGTGCAGCAGCTGGTAGAAGGCGTGCTGGCCGGCATTACCGATCTCGCCGAACAGTATCGGGCCTGTCTGCCAGGTCACCGGGATGCCGTTGCGGTCGACGCCCTTGCCGTTGCTCTCCATGTCGGCCTGCTGCAGGTAGGCTGGGAAGCGGTGCATGTTCTGGTCGTAGGGCAGTACCGCGTGGGTCTCGGCGCCGAAGAAGTTGTTGTACCAGACGCCGAGCAGGGCCATCAGCACCGGGATGTTCTCCTGCAGCGGCGCCTCGCGGAAATGGCGGTCGGCCTCCCAGGCGCCGCGCAGCATGTCCTCGAAGTTGTCCGGTCCGATGGCGATGACCAGGGCCAGCCCGATCGCGGACCACATGGAGTAGCGGCCGCCGACCCAGTCCCACATTCGGAACACGTTCTCGCGCCCCACGCCGTAGGCCACCGCGGCCTCGGTATTGGAGGTGACCGCCACCATGTGGTGCGACAGCAGCGCCTCGTCACCGATCCGGTCCAGCAGCCACTGGCGCGCGGTGTCCGCGTTGATCATGGTCTCCTGGGTGGTGAAACTCTTGGAAGCGATGATGAACAGGGTGGTCTCCGGGACCAGGCGCTCGAGGGTGTTGTTGATCTGGTTCTCGTCGATGTTGTTGACGAAATGCACGTTCAGGTCATGGATGGCGTAGGGCTTGAGGGCCTCCACCGCCATCTGCGGCCCCAGGTGGGAGCCGCCGATGCCGAGGTTGACCACGTCGGTGATCGGTTGGTTCGAGGCGCCGCGCCAGCGCCGGCTGCGGATCGCCTCGGCCAGTTCGCGGACCCGCTCCAGTTCCGAGCGAACCTCCGGCATGACGTCCACGCCGTCCACCAGCACCGGATCGCCGGAGAAATTGCGCAGCGCGGTATGCAGTACCGGCCGGTGCTCGGTGTGGTTGATGGCCTCGCCCCGGAACATGCGCTCGTGCCATCCCTCCACATCCGCCTCGCGGGCCAGGTCCAGCAGGGCCTCGCGCACCGCTTCGTCGATGCGGTTCTTGGAATAGTCGAACAGGATATCGTTCAGTTTCAGCGAGTAACGATCGAAACGCCCCGCGTCGGTGGCAAACATGTCCCGCATGTGCAGCGGACGAATACGTCCGTATTCCCGGTGCAGTTTCTTCCAGGCGTCGAGTTGGGTGGGGCCGTTCATGGTCGGGTCCTGCTCTGGTTTCGCCGGTTGTCGATCCGCCCATTATAGAGATCTCGGGGCGGATGTTCTGTGACGGGAGGTCGGGCAGTATTTGTCGTCGCATTATTGGATAATGGCCGGTGTTCAGTGAAAGGGAAACGGGCGACATGGCATCGGATATCGGAGTGATCGGCCTCGGCGTGATGGGCGGCAACATCGCGCTCAATATCGCGGACCACGGCTTTCGCGTGGCGGTCTACAACCACAGGCGCGAGCGAACCGATGCCTTCATGCAGCGGGTGGAGCAGCAGCACGGTTTCGAGCCCTGTTACGACCATGCCGCGCTGTGCGCGGATCTCGAAGGCCCCCGCATCATCCTGATGATGGTGACCGCCGGTGCGGTGGTGGACGAGGTGATCGGACAGTTGCTGCCGCACCTGGAGGCCGGGGACGTGGTGATCGACGGCGGCAACTCCTTCTACCGGGATACCCAGCGACGCTATGTCGAGTTGCAGCGGAAGGGGATACGTTTCATCGGCATGGGTGTCTCCGGTGGCGAGGAGGGGGCGCGCCACGGGCCGTCGCTGATGCCCGGCGGCGACCCCGAGGCCTGGCCACTGGTGAAGAAGATATTTCAGTCGATCGCCGCGCGCGCCGCGGATGGTGAGCCCTGCTGCCGTTGGGTGGGCGAGGGCGGTGCCGGGCACTATGTCAAGATGGTGCACAACGGTATCGAGTACGGTGACATGCAGCTGATCGCCGAGACCTGGCATCTGCTCGACCGGGGGCTGGGCCTGCCCGAGGAGCGGGTGGCCGGGATCTTCTCGGAGTGGAACCAGGGCGTGCTCTCTTCCTACCTGATCGATATCACCGCGCAGATCCTGCGTGTCCGGGAGCCGGATGGCAGCCTGCGGGTACGGCATATTCTCGACAGTGCCGGACAGAAGGGCACCGGTCGCTGGACCGCCATGGAGGCGCTGGAACTGGGCGTCCCGCTGACATTGATCACCGAGGCCGTGCACGCCCGCGCCCTATCGGCGCGCAAGGCCGAACGGGAGCAGGCGGCAGCCCGGTTTCCGCGCGCTGCCACACCTGCCGCGACGCCGGACGCCGATGCGGCGACGCAGGCCATCCACGATGCCCTGTATGCCGCCAAGATCGTCTCCTATGCCCAGGGGTTCATGCAGATGGCCGAGGCTGCGCGGGAGAACGGCTGGAACCTGGCTTTCGGAGACATTGCCCTGCTATGGCGTGCCGGCTGCATCATTCGCAGTTGTTTCCTGGATGACATCGCGCGCGCCTACCGCCGGCAGCCGGGGCTTGCCAACCTGCTGCTGGACGATTTCTTTGCCGCGGCCATCCGCGAAGCGGAGGCGGGCTGGCGCCAGAGCGTGCAACTGGGTGTCGCGCTGGGCATCCCGTTGCCGGCGCTGTCCTCGGCGCTGGCCTTCCACGACGGTTATCGCAGTGTAGTCCTGCCCGCGAACCTGCTGCAGGCGCAACGGGACTATTTCGGTGCCCATACCTATCGCCGGAGCGACCGGGGGGAACAGGTGTTCCACACCCACTGGAGCGTTGATGGACAGGAGGAGACGCAGTGAAAAAGGATCCCGCCACCCTGGTTATATTCGGTGCCACCGGCAATCTGGCGCAGCGTAAGCTGCTGCCCGCCCTGTACAAGCTGGAGGCGGCCGGACTGCTCGATCACCAGCTGAAGATCCTGTGCAACGGACGCCGGGAGTACAGCCAGGAAAGATGGCTGGAGCGTGTCTCCGCCTCGGTACACGAGCACCTGCGCGCCCCGGTGGAGGCGCAGGTGCTGCAGCGCTTCCTGCAGCGGTTGAAGTATTTCCGTGGCGATCTGTCGCAGATCGATACCATTGATGAGCTCAAGCGCGAGCTCGGCAACGGTGACTATCCGCGCAATCATCTCTTCTACGTGGCGCTGCCGCCGGTGAGCTACGGTACGCTGATCGAGTCGCTGGGTGAAGCCGACATGCTGAGCGAGGACAGCGGCGGCTGGCGGCGGGTGGTGATCGAGAAGCCCTTCGGTTCCGACCTGGAGAGTGCGCGCAACCTGCAGCGACGCATATCGCGTCACCTGAAGGAGGATCAGACCTACCGTATCGATCATTACATGGGCAAGGCGATGGTGCAGAATGTGTTGGTTTCGCGTTTTGCCAATCTGCTGCTGGAGCCGCTGTGGAACCGCAACTACATCGATCATGTACAGATCACCCGCAGCGAGACCCTGGGAGTGGGGGATCGCGCGGCCTTCTACGAAAACACCGGCGCGCTGCGCGACATGCTGCAGAGTCACCTGATGCAGANCCCCGGTGGAGGCGCAGGTGCTGTAGCGCTTCCTGCAGCGGTTGAAGTATTTCCGTGGCGATCTGTCGCAGATCGATACCATTGATGAGCTCAAGCGCGAGCTCGGCAACGGTGACTATCCGCGCAATCATCTCTTCTACGTGGCGCTGCCGCCGGTGAGCTACGGTACGCTGATCGAGTCGCTGGGTGAGCCGACATGCTGAGCGAGGACAGCGGCGGCTGGCGGCGGGTGGTGCTCGAGAAGCCCTTCGGTTCCGACCTGGAGAGTGCGCGCAACCTGCAGCGACGCATATCGCGTCACCTGAAGGAGGATCAGACCTACCGTATCGATCATTACATGGGCAAGGCGATGGTGCAGAATGTGTTGGTTTCGCGTTTTGCCAACCTGCTGCTGGAGCCGCTGTGGAACCGCAACTACATCGATCATGTACAGATCACCCGCAGCGAGACCCTGGGAGTGGGGGATCGCGCGGCCTTCTACGAAAACACCGGCGCGCTGCGCGACATGCTGCAGAGTCACCTGATGCAGATGATGGCGCTGGTGGCGATGGAGGCGCCGGTGTCGATGGAGAGCAACGAGCTGCGCGACGAGAAGGTCAAGGTGCTCAAGTCGATACGACCGATACATCCGGCTGCGGTTTCCTCCAACGCCTTCCGTGCCCAGTACGCGCGGGGCATGATCGACGGAGCCAGCGTGCCCGCCTACCTCGAGGAGTCGGGTGTCGATCCGCACAGCGTCACCGAGACCTATGCCGCGGTAAAGCTGTACGTGGACAACTGGCGCTGGCGTGGCGTGCCCTTCTATCTGCGCACCGGCAAGCGCCTGCCGGAACCCCGTACCATGGTGGCGATCAATTTCAAGCCGCCGCCCAAGCAGTTCTTCCGCAGCTCGCATATCGAGCGTCCGCCGCCCAATTGGCTGATCATGAGCGTCTCGCCCGAGGAATCGCTGCGCCTGGAGATTACCGTCAAGGAACCGGGGATGACCATGCAGACCCGCCAGATCAGCCTGGAGGCGCCGTTCCGCTGTGAACACCACAAGCAGACCGGCGCCTACGAGGGACTGTTGCTGGACGTGCTGGAGGGCGACAGCTCGCTGTTCCTGCGCTACGACGAGGTGGAATGGGCCTGGCGGGTGGTCGATCCTATACTCAGCGTTTGGGCGACCGAGCGCGACTTCATCCACACCTACCCGGCAGGCGAGGAGGAGCCGACCGAGGTCAGCTGGATCTTCGACAAGCCGTATCAGTACTGGCGCAATGCCCTGGAGCCGGCGCAATGGCCGAGTGGCAGTTGTTGAACGACCCGGCCGCGATAGCGGCGATGGCCTGTGAGCGGATCGGCCGCATGGCCCGGCGCGCGATTGCGGCAAGGGGGGTCTTTTCCCTGGTGCTGGCCGGTGGCTCCACGCCGGTGCTCACCTACCGGCAGCTGGCTGGCAGCGACCAGGACTGGCCGGCCTGGCGCTTGTTCTACGGCGATGAACGCTGCCTGCCCCGGGAGCACCCCGAACGCAACAGCCGCATGGTCGAGGCGACCGGCCTGGCTGGCCGGGCGGGCGAACACCACCCGATACCGGCCGAGCTGGGTGCGGAGGCGGCCGCGGACGCCTACACGGCAACGATTCGGGACCAGCGGCCATTCGACATGGTGCTGCTTGGTGTGGGTGAGGATGGGCACACCGCAAGCCTGTTTCCCGGTCGCGAATACGCACCTGGGCTGGTGCTGGCGGTGCACGATGCGCCAAAGCCGCCGCCGGAGCGTGTCAGTCTGGCCCCGCCGGCGCTGCGCGCCTGCCGTGAGATGCTGGTGCTGGTGAGCGGAGCCTCCAAGCGCGATACCGTGCAGGCATGGCGGGCAGGGGGCTCGCTGCCGGTCGCCGAGGTCGCCGATCTGCCCCAGGCCACTATCCTGGCGGAGCGCTCCCTGGTGGAAGTGGCAGGATGAACCTGCTCGCTGCCGACATCGGCGCCACCAACAGCCGCCTGGCCTGGGTTTCCGGGGGAGTGGTCCGCACGACGAACTACCGCAACGCGGATTTTTCTGATCTCTATCAGGTGATCATGCGCTTTGTGCAGGATCTTTCCGTCGCGGACGCTAGGATAGCGCGCATGGTGCTGGCCCTGCCCGGGCCGCCGGATGCGGAACGCGTGAGACTGACCAACATCGACTGGTCGGTCGAGCGAGAACAGCTGCTCCGGCGTTTTGCTGTCGACGCAGCGGTCCTGGTCAACGATTTCCAGGCGGCCGCGATGGGCGCGATACACGCCGCTTCGGTAGTGGAGCTGAACCCGTCCGCCCCCCC
>JAKRWE010000079.1:7674-16608 GCA_024712425.1 Chromatiales bacterium
GGGGGGCATGTCGATTTCGCGCCGGTGGATGCGGAGCAGGCCGGATTGCAGTCCTGGCTGGCGGATCGTTACGGTCACGTGTCCTACGAGCGGGTGCTGTCGGGTCAGGGGCTGTGCGATATGTACAGTCATTTTGGCGGAACCGGGAGGAACGTGCCGTCGCCAGCGGCGATCGTGGGAGCGGCCCAAGGGGGAGAGGAAACGGCCCTGCGGGTGGTGCACTGCTTTGTCAGCGTGCTGGGACAGTTTGCCGGCAACCTGGCCCTGCAGTTCAGCCCAGCGGCGGGCATCTACCTGTGCGGCGGGGTGGTCGGCCACCTGTCGTCCTGGATAACAGAGGGATTTATGACGCATTATCTCGCCAAGGGGCGGATGCGCCCGCAGGTGGGTAAGATTCCTGCCTGTCTGGTAACTGAACAGGGTCTAGGCCTCAGGGGGGCGATCAGGATCGCCCGGGGAGTAATCGATGAGCCATCATGACGATCAGAGAAAGCTCTACAAATACTACGTGGAGCCACAGGCGGCCAGTGACCTGACCCGGCGGACCCTGGTGCTGGTATTGGCCGGGGGGCGGCTCGCGGCTCAAGAACCTGACCAAGTGGCGTGCCAAGCCCGCGGTGCCCTTTGGCGGCAAGTACCGGATCATCGACTTCGCCCTGTCCAACTGCGTGAACTCGGGCCTGCGCCACATCGGCGTGCTGACCCAGTACAAGTCGCACTCCCTGATCCGCCACCTGCAGCGCGCCTGGGGCTTCATGCGGCCCGAGATCGGCGAGTTCGTCGAGATCATCCCGGCCCAGCAGCGGCTGCGCCAGGAGTGGTACCGGGGCACCGCGGACGCGATCTACCAGAACCTGGATATCATCTACCGACATCAACCCGAATACGTGCTGATCCTGGGTGGCGACCATATCTATACCATGGACTACGCCAAGATGATCCGGGCCCACGTCGAGGCGAACGCGGACCTGACCGTGGGCTGCATCGAGGTGTCCAGGGAGGAGGCGCGCTCCTTCGGTGTCATGTCGGTGGACGAAGACCTGAGGATTACCAAGTTCACCGAGAAGCCGAAAGACCCCGAGACCATCCCCCACGACCCCGACGTGGCGCTGGCCTCGATGGGCATCTACGTCTTCTCGATGACCTACCTGACCAAGGTGCTGATCGAGGACGCCGCGGACGACAGCTCGGATCATGATTTCGGCAAGGACATCATTCCCAAGAGCATCGACAGGGCCAAGGCGATCGCCTATCCATTCCTCAACGAATTCGGCAAGCCGGCCTACTGGCGCGACGTGGGGACGCTGTATTCCTACTGGAAGGCCAATATCGAGCTGTGCGATATCGAACCGGAACTCAACCTGTACCGGCGCGACTGGCCGATCTGGGCCTACCAGTCGCAGAGTCCGCCGGCCAAGTTTGCCTTCGACGACGAGGGCCGGCGCGGCATGGCGGTCGATACCCTGGTGGCTGGAGGCGTGATCATTTCGGGCGCGCTGGTGCGTCACTCGCTGATCTTTTTCAATACCACGGTCGAGACGGGTACGGTGATCGAGGACAGCGTGGTCCTGCCCAAGGTGAGCATCGGCAAGAACTGCGTGCTGAAGCGGGTGATCATCGACAAGGGAGCCTATATCCCGGACGGGACGCAGATCGGCGTGGATCCGGAGGAGGACCGCAAGCGTTTCCTGGTGACCGATGAGGGTATCGTGCTGGTGACGCCGGGTATGCTCAATCAACGACTGCACTTTGAACGGGACGACTGATGCCGCAAAAGCGCCTCAAGCTGGTTCTCTGCTGGCACATGCACCAGCCCTGGTACCGGGAGGACCTGGACGGGGAGTACCGCCTGCCCTGGGTGTACCTGCATGCACTCAAGGACTACAGTGACATGGCCGCCCACCTCGAGGCGCATCCCGGGATGCGTGCGGTGGTCAATTTCACCCCGGTATTGCTGGAACAGCTGGACGACTATGCCCAGCAGCTCAACGGCTGGCTGGCGCATCGTGAGCCCATGGCCTGCGCAATGATCAATTACCTGGCCGGCGCCAGGCCGTTGCCGGAGACCGAGGCAGGCCGGCGGGCGCTGTTTCGCAACTGCCTGCGCGCGCATGCACCCACCATGATCGAGACCCAGCCGGTATTCCTGAAGTTGCTGGCGCCGTTGTGGCATCCGGGCATGCCGGAACCGGACTTCGATCTGCTGCCTTACCTCAACGACCAGTACCTGCTGGACGTGCTGACCTGGTATCACCTGGCCTGGCTGGGCCATTCCCTGCGCAATCACCCGGTGGTGGAGCGCCTGATCGGGCAGGGGTGCGGTTTCACGCAGAAACAGCGCGACGAGCTGATCAGCCTGATGGCCGAGGTGATCGGTGGCCTGACCGGGCGCTACCGCGAACTGGCGGAACGCGGCCAGGTCGAGCTCTCGGTCACGCCCTACAGCCATCCCATCATCCCGCTGATGATCGATTTCGAGAGTCTGCGCTGCGCCCTGCCGGAGTCGCCGTTGCCGGCCCATCCGGTCTACCCCGGCGGGGTCGAGCGGGCGCAGTGGCAGCTGGAACACGGCATCGATGTGTTCGAGCAGTATTTCGGCTTCCGTCCGCAGGGTATGTGGCTGTCCGAAGGCTCGGTCAGCGAGGAGGCGCTCGACCTGCTGCCCGATTACGGTATCCGCTGGACGGCCTCCGGGGAAGGGGTGTGGCACGGCAGCAGCGTCCTGTCCGGCCTGGAGCACAATACCCCCGATTCACGCCGTTGCCTGTTCGCACCACACCGCCTGCCCGACTGCGAGACCCGGATCCTGTTCCGGGACGACGGTCTGTCGGACCTGATCGGTTTCGAATACCAGGGCTGGAAGGCCGATGATTTCGTGCGCCATCTGCACAATATCCATCGGTTTCTGGGCGACGAGGCCGATGAGCACGTGGTGAGTGTGATCCTGGATGGGGAGAACGCCCGGGAATGCTACCCGGACAACGGTTTTCATTTCATCGGCGCACTGTACGAACGGCTCGCCAATGATCTCCTTATCGAGACCACCACCTTCAGCGACGCCCTCACACAGTGTCCGCCGGTCGATCTGCCGAAGTTGTGTCCCGGCAGCTGGGTGTATGGCTCCTTCTCCACCTGGATAGGCGAACCGGACAAGAACTGTGCCTGGGACCGGCTGGTCGAGGCAAAGCAGGCCTACGACGAGGTCATGGCCAGCGGTAAACTGGATCCGGAGGAGCAGGAGCGCGCCGGCCTGCAACTGGCGATCTGCGAGGGTTCCGACTGGTTCTGGTGGTTCGGCGACTACAATCCCTCGGACAGCGTGCGCGATTTCGACGAACTGTACCGCCAGCAGCTGAAATACCTCTACCGACTGCTCGGGATAGCAGCGCCGGCCAATCTCGACGAACCGCTGTCCCGGGGTGGGGGCGGTGGAGAACGCGGGCACCATGCGGCGGGGTCATGAGTAAGCTCCTCGATTGCCGTCGCGCGCGGGGTCCTGCTGCATCCCACCTCGCTGCCCTCCGGACGGCTCGACGGTGATGTGGAGCGCTTCCTCGATTTCATGCAGCAACATCACCTGCGCGTGTGGCAGATGCTGCCGCTGAGCATCCCTGATCATACCGGCTCCCCCTACCAGAGCTGTTCGGCCTTTGCCATCGATCCGGGACTGCTGGGCCTGGACCCGGTGGATCCGCTGCTGCTGGCGGCAGGCGACAGGAGGGCCTTCGATGCCTTTCGTGAGCAGCACGCCTACTGGGTGGAGGACTTTGCGCGCTTTATGGTGCTGCGGCGACACTTCGAGGGTGCGCCCTGGCATGATTGGCCGGCCGCATTGCGGGACCGGGAGCCGGCTGCGCTGGCGGGTTTCGCGGCCCAGTACCAGGGGGCCATCGAGGCGGAGATCATCGTGCAGTTCGTCCTGGATCAACGCTGGCAGGCCATGCGCGCGGCAGCGGCCGAACGCGACATCCTGCTGTTCGGCGACATGCCGATCTTCGTCGCCCTGGACAGCGCGGATGTGTGGGCCAACCAGGACCAGTTTCTGCTCGACGCAAACGGCAGGCCGACCCATGTGGCGGGCGTGCCGCCCGATTACTTCTCCGAGACCGGGCAGCGCTGGGGCAATCCCCATTACAACTGGGAACGCATGCAGGCGGACGATTTCGCCTGGTGGCATGCGCGCATGCGGCGCAAGCTGGGCTGGTTCGACATGGTGCGCCTGGATCACTTCTGGGGGCTGGTGGCGAGCTGGATGATTCCTGCCGATGCCGATGCCGAGACCGCGGTCGAGGGCTACTGGCAGGCGGTGCCCGGTGAGGCTCTGCTGGAGAGCCTGCATGCCGAGTTCGACGATCTGCCCATCGTGGCCGAGGATCTCGGCGTGATCACCCCGGATATAGAGGCGTTGCGCCGGCATTTCGGGCTGCCCGGGATGGCCGTATTGCAGTTCTCCTTCGATCATTTCGACAACAATCCGCACAAGCCCCGGAATATCGGTACCGACCGGGTCGTCTATACCGGAACCCATGACAACGACACCACGCTCGGCTGGTACCAGGGGCTGGATCAGGGGATGCAGGCTCATGTGCGCGAGGTGTTGGGTCTGGATGAAGGTGGTGACGTGGTGGGCGCGATGCTGGATACGGCGCTGCAGACCCGGGCGGCCCTGGCGGTATTTCCCATGCAGGATCTGCTGGCCCTGGGCAGCGAGGCGCGCATGAACATCCCCGGGGAGGTGGCCGACAACTGGCCCTGGCGCTTCGAGTGGGTTCAGGTCGATGCGGCCGCGGAACGCCTGGCGCATCTTTCGAACAAGATCGAGGAGACACGACGTGCCGATGCCTGCTGACATGATCCCGGATCCGCGGTTGCAGCGCCTGATGCAGGGTGAGTGCCACGATCCCTTTGGCGTGCTTGGCAGGCACCCGGCCGGCGACGGCGAGGTGATCCGGGAGATGCTGCCGCAGGCCGAGCGCGCCTGGATCGTGGATGCCGGCGAGATGCAGCGGATCGAGGGTACCGACATCTTCGAATATCGCCTGACCGGTGAGGCATCGCAGGCGCTGTCGCGGCATTATCGCGTGGAGTGGCTGGAGAAGCACGATGGCCAGCGCCACGGGCAGGTCAGCCCGTACAGCTTCCTGCCCCTGATCGGTGACGAGGACCTGTACTACTTCGGTCTGGGCAAGCATCACCATGCCTACCGTTTCCTGGGCGCGCATCCCCGCACGGTCGATGGCGTGACGGGCGTGCAGTTCGGGGTCTGGGCGCCGGGTGCGAAACGGGTCAGCGTGGTTGGCGATTTCAACGGCTGGCATGGACTGCGCCACATGATGCGGGTGCGTGGTGGCAGCGGGGTATGGGAGCTGTTCGTGCCGGGTCTGCAGCCGGGCGATCTGTACAAGTTCGAGATCCTCGGGCCGGCTGGTGTGCTGGTGCTCAAGACCGATCCCTATGCGTTCCGGATGACCCTGCGTCCCGATACCGCTTGCCGGGTCGCGACCCCCACGGACGCCTATCGCTGGGGGGGACGATGTGTGGATGGACCGGCGCACCCAGTGGGACTGGCAGCACCAGCCGGTCAGCATCTACGAGGTCCACCTCGGATCCTGGCGGCGCGCTGCGGAAGGGGGATTTCTGGATTACCGCGGCATTGCCGAGCGCCTGGTCCCCTATGTGCAGGAGATGGGGTTTACCCATGTCGAGCTGATGCCCGTGATGGAGCATCCGCTGGACGAATCCTGGGGATACCAGGTTACCGGCTACTACGCGGCCACCGCACGCTTTGGTTCGCCGGACGATCTGCGCTACCTGATCGACAGCCTGCACCAGGCGGGCATCGGGGTCATCCTGGACTGGGTGCCGGGGCACTTTCCGCGTGACGAGTTCGCACTGGCGCGCTTTCTGGGCGAGCCGCTGTACGAGCATCCCGACCCGCGTCGTGGCGAGCACCGTGACTGGGGTACCCTGATCTTCGACTACGGGCGTGCCGAGGTACGTAACTTTCTGCTCTCCAATGCGGTGTTCTGGTTCCAGGAATACCACGTGGACGGCCTGCGCGTGGACGCCGTGGCCTCCATGCTGTACCTGGACTACTCGCGCAACGACGGTGAATGGCTGCCGAACGTGCATGGCGGGCGCGAGAACCTGGAGGCCATCTCCTTCCTGCAGGAGATGAACCAGGTGATCCATGCGCGTTTCCCCGGCGCGATCACGGTGGCGGAGGAGTCCACCGCCTGGCTCATGGTCTCGCGCCCGGTGGACATGGGCGGGCTGGGCTTCAGCATGAAGTGGAACATGGGCTGGATGAACGACACCCTGAGCTATTTCCAGCACGACCCNCCCGTCCATCGTCGCTATCACCATCACAAGCTGACCTTCAGCCAGCTGTATGCCTATAACGAGAACTTCGTGTTGCCGCTGTCCCACGACGAGGTGGCGCACATGAAGCGCAGCCTGCTGGACAAGATGGCGGGCGACTGGTGGCAGAAGTTCGCCAACCTGCGCCTGTTGCTGGGCTGGCAGGCGGTCCACCCGGGAAAGAAGCTGTTGTTCATGGGCGGCGAGCTGGGTCAGTGGGTCGAGTGGGGCGAGTCGGTCGAGCTGGACTGGGCCCTGCTGCACCACGAAGCGCACCAGGGCGTGCGCCAACTGGTCACCGGCCTCAATCACCTGTACCGCGAGCATCCGGCGCTGCATCGTCACGATTTCGAGCAACAGGGCTTCGAATGGCTGGACTGCAACGACGAGGAACAGTCCATCCTGGCCTTCGTGCGGCGCGGGCAGGGGCGGCAACTGGTGTGTGTCATGAATTTCACCCCGGTGCCGCGCGAGGCGTATCGGGTCCCCATGCCCGTGGCAGGGGCCTACCGGGAGATCATCAATTCGGACTCCGCTTATTACGGTGGCAGTAACCATGGCAATGACAGGGTTGTAGCGACCGCCGAGGGGCTCAACGGGCAGCCGGCCTCTGCGAAAATCACGCTCCCGTCGCTGGGCATGTTGATACTGGAATCCGAATAAGCGATTGCGTATGGCCAAGACGAGCAAGAAAAAGGCGTCCCTTCCCTTGCGGGTCCTGTATGTGAGCAGCGAGGCCTTTCCGCTGATCAAGACCGGTGGCCTGGCGGATGTCTCGCATGCGCTGCCGAATGCCCTGGCGGCGCTCGGCGTGGATGTCAGGATCCTGCTGCCGGCCTACCGCGCGGTGCTGAAACAGGTCGAGGACCTGCAGATCCTGGGCTGGCTCGATCTCGGCGCCATGGGCGAGGCCCGCATTCTGCAGGCCTGCCATCCCGCGTTCCGGATGCCGGTCTGGCTGGTCGACATGGCGGCCTTGTTCGATCGCGAGGGCAATCCCTACACCGCGCCCGGTGGCGAAGACTGGGCCGACAATCCGTTGCGTTTCAGCGCCTTCAGCAAGGCCGCCGCGTTGCTGGGCAGCGACAGCCTGGATCTGGGCTGGCGGCCGCAGGTGGTGCATGCAAACGACTGGCAGACCGGCCTGACCCATGCCTTCCTGGCACTGGAGAAACGGCCGCCGCGGCGCGTGTTCACGATCCACAACCTGGCCTACGACTGCCAGTTCGATTTTGCGCGCTTCCAGGCGCTCAGGCTGCCGCCGCACTGGTGGTCCATGGAACACGGTGAGTTCTACGGGAAGTTCTCCCTGATGAAGGCCGGACTGGTGTTCAGCGATGCGATCACCACGGTCAGCCCGACCTATGCCAAGGAGATATGCACCCCGGAGTTCGGTTACGGCTATGCCAGCATCCTGCAGCATGCGCGAGACAGGCTCAGCGGCATTCTCAACGGTATCGATACCGAGCTGTGGGACCCGGCAAGCGACAAATACCTCGTGGCGCACTATGCGCCGGGCAAGGATATCGCGAAGGCCAAGCGGCTCAACCGTGGCGCCATGCTGCAGGCCATGGGCTATGAGCTGAAACGTCAGGCCATGGATGCGCCGATGATCGGCTTCGTCGGGCGCCTGGTCCACCAGAAGGGTGTGGACCTGCTACTGGACGCGCTGCCACGGGTGCTGTCGCAGACTGCGGCCTGCTTCGCCTTCGTGGGGACAGGCGAGGCGGCGCTGGAGGCGCGACTGCAGGCCATCGCAGCCGAATACCCGGAGCGAGTCTTCATCCACCTCGGTTATTCCGAGGCGATCGGTCATCTGCTGGAGGCCGGGGTGGACATCTTTGCCATGCCATCACGCTATGAGCCGTGCGGACTCAACCAGATGTACAGCCTTCGCTACGGTACCCCGCCGGTGGTGCGACGTACCGGTGGCCTGGCGGATACCGTGATCGATACCACGCCGGCCACCCTGCGCAAGGGCACGGCCAACGGTTTCGTGTTCGACGCGCCCCGATGCGGACCAGTTGGCCTCGGCCTTGCTGCGGGCCATTGAGACACATGCACGGCCGGACGTCTGGCAGCAGTTGCTGGAAAACGGCATGGAGCTGGACTTCGCCTGGAATCGCAGTGCACAGGAATATGTGAAGTCACTGCTGTCCCATAAACTTTTCACGAGAACTGAAAGCTCGATTGAAGCGTTGAGGCCGGCGGTTCTGGTGGACCGCCGACAAGCAACTCGTGGAGGAGTCGACGCTCAAAAAGATTCAGCTGAAGTAGTCTCAGGATCTGCTGCATGCTCAGGCTTATTTGGCTGGCGAACTTGAGGTAGGCCAGCGACAGATAGACGCAGATGGCGATCCAGATCTGGGTCATGACGGCATTGCGGGAGGTGCCCAGGAAGCTCTTGATCTTCAGGTTCTGCTTGATCCACTTGAAGAACAGTTCGATCTGCCAACGGGCTTTGTAGATCTCGGCGATGGTGCTGGCGGCGAGCTTGAAATTGTTGGTCAGGAAATAGTACTGGATGCCGGTTTCAGTATCCTTGAAGCCGATGCGGCGAAGCGCGACGGGGCA
>JAKRWE010000007.1 GCA_024712425.1 Chromatiales bacterium
GGTGTGCCTGCAGCCTAGAAAATAGCCCTTCACGAGCCTTTCCACGTCCCGTTCGAGGCACCACATCTTCCATCCACTGACCGCCCGGAAAAGCGAGAAGCGGATGAAATATCCGGGTTAGGCGTGGTTGGCAAGGAGGAATTCTCCAACAGCTGCACCCAGTGGACCCTGGCCGACGGCGACCGCCTGATCGCCTACAGCGACGGGCTGACCGAGGCCGAGAACATCGACGGGACCATGTGGGGCAAGGAGCGACTGAACGAATTCCTGAGCCGCTTCGATGGCGATGGACCGCTGCTCGACCGGCTGAAAGAGGAGATCCTCGATTTCACCAACCTGGCTCCCGCATCGGACGACATCTCGATGATCGAGATCGAGGCGGGCGAGGTGAAGGATCAGCAGGAAGTGGCCTGAAGGCGCTGACCCGATCGATAAAAAACCCGCACCATCGCTAGGAGTCTGTCGGATTTAACACTAATCGGCTGCAAATCCGTGGATGGCGATCAACTCCACTTATCGAACTCGTTAAATAGGCCCACTATTCGCCTCGTCCGATAAGCGCATTTGATTCGCCCCCACTAATTTTCGCAACGATCGGTCAAATCCGACAGACTCCTAGTGCGGGTTTTTTATTGGGAGCTATGGCCGGCTGATTACATCATGCCGCCCATGCCGCCCATATCACCCATACCACCAGCCGGTGCGGCGGCCGCCTCGTCCTGCGGCTCGTCGGCCACCATGGCCTCGGTGGTGATCATCAGGCCGGCCACGGAAACGGCGTTCTGCAGCGCGGAGCGGGTCACCTTGGTTGGATCCAGGATACCGGCCTCGACCATGTCGACATACTCGCCGGCAGCGGCGTCATAACCCATGTTGCCTTCGGACTCGATCACCTTGCTGAGCACCACGGAGGGCTCGTCACCGGCGTTGTCCACGATCTGGCGCAGCGGCTCCTCCATGGCGCGACGCGCGATGGTGATACCGACGTCCTGATCGGCATTGTCGCCGCTCAGCTCGCCCAGGCCCTGCTGGGCGCGCACCAGCGCAACCCCGCCGCCGGCCACGATGCCTTCCTCGACGGCCGCGCGGGTGGCGTGCAGTGCGTCCTCGACGCGCGCCTTCTTCTCCTTCATCTCCACCTCGGTGGCGGCGCCGACCTTGATCACGGCCACGCCACCGGCCAGCTTGGCCAGGCGCTCCTGCAGCTTCTCGCGGTCGTAGTCGGAGCTGGTCTCTTCCATCTGTGCGCGGATCTGCTCGCAACGGGCCTTGATATCGCCCTCGACACCGGCGCCATCGATGATGGTGGTCTCCTCCTTGGTGATGGTCACGCGCTTGGCGGTGCCCAGCTCGTTCAGGCCGGCCTTCTCCAGGGTCAGGCCAACCTCTTCGGACACCACGGTGCCGCCGGTCAGGATGGCGATGTCCTGCAGCATGGCCTTGCGACGGTCACCAAAGCCCGGCGCCTTGACCGCGGCCACCTTGACGATACCGCGCAGGGTGTTGACCACCAGGGTGGCCAAGGCCTCGCCCTCGACGTCCTCGGCGATGATCAGCAGCGGCTTGCCCGCCTTGGCCACACCTTCCAGCACCGGCAGCAGATCGCGGATGTTGGAGATCTTCTTGTCGTGCAGCAGGATGTAGGGATCCTCCAGCTCGACCGTCTGGTTCTGCTGGTTGTTGATGAAGTACGGCGAGAGATAGCCGCGATCGAACTGCATGCCCTCGACCACGTCCAGCTCGTTCTCCAGGCCGGAGCCCTCCTCGACGGTGATGACGCCTTCCTTGCCGACCTTGTCCATCGCCTCGGCGATGATGTCGCCGATGGTGCTGTCGGAGTTGGCGGAGATGGAGCCCACCTGGGCGATCGCCTTGGTGTCGGCACAGGGTACGGACATACCCTGAAGTTGCTCCACGGCCGCGCTCACCGCCTTGTCCATGCCGCGCTTGAGATCCATGGGGTTCATGCCGGCGGCCACGGCCTTCAGGCCCTCGCGCACCATGGCCTGGGCCAGCACGGTCGCGGTGGTGGTGCCGTCACCGGCCACATCATTGGTTTGGGAAGATACTTCCTTGACCATCTGCGCGCCCATGTTCTCGAACTTGTCCTTGAGCTCGATCTCCTTGGCCACGGACACGCCGTCCTTGGTGATGGTCGGTGCGCCGAAGGATTTCTCCAGGACCACGTTACGGCCCTTCGGACCCAGGGTGGTTTTGACCGCATTGGCCAGGATGTTGACGCCATGCATCATGCGGGTGCGTGCGTCGTCACCGAAAAGTACGTCTTTGGCAGTCATGTTCTGCTCCTGATAATCTATTTGATTCAATAAGTTGTATGGATGCGCAGGGGCCTCAGCCCTCGATCACGCCCATGAT
The DNA here is from genome assembly GCA_024712425.1 of Chromatiales bacterium. GTDB lineage: Bacteria > Pseudomonadota > Gammaproteobacteria > Chromatiales > Chromatiaceae > MONJU. Next base: position 2,377 of record JAKRWE010000007.1, read on the forward strand.
GTCTTCTTCGCGCATGACCAGCACTTCCTCGTCACCGAGCTTGACCTCGGTACCGGAGTACTTGCCGAACAGCACCTTGTCACCCACCTTGACGTCGAGCGGGCGAACCTCGCCGTTGTCCAGGATCTTGCCGTTTCCGACAGCGATGACCTCACCCTGGATCGGCTTCTCGGCAGCCGAATCCGGCAACACGATGCCTCCCGGGCTGGTGGTTTCCTCTTCCTGGCGACGGATCACGACGCGGTCGTGCAGCGGACGAATATTCATTGCATCAAGTCTCCTGATGGATATGACGTATGTTTTGAGAATGCAGCGCCAACAATCAACAATTGTTAGCACTCGTTTTAAGCGAGTGCTAATAGTAGGGGCGGTTTACGGAAAGTCAAGACTGGTGGTGAACAAAAAAGGGATACCACAACCCGTCAGGACCGTAGCCTGGATGGAACGAAGTGCAATCCAGGGTATTCGCCCCTGTGGTCGCCCTCCCCGGATTCCGCTGCGCTGCATCCGGGCTACCAGTCAATCGAGCACGTGGCTCACCAGGCCGTCGGCCAGCTTGGGCTCGAACCAGGTGGATTTGGGCGGCATCACCTCGCCGGCATCGGCGACCCGCATCAGCGCCTCCATGCTGGTCGGGTACATGGCGAAGGCCACCGCCCAGTCGCCCGAATCGACGCGCTTTTCCAGCTCCCCGAGGCCGCGGATGCCACCGACGAAATCGATCCGGTCATCCCGGCGTGGATCGCTGATGCCCAGCACCGGCTCGATCAGGTTGTCCGCCAGCAGGGCCACGTCCAGCCCCTTGACGGGGTCGTCGCTGCGGTATTCGTCCTTCAGCATCAGGCAGCACCACTGCCCCTGCAGGTACATGCCGAAGCGGCCGGCATCGATCGGTCGTACCGCCGCGCCGCGCTCCTCCATGCGGAAACGCTCGCCGACGCGCGCCAGAAACGCATCCCGATCCAGGCCGTTGAGGTCGCGCACCACCCGGTTGTAGTCCAGGATCCGCATCTGGTCGTGCGGAAAGATCACGCTCAAGAAATAATTGTAGCTCTCCTCGCCGGTATGCGAGGGATTGGCCGTCTTGCGCGCCGCGGCGACCCGCGAGGCGGCCGCCGAGCGGTGGTGGCCATCCGCGACATACAGCGCATCCATGGCCTCGAAGGCGTCGGTCAGGCGCTGCACTGTATCCGCATCGTCGATCACCCAGACCTCGTGGCGCACCCCGTCGGCCGCTGTAACGTCCATATCGGGCGCCTGTTTCGCCTTCTCGGCGAGCAAACCGTCCACCACCTCATTGGCGCGGTACACCAGGAACACCGGCCCGGTCTGCGCGTTCAGGGCGTCGATCTGGCGCACCCGGTCGTCCTCCTTTATCGGGCGGGTGAACTCGTGCTTCTTGATCCGGTCGGCGTCGTAGGCCTCGACCGAGGCTCCGGCCACGATGCCGGTCTGCACATGCTTGTCCATGGTCAGGCGGTAGACGTAGTAACTGGGCTGCTTGTCCCGTACCAGCAGCCCCTCGGCAATCATGTGCTCGAGGTTCTCCCACCCCTTCGCATACACGGCCGGGTCGTAGGGATCGGTTTCATCCGGCAGGTCGATCTCCGGGTGCGAGATGTGCAGAAAGCTCCACGGACGCCCCTCGGCCATGGCCTTGGCCTCCTCGCGGTTCATGACATCGTAGGGCGGGGCGACGACTTCGGCCTCGCGTCCCGCCACGGGGCGCAGTCCGGTAAACGGTTTGATCAACGACATTTCAACTCCTGCAAATGAATTGTTATCGGGACATTCTTTCAGACCGCCCCCCGCGGAATCAATCGTCGCGCCGATATTCACCCTCGATGTAGTGGTCCGTCCCCTGCCCCTGGCGCGTCGGCGGCGCTCCCGGGCGCAGTACGCCGCGGCTGCGCAGGATCCACAGGATCACCACCCGCCGAAGCGGCGGAATCAGCAGCAGGAAGCCCGCTGCATCGGTGATAAACCCGGGCAGCAGCAGGGCAAAGCCCACCAGCAGCAGCATCGCCCCCTCCATCAGCTCCAGCGCCGGGACCTCGCCGCGCGCCATGGCCTCCTGCGCCCGAAACAGTACTGCGAAGCCCTGCAGACGGACCAGCACACCACCGAGGATGGCGGTAAAGACGGATAGCGCGATGGTGGACAGGGCGCCGATCCGGCTGCCGACCTCGATCAGCACGTACAGCTCCGCCAGGGGCGCGGCGACGAATATCAGCAGGAAAACGAAAAAAGGAGGAGTCATGTATTGGTCCCGGGCCCGCAAGGCCTCAGTGCAAGAATGGAGGGTATGTCATAGAATGCCGTTCCCAGTTTATTGGGGCCATGCAGACAATATCAATGCCTGATCGAGTCGTCCTCATTCTCACCACCCTGCCCAACGAGGAAGCCGCGGAACGCCTCGCGCATACACTTGTCGAACAAAAATTGGCCGCCTGTGTGAATATTCACGGCCAAATGACGTCTGTCTATTCCTGGAAGGGAAAGATCGAGCGTGGCACAGAGCACCAGTTGGTCATCAAGACCACCGCACCGCTCTATCCCGCAATAGAACGTTTCATACAACAAGAACATCCGTACGAATTGCCCGAAATACTCGCAGTCCAGGTATCGGACGGGCTCCCCGGATATATCGAATGGGTCGATTCATGCACCAAAGAATGACAACACTGACCGCTTTCTGGCTGGCACTCGTGGCCGGCCTCATCGGCTTCGCCTCCACCACTGCCATGGCGAATCATGGCGAGGAGGAGTTCCTGCGCCCGGAACAGGCCTTCGTACTGGCGACACCCACGGTCTCCGGCGACGAGATCAGCCTGGAATGGAAGATCAGCGACGGCTACTACCTGCACCAGAGCAAGTTCCGCGTCCAGGCAGCCACCCCGGGCGTCACCCTGGGCGAGCCGAAATTCTCGCCCACCGAGACCAAGCAGGACCCGATATTCGGCGAGGTCCAGGTCTATCATCACAAGGCCGCGCTGAAGGTACCGGTGGAGCAGGCGCCGGCCGGCGCGAAGGCGATCGAGCTGAAACTGCGCTACCAGGGTTGCGCGGACAAGGGCATCTGCTACCCACCGCAAGTCAGGACGGTGTCGGTCCCCTACCAGGCGGCTGCCGCGCCGGCGCCGGCGGTTTCCGGGGCACCGGCCGCCGCCGAACCGTCGCCCCCCGCATCCTCCCGGAATGCGCTGGATGAACTGGCGGCCCTGGGAGACAACCTCGGGCTGGACATGGAGGACGACATCCTCTCGCCGGAGCAGGCCTACCGCCCAGAGGCGGAGAGCCCGGACGGCAAGACCCTGGTGGTGCGCTGGCAGATCGCCGAGGGCACCTATCTGTACCAGGACAAGGTCAAGGTCCGTGTTGGCGGTGAGGGCGTTCGCCTCGGCGCCTTCGACATGCCCAAGGCGGATATCAAAAAGGACTCCATCAAGCCCGATGGCAGCATCGGCGACGTCGCGGTCTACCACAAGCAACTGGAACTGCGCATCCCGCTGCTGCGCAGCAACACAGACGCCACCGAGATCGAGGTGATGCTCGCGTACCAGGGGTGCGCCGAGCGCGGCATCTGCTACCCGCCACAAAGGAAAAACCTGAAGGTGTTGCTGCCCGCCGCTACCGGTGCCAGCGGCGTGGAGCCCGCTGCGGCCCCGGCCGCCGCTGAGCCGGCTCCCGCCCCCACGGTCGCTGAACCGGTCAACGAGCAGGACCGCCTGCTGGCCGAACTGCACAACTCCAGTTTCTGGCTGGCCCTGCTGATCAGCCTGGGCTTCGGCCTGCTGGTGGCGTTCACCGCCTGCATGTACCCCATGATCCCCATCCTCACCTCGCTGATCATGGGGCACGGCGAGAAGGTCACCCCCTTCCGCGCCTTCGAGCTGTCGCTGGCCTACACCCAGGGTATCGCCCTCACCTACGGGATCCTCGGGATCGTCATGGCCAGCGTCGGCAAGTCACTGGGCATCCAGTCTGCATTGCAGACGCCCTGGTTCCTGGTGCCGGCCATCATCCTGTTCGTGGCCCTGGCGCTGTCGATGTTCGGCTTCTACCAGATCCAGATGCCCAGCGGCCTGCAGAGCCGCCTGCACGAAATGAGCAATCGCCAGAAGGGCGGCTCGGTCATCGGCGTTGGACTGATGGGCGTGATCTCCGCCCTGATCGTCGGCCCCTGCGGCGGCCCCGTGCTGCTGGCCATGCTGGCCTTCGCCGCGCAGTCCGACAACATGCTGCATGGCTTCCTCGCGATGTGGCTGTTCGGTACCGGCATGGGCCTGCCGCTGCTGGTGATGGGTTCCGGCGGCGGCGCACTGCTGCCCAAGGCCGGCACCTGGATGGACACAGTCAAGGCCACCGGCGGGGTGATCATGATCGCCCTGGCACTCAGCTTCCTGGAGCGCATGAGCCCGACCTACATCCCGGTCTCCACCATCATGCTGCTGTGGGGTGCGTTTCTGATCACGGTCAGCGTCTACATGGGCGCCCTGCGCCAGCTGCCCGAACAGACGAGCGGCTGGTTCAAGCTGTGGAAGGGCCTGGGTGTGGTGCTGCTGATCTACGGCGCCAGCTTCGTGATCGGGGTGGCCGCCGGCGGCAGGGACACCTCGCAACCGTTGCGGGGACTGGTGGCGGGCGGCGGTGCGACAGCAAGCACTGCGGAACACATCGGCCTGCAGTTCAAACGCATCAAGGGTATTGCCGACCTGGATCGCGATATCGCCGCCGCGAAAGCGGCCGGCAAGCCGGTGATGCTGGACTTCTACGCCGACTGGTGCATCTACTGCAAGACCATGGAGAAGGAGATCTTTCCCAACCCGCAGGTCCGGCAGGCCGTGGCCGGCTTCGTGCTGCTGCAGGCGGATCTCACGCACATGGACGACCAGGACAAGGCGCTGATCGAGCACCTGGACCTGCCCGCGCCACCGGCACTGTATTTCTGGGACCGCCAGGGCAGGATGCGCAAGGACCTGCGTCTGGTGGGTGAACCGACCATCCCGCAGCTGGTCGACCATGCCAACAAGGTGAGCCAATGAAACCCACACGGATTCTCCTTATTGCGATCATCGGCCTTTTGATCGGTGCCGGCACCGGCCTCGGCATCCGCCTCCTGCAGTCCAACGACGCATCGACCGCTGCCGACACCCAGGCCAGCACCCCGCTGCTAAACACCATCCCGGCATTCAGCTACCCGGATCTCGAGGGCCGCATGCACAACGGCAGCGAATGGGGAGACCGCATCGTGGTCCTGAACTTCTGGGCATCCTGGTGCCCCCCCTGCCGCAAGGAGACGCCGTTGTTCGTGGAACTGCAGCAGCAATATGCCGCTGACAATGTACGCTTCATCGGCATCGCCATCGACGACAAGGAACCGGTCCAGGAATTCGTCGACTCCTATGGCGTGGTATACCCCGTTCTGCTGGGCAACCTGGACGCCATCGCGCTCTCGAAACGGCTCGGCAACCGTTTCGAGGGACTGCCCTTCACCGTGGTCGCCGAACCCGGCGGGAAGGTCGCCCTCCGGCACCAGGGCGGCATCAGCCGAGAGCAGCTCGAACCCGTGCTGAAACAGGCCATCGAGCACAGCCGCAGGACCTATGCCACACCGGAGCGGATCTAGCGGAAAGGAATAGCCTTCTTTCTGGACAAACTCGATCCGATGTCCCAGAATTGATCACAATTCAGTGCGAATTCGGCACAAATAACGACAATTACCCCGAAGAAGGGGCGAGGTAACGCGTCACATGGCGAGCATCCTGGTTCTGAACGGCCCCAATCTGAACCTGCTGGGAACCCGCGAACCGGAGACCTACGGCAGCACCACCCTTGCCGATATCGAGCACCGCCTGAAAGACCTCGCCAGCCCGCACGGACTCGACTGCTTTCAGTCGAATGGCGAAGGCGCACTGATCGACCGCATTCACCAGGCCCGCGAGGAGGGTGTGGATTTCATCCTCATCAACCCCGCTGCCCTGACCCACACCAGTGTCGCCCTGCGCGACGCCCTGCTCGGCGTGGAGATCCCGTTCATCGAGGTCCACCTCTCGAACGTGCACGCGCGTGAGCCATTCCGTCATCACTCCTATCTCTCCGACATCGCGGTTGGGGTGATCGCCGGACTGGGCGCCCAGGGATACGAACTGGCCCTTGCTGCCGCGCTGGCGCGCGTCAGCTGATCCCGTAACGCGTTATCAGGAACCCCTATGGACATCCGCAAAGTCAAAAAACTGATCGAACTGCTCGAAGAATCCGACGTGGCCGAGATCGAGATCCACGAGGGCGAGGAGTCGGTGCGCATCAGCCGCATCAGCAGCACCGCCATGCCGGTGGCCGCCGCGCCGGTTGCCGCGCCCCCCGCACCGGCCCCGGCCGCTGCAGCCACCCCGGAGCCAGCGGCCAGCGAGCCTGCGGCACCGGCCGAGCCGGAGGGCCATATCATCCGCTCGCCCATGGTCGGCACCTTCTACCGCGCCCCCTCCCCCACGTCCAAGCCCTTCGTGGAGGAGGGCTCCAGCGTGGCGGCGGGAGACACCCTGTGCATCATCGAGGCCATGAAGATCCTCAACCAGATCGAATCGGACAAGGCCGGCAAGGTGCTGCAGATCCTGGTCGAGAACGGCCAGCCGGTGGAATACAACCAACCGCTGTTCGTGATCGGGTAAGGCCATGTTGGAAAAAGTCGTCATCGCCAACCGTGGCGAGATCGCCCTGCGCATCCTGCGCGCCTGCCGCGAGCTCGGCATCGCCACCGTTGCCGTGCACTCCGAGGCGGATCGCGATCTCAAACATGTGCGCCTCGCCGACGAATCGGCGTGCATCGGCCCGGCCGCATCGGCCGACAGCTATCTGAACGTACCGGCCATCATCAGCGCCGCCGAGGTGTGCGACGCGGTCGCCATCCATCCGGGTTACGGCTTCCTGTCCGAGAACGCGGATTTCGCCGAACGGGTGGAGAGTTCCGGCTTCCGCTTCATCGGTCCCCGTCCGGACACCATCCGCCTGATGGGTGACAAGATCACCGCCATCGAGGCAATGAAAAAGGCCGGCGTGCCCACGGTGCCGGGTTCGGACGGCCCGCTGGACGACGACAAGGAACGCACACTCCGGCTGGGACGCGAGATCGGCTACCCGGTCATCGTCAAGGCGGCCGGCGGTGGGGGTGGTCGCGGCATGCGGGTGGTGCATTCGGAAGCCGCACTGCTCAATGCCATCGGCCTGACCAAGGCCGAGGCCGGTGCCGCTTTCGGCAACGATACCGTGTACATGGAGAAATTCCTGGAGAACCCACGTCACGTGGAATTCCAGGTACTGGCCGACGAGCATGGTAACGCCATCCACCTCGCCGAGCGTGACTGCTCCATGCAGCGCCGCCACCAGAAGGTGGTGGAGGAAGCCCCGGCCCCAGGCATCTCCGAGGAACTGCGGGCAAAGATGGGTGAACGCTGCGCCGAGGCCTGCCGCCAGATCGGCTACCGGGGCGCCGGCACCTTCGAGTTCCTGTACGAGAACGGTGAGTTCTATTTCATCGAGATGAACACCCGTGTCCAGGTGGAACACCCGGTGACCGAGATGATCACCGGCGTGGACATCGTCAAGGAGCAACTGCTGATCGCCGGCGGCGAAGCTCTGAGCTATACCCAGGACGACATCCGGGTACGCGGACACGCCATCGAGTGCCGCATCAATGCCGAGGATCCGCAGAACTTCATGCCCAGCCCCGGCGACATCAGTGCACTGCATGTCCCCGGCGGGCCGGGGGTACGGGTCGACACCCATATCTACGACGGCTACCGGGTCCCCCCCTACTACGATTCCATGATCGGCAAGCTGATCACCCACGGCGAGAACCGTGACGTCGCGATTACACGCATGCGTGGCGCCCTGTCGGAGACGGTGATCGGCGGGATCAAGACCAACATCCCGCTGCAGGCCGACATCATGGCGGATGCCGCCTTCGCCGCGGGCGGGGTCAATATCCACTACCTGGAAAAGAAACTGGGCTTGTGATGAGTTAACCGCAAAGGACGCCAAGCGTGCAAAACATTGAAACCTTGGCGCACTTCGCGGCCTTTGCGGTTTATAGATCATGTCCTGGATACAAACCCACCTCGTCGTCGACAAATCGCGCGCACCGCTGATCGAGCTGTTGTTCGAGAACCTGGGCGCCTTGTCGATCACCTTGGGCGACGCGGGCGACGAGCCCATGCTCGAACCCGGACCGGGCGAGACGCCGCTGTGGTCCGCCACCCGGGTCACCGGACTGTTCAGCGGGGACACAGATACCGACCAGCTGCGCAGCCGCATCAACCAGGCCCTCGATCGCGAGACCGGGCGGCATCTGCAGCTGGAGGTACTGGAGGACCGGGACTGGGAGCGCGCCTGGCTGGAACGCTTCCGTCCCATGCGGTTTGGCGAACGGCTGTGGATCTGCCCCACCGGGCATCGCGTGGAGCAGGCCGATGCGGTGATCGTCGACCTCGACCCGGGACTCGCCTTCGGCACCAGCACCCATCCCACCACGGCCCTGTGCCTGGGCTGGCTCGACGGCGCCGACCTGGACGAAAAGACGGTCATCGATTTCGGCTGCGGCTCCGGCATACTGGCCATCGCCGCCCTGAAACTGGGCGCCGCACAGGCCATCGGCATCGATCATGACCCACAGGCCATCCTGGCCAGCCGCGAAAACGCCGGGCGCAACAGCGTCGCCGACAGGCTGACGCTGCAACTGGACACGGAACTCGATGCCCCGCCGGCACCGCTGGTGATCGCCAATATCCTGGCCAATGTGCTGATCGACCTGCAGACGGTGATTTCATCACTGGTCGCTCCCCGGGGGGGGAACTGGTACTCTCGGGCATCCTGCAGGACCAGGCGGACGAGGTGATCGATGCCTACAGCGACACGTTGTCGTTTGCACAACCCATCGAACAGGATGGCTGGGTGCTGCTGCACGCACGCCGTGCATGAGCGGCCGGCACCACGAGGCCGCACCCGATGAAGGCGTCCTGCCCACAATGCGGCACCACCTACAGAATCGACAAAAAGGCGATCCGCGAGGCACAGGGGATGGCGCGCTGCTTCAACTGCGGCCGGGTCTTCAACGCGCTGGACAGGCCGGACAGGGACGATAGCCCGCCACCCTCCCCCGCCCAGGTGTCGGATGCCAGATCGGGCACGCCAGCTGACGCTGAAACGCCGCTGCCGTTCGATATACCGGACGACCTGCCGGCACTCGAGGCCGCAGACGAGGTCGCCCTGGATGTGCGCGACACCCTGCATCCCAGCGGCCACCGCCGCGCCCCGTGGTGGCAGAAGCTGCTGGTGGTCCTGCTGCTCGTCGCCCTGCTGGCGCAGATCGCCTGGCTGCGTCGTGACCTGTGGATCCACCGCCCCGCCGCCATCCAGCTGTGCGCCTGGCTCGACTGCGAAGACACCCGGCAGGCAAGGCCGGACCTGTACCAGGTCGTGGAACGCGACATGCAGGCCGTAAGCGGCACCCCGCCGGCATTGCGTCTGTATCTGCGTTTCCGCAACGAGGCCGCCTTCCCCCAGCCACTACCCGATCTGCAACTGTCCCTGCTCGACAGCAATGGCAGCCTGGTCGCCCGGCGCACGCTGCGACCCGATAAGTACCTGCCGCCGGACTGGTCCGGGCCGGCCATCGCCACCCCCTCCGAAGTGATCACTATCGAGCTGACGATGGAGGATCCAGGGCCCCGGGTGCGCGGCTTCACCTTCGATTTTCTGTAAGGCTTCATGATACAAACACTGTCGCTTGCACTTCCCCGACAGGGGCGTAAACTTGCTCGTCCGCCGTCCGTAAGAGACGGATCCCACGCGCCGACAGGCGCGTTCCGGCAGAATAATTCGTACACCAAAGGGTCTCCATGCAGATCGGCGGACATCTATTGCAGAACGGGCTGATATTGGCCCCTATGGCCGGGGTTACCGACCGCCCCTTCCGCCAGCTGTGCCGCCGGCATGGCGCCGCGATGGCGGTCTCCGAGATGGTCAGCGCCGACACCAGCCTGTATGCCAGCCGCAAGACCCTCAAGCGCCTCGATCACCGCGGCGAGGACGATCCCATCTCGGTACAGATCCTGGGCAATGATCCGAAGCGCATGGCCGAGGCCGCCAGAATCAACGCCGACTGCGGCGCACAGATCATCGATATCAACATGGGCTGCCCCAAGAAGAAGGTCTGCCGCGTGGCGGCCGGCTCGGCGTTGATGCAGCACGAGCCCCTGGTCGGGCGTATCCTCGAGGCGGTTGTCGACGCGGTCGAGGTGCCGGTCACCCTCAAAACGCGCACCGGCTGGGACAGGGCGAACCGCAATGCCGTACGGATCGCACGCATCGCCGAGCAGTCAGGCATCCAGGCACTGGCCGTGCACGGGCGTACCCGCGCCTGCGGTTTCAGCGGCGAGGCCGAATACGACACCCTGCGGGCGGTCAAGCAGGCGGTGGCCATCCCGGTGATCGCGAACGGAGACATCGACACTCCGGTCAAGGCACGCCAGGTGCTCGATACAACGGGCGCCGATGCCCTCATGATCGGGCGTGCAGCCCAGGGGCGGCCCTGGATCTTTGCCGAAATCGAACATTTTCTGAACACCGGCCGGCCTCTTGCGCCGCCGACACCGGCCGAAATCAGGGACCTGCTGCTGGAACACCTGGATCAGCTGTATGCCTTCTACGGAAGCGAACACGGCGTACGGGTGGCACGCAAGCACATCGCCTGGTACAGCCGCACCCAGGCCGGCAGCAATGCCTTCCGGGTGCGCATCAGCCAGGCACAAACCACCAAAGAACAGAACAGGCTCATAAACGATTATTTCAACAGCCTGTCACCACAGGAGGAACAGGCGGCATGAGCATGCATATCGTCGACCCACAGCCGTACCCAGCAGGAAGTCACGCCATGAGCCGCAAGAAGAAATCACCCGAGCCACTGAGCGAACGGGTCCGCCAGTCCCTGGACGAGTATTTCGATCAACTCGACAGCACCGAGCCGAACGAACTCTATCAACTGGTCATTGCCCAGACCGAACAGCCACTGTTCGAGCGGGTGATGCGCTATACCGGCGGCAACCAGACCAGGGCCGCAACCGTACTGGGCATCAGCCGTGCGACCCTGCGCAAGAAGCTGGCCCTGTATAATATCGACTGATTTTTTCAAAGGTATCTGCCCATGCCCTCCATCACCCGAGCCCTGATCAGCGTTTCCGACAAGACCGGCGTGGTCGAATTCGCACGCGACCTGGCACAAGCCGGCGTCGAGATCCTGTCCACCGGCGGCACCGCGCGCCTGCTGCGCGAGAACGCCATCGAGGTCATGGAGGTCAGCGACTACACCGGCTTTCCCGAGATGATGGACGGACGGGTCAAGACCCTGCATCCCAAGATCCATGGCGGCATCCTCGGGCGCCGCGGCACCGACGACGAGGTCATGGAAGAGCACAGTATCGGCCGCATCGACCTCGTGGCAGTCAACCTCTATCCCTTCCAGCAGGCCGTGGCCGACCCGGACTGCAGCCTGGAGAACGCCATCGAGAACATCGATATCGGCGGACCCACCATGATCCGCGCAGCGGCCAAGAACCACCGCGACGTGGCGGTGATCGTCGATCCGCACGACTATGGGCGGGTGATCCAGGAGATGCGCGGGAACAATGGCGAGGTCAGCAGCACCACCTGTTTCGAACTGGCGGTCAAGACCTTCGAGCACACCGCGCAGTACGACGGCGCCATCGCCAATTACCTGGGCGCCATCAATCCGGATGGCACACGCGAAGACTTCCCGCGCACCATCAACCTGCAGTTCCGCCAGGCGCAGGGCATGCGCTATGGCGAAAACCCGCACCAGAAGGCCGCCTTCTACGTCGAGCAGGACATCGAGGAATCCAGCATCGCCACCGCGCACCAGTTGCAGGGCAAAGAGCTCTCCTACAACAACATCGGCGATACCGATGCCGCCCTGGAATGCGTCAAGCAGTTCGACGAGGGCCCGGCCTGCGTGATCGTCAAGCACGCCAATCCCTGCGGCGTCGCCATCGGCGACAACCTGCTGGAGGCCTATGACCGGGCCTACAGCACGGATCCCGAATCGGCCTTCGGCGGCATCATCGCCTTCAACGGCGAACTCGACGGCGAGACCGCCCAGACCATCGTCGACCGTCAGTTCGTCGAGGTCATCATCGCCCCGACCGTATCCGCCGAGGCCATCGAGGCGGTCAGCGCCAAGAAGAACGTGCGCCTGCTCGCCTGCGGCGAGTGGGCGGCGGAATCGCTGCACCGGCTCGACTACAAGCGCGTCAATGGCGGCCTGCTGGTACAGGACGCCGACCTGCAGCTGCTCAACGAGACCCGCGTAGTGACCGAACGCCAGCCCACCGAGGCGGAGATGCGCGACCTGCTGTTCAGCTGGCGGGTGGCCAAGTTCGTCAAGTCCAACGCCATCGTGTACGGGCGCGACGACATGACCATCGGCGTGGGCGCAGGCCAGATGAGCCGGGTCAATTCAGCGCGCATCGCCGGCATCAAGGCCGAGCATGCCGGCCTGGCGGTAAAAGGCTCGGTCATGGCATCAGACGCATTCTTCCCCTTCCGCGACGGTATCGACAATGCCGCCGAAGCCGGCATCGCGGCCGTGATCCAGCCCGGCGGCTCGATGCGCGACGAGGAGGTCATCACCGCGGCCAACGAGCACGGCATGGCCATGGTGTTTACCGGCATGCGCCACTTCCGTCACTGAGCGGAGCGGGCGGGCCGGGGTGGCGAGATCAGGAATTGACCGTCAGGCGCGCATACAGCAACGGTAATTCCCTGGGCAGGTCCGAGGGTTGCCGTATCACCACATAACCGCCCTTGCCGAACAGGTAGGGCAGGTAATCATTGCCCTTGGCGTCGATGGTCACGCAAAAGGGCTGCAGCCCGAGACGACGCGCCTCGATCACCGCCTGACGGGTATCCTCGATACCGTAGCGCCCCTCGTACTGATCCAGGTCATTGGGCTTGCCATCGGTCAGCACCAGCAACAGGCGCCGCCCACCCGGCTGCTTGGCCAGCAGTTCACTGCCATAACGCAGGGCCGCGCCCATGCGGGTGTAATAACCGGGGCGGATGGCCTGGATCCGGCCACGTCCCGCCCCACCGTGGGTCTCGTCGAAATCCTTCAGCATATGCACCCGCACCGGGTCACGCTTGCGCGAGGAGAAGCCATAGAGCCCGAAGCGATCGCCGGTGGCCGCCAACGACTCGGCAAACAGGAACAGGCTGTCACGGATCACGTCGATGACCCGCTGCTCGTCGTCCACCCAGGTGTCGGTGGACAATGAGAGGTCCGCCATCAGGGCGCACACCAGGTCGCGCGCACCACTGCGCATCTCCCGATACAGGCGGTCATCCTGCACCGCCAGGCCGGCAGCCCGGTCACTGGCAAAGCGCAGGTAGGCATCCAGGTCGACATCCTGTCCATCCGGCTGGCCCCGGTACCAGACACGCGCGGGCGCCAGCGCCTGGAACTGGGCACGCAGCTGCCGCGCGGTCCGTTGCAGCCGTTCCGGCAGCTCGACGGCCGGCGCATCGGCGGCCATCATGGGCACGATACGGCAACGCCCGGGCAGCAGTCGCCGCTGTTTCCAGTCCCATTCGGGGACCAGGATCCCACCATCCAGGATCTGGTCATCCGAGGAATCCGGCGGCAGATCGAGATCGAATCTCAGGGTGAGTTTGGCCCGCTTTCCGCCCCGGCTCACCGCCAGCCGGTCCAGATCACGCGCGATATCCTCGGCCCGATCGGCATCCTCCTCGTCCTCGCTGCCCCGGTCCACCTTGACGAACTCGCCCCAAGTGAAGATGTTCTCCATGCGCACGGTGACCAGTCCGCGGTCACTGTCCGGCTGCTCGGTACGCTCTGCCTGGCGATGCAGCTGCTCCACCTCCTGTTGCCTCGATTCAGCAGACCCGACATCATCCGTATCGTCCACCGCCTCGCCACCGGCCGGCATGCCCGGCGGGTCGGGATGCAGCCACAGCGGAACCGGTTGAGGCGGACGGCGCGGCGGCGGCAACCGCTGCACCGATCCCGGCTCCTGCAATGCCCGGCGTATCGCCTCCTCCGCCCGCGCCTCGTCCGCTGGCAGGCGCTCAGGGACCGGACGGGTCCCGATATGTGCCTCGACCAGGCGCCGGTAACGCGATTTCAGCCCCGGAAAGCGTCTCAGCGTTTGCACCACCCAGGCCTGGTTGTCCACCAGCCAGTCACCACCCGTCTCGTCGACGCCGGCCGCGAGGGCCGCCAGCCACAGGTAGAGATCACGGTTCAGCTCCCGGCTGGGCATCCAGTCGATTTGCGCAGGCAGGCGCAGGAACTGCTCATCACGCCACGCCAGGCTAACCTTGCTGTGGCTGCCTGCCAGACGCTGCAACCAGCTCCGGCGCGCGCCATGTTCGCTGGCCTCGGCGCTGGTAATCTGCAGCCCGCCATCGCCGCCCAGCGCACGAAACAACACGCTGACCGTCTGTTCGACCTCCGGCAGCGGCACCGCCGCCTGCGGGAAATGTGTCTCGGCAAGGCGAGTGATCAGGCGATGCCAAAGTGCGCCGACATGCTCCTCCATTCAACCTGCCCCTTCGCAACCGGCCGGGAGGGGGCGGCCCACCAGGGGAAAGCGCCAGCACTGACCGGCCATCGCCTTGGCCAGGCCATAGGCGCCGAATACCACCAGCATCGAATGAACCAGGGTGAAATAGGTGATCACGACCACCCAGACATGTGGCCCCCGGTAACCGCCCAGAAACAGGATCATTAGGTTGACCAGCACCAGCAGCAGGCCGCCCCACAGGCTGGCCGAGACGGTCTGCGAAAGGTGCGCCCTGGCCAGTGCGGCTGCGCTGCCGCGCCCCTTCCACCACAGCCATAGCAGCACCACGAAGCAGAAACCGGGCAACAGCAACAGGTTTGCAAGGTACAGCGCCTCGGCGAATACCGCGACCCCCTGCCCGCGCCCTGCGTCACCCGAGGCTGGCATCCACGACCTCCATCAACGCCTGCAGGGTGACGTCATCATCGGTCAGCGGCTCCACCAGCGCCGCCTGGCAGGCCTCGCGCAGGTCGAAGCCGCTCTGGATCAGGGTTGCCGCATACACCAGCAGGCGCGTGGAGGCCGCCTCCTCGAGATCGTGATCCTTGAGTGCGCGCAACGCATTGGCCAGGCGAACCAGCCGCGCCCCGGTCTCCCCGTCGATGCCAGTCTCTCCCTGCACCACCTCGAGTTCCAGGTCAGGATCCGGAAAATCGAAGCTCATGGCCAGGAAGCGCTGCCGGGTGGAGGGTTTCATGCCCTTGAGCAGGTTCTGGTAACCGGGATTGTAGGACACCACCAGCATGAACTCGGGCGGCGCCTGCAGGGTCTCCCCGGTACGCTCCAATGGCAGGATGCGCCGGTCGTCGGTCAGGGGATGCAGGACCACCGTGGTGTCCTTGCGCGCCTCCACCACCTCGTCCAGGTAGCAGATCGCACCCTCACGCACCGCGCGGGTCAGCGGTCCGTCGCTCCAGTAGGTACCGCCCTCGCCGATCAGGTGCCGGCCGACCAGGTCGGCAGCGGTGAGGTCGTCGTGGCAGGCCACGGTATACAGGGGACGTCCCAGACGGGCCGCCATGTACTGTACGAAACGGGTCTTGCCGCACCCGGTCGACCCCTTGATCAGCACCGGCAACTGGTGTTTCCAGGCGCGTTCGAACAGGGCCACCTCGTTGCCGTGCTCCCGGTAGAACGGCAGATCTGTCATCTCTTCTTCCGCCGCCGTGTGCAGCCCGCTCTTCGTCATGCTATCCCCCGTTCGTGATCATGAATGCGCTCCCCACCAGTGCCGCTATCAACAGCAGCCATACCGTCACCGCCCAGCGCCAGAATCCGCTGACACCCCGCAGGGCCATGAACCAGTCACCGATGAACTGCCCCTTGACCAGGGCCACGCCCAGCACCAGGAGGCTGGCCCCCAGACCGTGCAGCCCGAACCGCGCCACACCCCAGGTAAACAGCGTCAGCGCACATAACAGAAGATAGACCAGTGTGGGTCCACGCATCGAGGGACGTTGTGATGTTTGACTGCTCATTGCATTACATACACCAGCGGGAAGAGGACCATCCATACCAAGTCGACCATGTGCCAGTAGCTGGCGCCACTTTCGATATCGGTATACTCCTGTGCGTCATAGTGCCCTCTTCCCGTTCGGACTGCCAACACGATGAGCACGATCATGCCCAGGATCACGTGCATGAAATGGAAAAAGGTCAGCGACAGGTAGAACATATAGAAGGTGTTGGTGCTGAGCCGGACACCCTCCTCGAAATGATGGGCATATTCATGGCCCTTGATGAGCAGAAACAGCATGGCCATGCCCACCGCCGCCCACAGCCAGCGGGACGAGGTGCGGGTGTTGCCCAGCTGAATGGCACCGACGGCCCGCGCCACGAGATAACTGGCCGTGATCAGCACCAGGGTATTGGCCAGGGCAGAATTGCGATCCAGGGTGGCCTGGTAGGTGTTGAACAACTCGACGTGGTGGGCCCGGGTGAAGGCATAGGCCGCGAAAAAGACAGCAAATACCGACAGTTCGGCGAGGATGAAGATCCACAGCGCCAGGTCACCAGGGGGATAGCGACGAACTCCGGCTTCCATGTTCTGGGTTTCTACAGCAGCGGCCATCTCCATGCCCGAACCTCGTTGATAATGGATTGATCACATTCTGGCACCAACCCGCCAGACCCAACATTTCAGGGTAACGTCATCTAACTCGGGTGAGGCGGGTGGTCTGCTCGGAAAACTTCGGCGGCAGGGATGCCATCGTAGAGCCTACATGGATGTATTCACGGCGTTTTTCCGGGCAGACCACCCGCCTCACTTTTCAGTGAGTTGCGAACTTAGATGACGGGACCCTGCCCGACATTTAGAAATCGTAAAACCCTGCTGTCTTAAGGGTAATCGCCAGGCCCAAAAAAACCCGGCACCTCGCGGTGCCGGGTTGCTTGGCGCCGGGGATGGCTGTCAGGCTTCGGCGGTATTCACCGTCGCCTCCGGCTCACGGCTGCCGACGAAGAAGCTCGCCACATACACGATCAAACCGATGATGAAGACAACACCGGCGATCTCCCGCAGCCAGTAGAACAGGGCGATCTTGTCCTGCACCACCATGAACGGCAGCGGCGTCTCCGACATGCGCTGCAGATAGGCCTGCAGGATGCCGGCGGCGGTCAGGAACAGCGTGATGAATACGATGGACACGGTCATCAACCAGAAGCCCCACATCTCCACGACCTGCGAGCGACCGCTGTTGGCGGCCTCACGCCCACGCAGCATCGGCATGGCGTAGGAGATCATGGTCAGCACGATCATCACGTAGGCCCCGTAGAAGGCCATGTGGCCGTGTGCCGCCGTGATCTGGGTGCCGTGCGTATAGTAGTTCACCGGTGCCAGGGTATGCAGGAAGCCCCACACACCGGCGCCGAGGAACGCCATCACCGCAGTACCCAGGGCCCACAGCACCGCTGGCTTGTTGGGGTGATTGCGGCGCCGACGGTTGACCATGTTGAAGGCGAATACCGTCATCATGAAGAACGGAATCGGCTCCATGGCGGAAAAGATGGAGCCCCACCACTGCCAGTACTCCGGTGTGCCGATCCAGTAGTAGTGGTGGCCGGTACCGATAATGCCGGTGATCAGGGTCATGGCGATGATCACGTACAGCCACTTCTCGATCACCTCGCGGTCCACGCCGGTGGTCTTGATCAGCACGAAGGACAGGATGGAACCCAGGATCAGCTCCCACACGCCTTCCACCCACAGGTGAACAACCCACCACCAGTAGAACTTGTCCTTGACCAGGTTGTCCGGGTTGTAGAATGAGAACAGGAAGAACACCGCCAGGCCGGTCAGACCGGTCAGCAGCACCAGCGTGATCACGGTCTTGCGCCCGGACAGGATGGTGAACCCGATGTTATACAGGAAGGCCAGGGCCACCACCACGATACCCAGCTTGGTGATGGTCGGCTGCTCCAGGAACTCACGCCCCATGGTGGGCAGGATGTCGTTCCCGGTCATATCCGCCAGGGTGGAATAGGGAACGAACAGATAACCCACAATGGTGAGCGCGCCAGCGATCAGGAAGATCCAGAACATCGCCAGGGCCAGTCCGGGGCTGACCAGCTCCCGTTCCGACTCCTCGGGCACCAAGTAATAGGCGGCGCCCATGAAGCCGAACAGCAGCCACACGATCAGCAGGTTGGTGTGGACCATGCGGGCCACGTTGAAAGGGATCTCGGGAAACAGGAAGTCCCCCATCACATATTGCAGGCCCATCACCAGGCCGAACAGGATCTGTCCGACAAAGAGCCCGATGGCCGCAATGAAATAGGGCTTTGCCACCCTTTGGGATTGATATTGCATGACTCGATACTCCTCTGTGCTCAGCCCTGGATATTCGGCGGCCAGTTGGCATTGCTGATTTCGGATGCGTATTTCAGGAACGCGGCGATCGCGTCGAGCTCCTCATCCGAGAAATTGAACTGCGGCATGCTGCGACGGCCCGGAATGCCGTCCTTGGGACGACCCTTGATAAAGGCCTTGATCGCATCGGTGCTGCCGAAGCGCTTGTACACATTGCCCAGCTCGGGCGCGAAATAGGCACCCTCGCCCAGCAGGGTATGGCAGCCAATACAGTCGTTCTTTTCCCACAGGGCTTTACCCATGGCGACCTGTTCCGTAATGGCCTGGCGATTGTCCCGATCCGGGAGTGCAGATTCAGTATCGAAGGTCAGAGCGAGAAACAACAGGAAGAAGAACAGACTCCCTCCATAGAATATGTTCCGCGCCATGGCCTTTGTGAAAGCCTGTGACATTGTTGCCCCCTTCAAGCAGTGATTAAGGTGATCCCATTTCATCCAAGTCCTGAGGGATTTCCCTTGATTTTCGTCAAGTGAATGTCACTCAGCGGCCTGATCGAACCCTTAGGTTTCCAAATGTACGACATTTTTTAGAAAATATGGCGTCTGTAATACAATACACCATTCAACAGAAGCCACGCTGCCCCCATGCAATCGATCAAGAACGCCCTGCTGACCAACCCGCTGTTTGCCAAGCTGACACCCCAGCAGCTCGAGAGAACGGTGCAACATGCACTGGCCCTGCAAATCGAAGAGGGGGCGTCCATATTCGAGCAGGGCGATCCGGTAAAACGTTTCTACCTGGTCATCAGGGGCCAGATAAAGCTATTCCGCCTGTCACCGGCGGGCAACGAAAAAGTCATCGAGGTGATCACCCCGGGCAGCACCTTCGCCGAGGCCCTGATGTTCCTGGAACAGCCGCACTATCCGGTAGGTGCCGAGGCGCTGACCTCGGCCGAGCTGATCAGCATCGATACCGCCGATTTTGCGGACATGCTCAAGGACTCGATCGACACCTGCTTTCTTCTTCTGGGCGATATGAGCCAGCGCCTGCGCGGACTGTTGCGCGAGATCGACGAACTCAGCCTGCACAGCGCCACCTGCCGTGTTGCTGCCTCACTGTTGCAGATGCGGCCGCCAGGCTCCACGGATTTCGACCTCCCTATCGCCAAGCAGGTACTGGCATCGCGGCTGTCGATCACGCCCGAGACCTTCTCGCGCATTATCAAGAACCTCACAAAACAGGACATCATCGCCATCAAGGGTGGACATGTACGGATCCTGGACCTGCCCTCACTGGAACGGGCCGCTGACGTGTGCGCGCTGAAGGAGGACTCGCTGCAGTCGTCCTTCCACTACCCCTGCCCGCCTGTACAGCCCCCGGGTCAGTGACTGGTACCCGCCGAGCGGGTGATCTTGTTGTGCACGTTGTACTTGCCCGACGGCTTGACCATGGGCAAGCGCTTGACCTCCTTTAACGTCCTCGCATCGTAGACAATCACCGCGCCGTCCATGTCCCAGATGCTGAGCAGGGCATGCCGCCCGTCCTTGTCGAACTCCACATGGGCCGCGGTCTTGCCGGGGACCGGACGCAGGGTCTTCACGATCTCCAGGGTTCGCTTGTCGATCACGTGCACCTCGTCCCGGTGCGGCCCGAAGAACACGTCCACCCAGGCATAGGGAGTGTTCTCGTGGCTGCGCATGAAGAAGCCGGGACCGTCGGTCTTGATCCGCTTGATGGTCTGCCAGGTCTGCATGTCGATCACGCTGATCTCGCCCTTGGCCAGGTTGGGCGTGGCCAGCACCGGGCGTCCCCGGTAGTTCCAGGTAATGCCCGACCCCAGGTGCGGCATGCCGCCCAGGTCCAGGCTGGCGACAGGCCGCCCGCGGTCCAGATCGATCACCTGCCCCTGCTTGTCATCGCGTGCCGCGCCGATCAACAGGCGATAGGATTGATCGAAGAAGAAATCGTCCAGGTAGTCATCGAGACGGATACGGCGTATGGGGAAGGAGCCGGCCTGTGCGCCCTGCTTCCCGTAGGCGATCTCCCACACCTCGGGAATGTCCTTGAGTGCGGCGACGAAGCTGTGCCTGGGACTCGCATCATAAACCGCGCTGACGCGCGACTCCTTTCCACCATCTTCCCTGACCGGGATGACCCGGATGGGCGTGAGGTCCGACGCATCCAGCAGCACCAGGGTATGCGGCAGGTAATTGGCCACCATCACGTAGCGCCCGTCACCGGACACCGCCAGGTTGCGGGTGTTGATCCCGGCGCGGATCTCGGCCACGTACTGCAGGCTCCACATGTCGAACTTGCTGACCCAGCCGTCGCGTGAGCCGAAATAGACGAAACGCCCGTCCGGGGAGTACTTGGGCCCGCCGTGCAGGGCAAAGTGGGTCTTGACCCGCGTCAGCGGCTCGAAGGTGTCACCATCGAGAATGGTGGCATGATGATCCCCCAGTTCGACCACCACGAACATATTCATCGGGTCTGCATGATGCACCGGCTTCGATGGCAGCCGGGACAGGGGGATGAACACCTTGTGGGTTGCCGCCATCTGCTCCTTTCCCCAGGTCGGGGTGTAGGGCAAGGGCGTATAGACCAGGTCCACCAGTGAACGGATCTGCTGCTCGCTGAGTCGACCGGCGAAGGGCGGCATCTGGGTGGATGGCCGGCCATGGGTGACCACCTCGACCGCCTGCGCCTTCTTCAGGCGGGACAGGTTCTGTGGCAGCAGGGCCGGGCCCATCCGGCCCAGGCGATCCTCGCCATGACATTCCGCACAGTTCTTCTTGAACAACGTCATGGCAGACGAGGCATTGGCGACGCTGCCCAGGCCCCACAAAAGGATCAGGACAAGCTTCAGGATCCGGCTGAATCGGCACATGCCGTGGCATCCTCCTGTTGCTGGGCAGCTTTCCTGCGATAAGGCGTCACGGGCATGCGCGGCGGATGATCCGCCACACCGATCTCCGCGTCGCTGAGATAGCAGCCGGGATCCTCCGCCCAGAAGTCACCGGTCAGTTGCCAGGCACGGGTGCGACTGTTCCCGCCGCAGATGGCACGCCCGGCGCATTCGGCGCAACGTCCCTTCAACGGACGTGTCGACTGCTTCAGCCCGGCCATCAGCGGATCCCGGGTATCGGACCAGATCACCGAGAAAGGACGCTCCTTGACACTGCCGAGCTTGTATTCCCACCACATGGTGTCCGGATGTACATTGCCGAGGTTATCGATATTGGCGATATTGACGCCCGATGCATTACCCCCCCAGCGTTCCAGCATGGCACGCAGGCGCTGCACCCGATCCCGGGGGGACCGGCGCTCCGCCCAGCGCAGCAGGTATACGCCATCGGCATCGTTGTTCCCGGTCACGAACTCCCCGGGGTGGCCCGCCTCGATGTGCCCCAGACAACGTTCGAACAACAGGTCCATGGCATCCCGCGTCATGCGGTGATGCGCATCGTCCTCACGGTGCTTGTTGCCACGTCCGGCATAGTTGAGGTGTGACAGGTAGAACTTGTCGACGCCCTCCTCGTCCATGAGATCGAGCAGGCCCGGCAGGTCCGCCGCATTGTCGCGGGTCAGAGTGAAACGCATACCTACCTTGATGCCCGCATCGCGGCACAGGCGGATACCGCGCAGGGCCTCTTCGAAGCCTCCTTCGCGGCGCCGGAACCAGTCATGGGTCGCGCCCAGGCCATCCAGGCTGATCCCCACGTAGTCATAGCCGATCGCCGCAATGTCGTCGATGTTGTTCTCGTCGATCAGGGTGCCATTGCTCGACAGGCCGACATAGAAACCCAGGGACTTGGCGCGGCGCGATATATCGAAGATATCCGGCCGCATCAGGGGTTCGCCCCCTGAGAGGATGAGCACGGGCACGCCGAACCCCTTCAGATCGTCCATTACGTCATAGACCTGCGCGGTATCGAGCTCGCCCGGGAAATCCTTGTCGGCCGAGGTCGCATAGCAATGCCGGCAGGTCAGGTTGCAACGACGAACCAGGTTCCAGATCACCACCGGTCCGCCCGGCGCGCCCGCCCGTGGCTGCCTACCGGCCGGGACGGCGTCACTCAGGGCCTGCATATAGCGTGTCATTCGAAACATGCGTTTTCCTCAGGCCGCCAGACGCAGGCCGGTCTTTTTCAACACCGCGCCGCTGAACAGCACGTCGTAGGCATAGTAATGACCATCCAGCAGGGCCGCCAACTGCTCGGTCTTGGTCAACACCTCGAGGCGGCCGGTTCCATGCACCATGGCGAACAGGTTGTAACGCCAGACGCCGGGATAGCGCGGCCGTTGATAACAGTGGCTCACGAAGTCGAGCTGTCCGATGCGCGCACCGAGCGCCGCCACCTCGTCATCAGGCACGTCCCACACGGTCATGCCGTTGCCACGCAACCCCAGGCGGTAATGATTCGGTATGGCCCCGATACGCCGGATCACGCCCGCCTCCAGCATACGCGACATCCGGGCGATGACATCCGCCTGGGTCACACCGAGTCGTTCCGCGACCGACGCATAGGGCCGCTCCTGCAGGGGCAGGCCATCCTGGGTGGCCGCGATGATCCGGCGGTCCAGGTCGTCCGGGATCATCGATCCACCCCCCGCATGGAGCGGCGCAGGCACGGTACTGACACCGCCCTCTTCGTCGAGCTGCAGCCAAAGGCCGAGGTAGAACTCGCGCTCCTTGGGAAAACTGTACACCTCGATACCGGTCATCTGTTCGATATGCCGAAGCACTTCCGGCACCGCATCCAGGCTCTCGGTTGCGACAACGAACCACATGTTCAACACGTGTTCGCGCCGGTAGTTGTGCGCCACCTCGGGCAGCGCATTGACCTGAGCTGCCACCTTGTCGAACACCGCTTCAGGTACGGTCATTGCCGCCAGCGTCAACCCACCGCCCAGGCGGGCGGCATCATAGAGCGGACCGAATCGGCTCAGGGCACCCTGCTCTAGCAGGGCCTCCAGGGTTTGAGTCAGGGCAGCTTCCGTGGCTCCGAGTTCGGCCGCGATCTGGGAGTAGGGCCGTTCGGAGATCGGGAAGCCACCCTGAAACCGGTTTATCACCTCCCGTGCAAGCGGTGTCAGCGTGATCATATGACGACCTTTTCGCCTGCCTGCAAAGGCCGCGCCTCCCTGTCGGACACTGAGCGGGCCTCGGCCACATAGCGGGCACCCCGCTGCTTGAAGCAGCGCCGACTGAACAGGGCCTCGTGGGGCACCGCTTCCAGTCCGCATGACGCCACCAGGTCGTCGATCCGGGAAAGCACTTCCTCCCGGTCGCGGCCATGGATCATGGTGAAAAGATTGTAGGGCCATACCGGCAGGTGCCTCGGGCGGTGATAGCACAGCGTCACAAAGGAAAAACGCCCCATGCAGGGACCGAGTTCATCCAGGCGCTCGTCCGGGATATCCCACACCACCATGGCATTGGAGCGGTAACCGAGCGCGCGATGTCGTACGACCACGCCCATGCGCTTGAGCAACTGCTGCTCGAAAAGCTCGCGAATCCCCTCGATCACCTCCTGCTCGCTCAGGCCGATACACTCACCTATGGCGGCGTAGGGCCGGGGCGCCAGCGGCAGGCCACCCTGTATTGCGGCAATCAGACGTTGCCGGGCACCCCCTTCGCCCATTGGAAGCTGTGTCACATTCAATCCCATGTCAGTCGAAAACCCAGGTCGATGAAGTAGTCGTCCAGCATCGGCAGGTCGAGCACCCTGAGCCCGGTACGGGCCTCGATCTCGTCCAGTACCCCCAGCAGCGCCCGCTCATTGGGCGCGGTCACCACGAACCACAGGTTGTAGGCGTGCTCGCGTTCGTAGTTGTGATTCACCTCGGGATAGGCGCTCACCAGCTCCGCAACCCCGGCCAGCCGCTCCGCCGGAACCGCCATGGCAGCCAGGGTGCTGACACCGACCCGGTTGGGATGGAACACCGGTCCAACGCGGCTGACGATGCCCGCCTGCTGCAGTTCCTGCAAAGATTCCAGTACGGCCTCCTCGGTGGTCCCGAGCTCCCTGGCCATGTGCTCGAACGGGCGAGGCGTCAGCGGCAGTCCATGCTGAAAATCATTCAGCAGGCGGCGCTGGATTTCATCGAGTGACGGCTGTGCAGTGGTCATGGCGGGCAGGCCCTCACAAGCCGATCCGGTGCGCCCGAGCGGTCATGAAGATGCCACTGGGCTTGGATACCGGGAGCGTCTTCACCTGCTCCAGTGTTGCCGTGTCATAGACCTGAACCTGGTTCCTGTCACGAACCGATATCCACACCTCCTCCCCACGCGGCTCGAACTCCATGTGCAAGACCCCCTTGCCGGGCTTCAGTGTCTTGATGACATTCAGGCTCTCGGTGTCGATGACCTGCACCGCCTCGTTGTTGGGAAATGCAAAGTTCACCCAGACCTGGTGTGCATCCGGGCGCGCCATGACGAACACGGGCTGCCCATAGGTCGGGATGTGGGCGACCTCGGTCCATGTCAGGGTATCGATGACCAGTACCTCATGGTGACCCACCGCCGGCACAAAGGCTCGGGTTCCGGCCACCGTCCAGCCCTCGAGGTGGGGCATCTTGTACACCGGCAGCTTCTTGTCGCCCCGGCCGTAATGTTCCAGTATCCGCTGCACACCGCGCTCCGGATGCCACAGATCGAGCCGCGCCATGCCATCCTCGCCAAACAGGCCGGCCAGGTAGTAGCGGCCGTCCGGGGTGATCATGCCATCGTAGGGATTCCTGCCGATATGCTTGAACTTCGTGACCTTCGGGTGCTGTGGCTCATGCATGTCGGCAACCCATATCTCGCCGGCATCCCACAGGGCGAACACGAAACGTTGCCCGGGGGCATCCACCAGGCCGATCACCTTGGAGCGCACCCCCGGGGCGTATTCCGCGGGGATGTCCACCACCGGATCGAGGGTGTCGGCATCGAACACCCGCACGCCGCCGGGGGTGTAGTTGGACACCGCGATCAGCCGACCATCCTGCGATATCGCGCCGCCGATGCTGTTGCCGGACTGCACGATCCGCTTGTCGATACGCCGTTCCAGCAGGTCCACCTTGGTCAGCCCCCCGTCGCGGCCGAAGACATGGGCAAAACGGGCGTCCCGTGAATAAACCACGGAGGCGTGGGACAAATCGCCCAGGCCTTCGACCCGGCCCAGGATCGTGTTGTGCGTGGTCTCGACCACACGCACGGCGCCGTCCGCGCGTTCGATGATCAGCGCAAGATCACCGGTACCCCGACAGGGCAGCGCGGCGTCTGCCACGAAAGAGAACAGCAGCCCGCTGAGGAACAGCAGGACCAAACCGATGGTCCTGAATTCCGCCACCAGGGCATCGCCTGCATCATGCTCTCTATCGACGTTCATTGCGGCGCCCCCTTGCCGGCCAGCAGTTGATCCACGATCCAGCCGATCTCGGCATCGCTCAGGATCGGCTTCCACGGCGGCATGGCGGTACCGGGCCTTCCTTCACGCACGGTTGCGACCAGCATGTCGCGGGTCTTGCCTCCGAGATGATCGGGCAACAACGAAGGCCCCAGCCCCCCCTTGAGAGTAAGGCCGTGGCAGGACCCGCAGTCCTGCTGAAGAATGGAGAGCAGTTCGACCTGCCGGGCAGGCCCCGGGGACGCCGCAACCGCCTGCGCAACCAGCATCATGCTAAGTACGGGGTAGGCAAACCGCCGCCACATGGCGCTCCTCCTGTGGAAATTCCTCCGTCTGGAACCAGTCCAGCTCATCGGCCAACGCCACTGTCCTGCCAACGATGATCAGCAATGGCGCGCCCATGCCGGCATCGGCCACCCGTTCGGGCAGGTTGCGCAGGGTTCCACGCAGCTTGCGCTGCTGGGGCAGGGTCCCGTTCTGCACGGCCATGGCCGGGATATCCGGATCCAGGCCCGCCCCGATCAGGCGCTCGCGCAGTATCCCCAGGTTGGACAGCCCCATATAGATCACCAGTGTCGCTTCGGGATCGCTGAGCGCGCGCCAGTCCAGCTCGATCTCCTGGTCCTCCCGCAGATGCCCGGTCACCAGCCTGACGCCACGGCTCACCCCCCGATGGGTCAGCGGGACACCGGCATAGGTGCTGCGGGCAGTGGCCGCCGTGATGCCCGGCACCACCTCGAACGGGATGCCCGCCTTTTTCAGGCGCAGGGCCTCTTCGCTGCCACGGCCGAATACGAAGGGGTCGCCCCCTTTCAGGCGCACCACGCAGCGGCCGCCACGCACCAGGCGCACCAGGAGCTCGTTGATCTGATCCTGCGGAAGGCTATGGTGACCGGCAGCCTTTCCGACGCTGATGCGCGACACGCCTTCAGGCACCAGGTCCAGGACGGCCGCCGACACCAAGCGATCATAGACCACCACATCGGCCTGCCGAAGCAGACGCAGCGCCTTCAACATCAGGAGTTCCGGGTCCCCGGGACCCGCGCCCACCAGAAACACCCTGCCTTGCTCGCCATGTTCACGCATCACATCGCTCCGCGTCATAATCTGTCGGAACCCATGCTAGAGAAGTCTGCCCGGACGACCCTTGACCATGGTCAATTCAATCGCATCTGGACAGAAAAAAAGGGCGGATACCCGGTATCCGCCCCTTGTGGCTGATTCCCGTCTCCAGCCACCCTGACCGGGAATACCGGCCAGGGTGACTGGATAGGGACGGATCAGTGCCCACCGGTCTCGTGGCGGCGATGAACCGCGAAGATACCGGTCGGGGTCTTGACCCCCTTGATGGTCTTGACCAGCTTCAGGGTCTCGTCGTTATAGACGCGTACCACGTTCTCCTTCCAGTCCGAGACGTACACGAACTTGCCGTCATTGTCCGGCTCGGCGTGCAGGGTCTGGGTGCCGTCGTTGATGTACTTGACCAGCTTGAAGGGCGGCTTGCGCTCGAACACGGTCATCTCGCTCGGCTTGGGCGGGAACACCGCATCGGCCCACACGTACTTCATGTTGTGTGCCGCACGGATGAACAGGCCCGGCGAACCGGTCTTGACGGTGCCAACGATCTTGTTGGTATCGGTGCGCCAGATGCTAACCTTGCCTTCGCCGATATGCGGAGTGGCCGCGTATTCCACGCCATCCTCTTCCCATACCGCACCCTCACCCGGGTGAGGCTTGATGCCGGTCTTGATCTGCTTGATGATCTTCATGCTTGCCACGTCGATCGCCGCGACCCAGTTGGAGCCCTGCGAAGCGAGGTAGAAGGTCTTGTTATCCGGCGTGAGGAAGCCGTCATGCAGGATCTTGCCGACATTGGCCACCTTGGTGACCGGGAAGTCCGGCTTGCTCCAGTCGATGCGCCATACCTGTCCACCCTCCTTGAGGGCCATCAGGAAATAGGGCCCGACCTTGTCCGGATCCACGTCGTTGACCGAGCAGATACGCGAATCGACCATATCGCCATCGGGATCCTTGACATGATGGGTGTCGATGATCTTGAGCGGCTTGAGGGTGATAGCGTCCACCACCACGGCCTGGGTCGGGATGTACATCCCGGTCAGCAGGTACTTTCCGTTGTCGGAGATGGCGATACCGCGCGCATCCAGGCCGAGGCGCACCTTGCGCGTGGCCTGCAGGGTGTGCAGGTCGTACTGGTACAGCCAGCCATCACGCCCCAGGTTGTAGGCATAGTGACCGTCCTTGCTGAAGGTGTAACCGTGGGCACGGGCGCCTGCCGGCAGGTGCGCGATCACATCCTGCTTATCGGTATCGATCACCGCCACCGAGAAGTTCTCACGCTCGGTAACGAACAGCAGGTTGTCCACGTCCTCGACCCGCTGCGCGGTATGCTCATGCGCACGCTTGCCGCCTTCCAGGGTCTGGAGCGTTTTCATCATGTCGGCCATGCCCCAGTGGAAATCCTTGGGTGGCGGCACGTTGTAGACGTGCTGCGCGATGGCCTTCATCTCGCTCTCGGTCAGCGCCTTGCCGATGGGGTTGGCATCGGAGCTCCACTTCGGCATCGAGGTTCCCGCACGGCCGTTGTAGATGGTCTGGTAGATGAACTCCTCGTTCATCGGGTAGGTATAACGACCGGCCTTCTTGGCCGCCTTGCCCTTGAGGCCATGGCGCAGACGCTCCATGGTGATGTTCGGTCCGGTGGCGCCGGTGAGTTTGGGGTTGTGGCAACCACCGCACTCGGAACTGACGAACTCGGTAACCGTTCGCCCGTTGACGTTGTCTGCCGGTTTGATGTCCTTGTATGGCGTGGCGGCCATCACTGCCGACGAGGTCAGGGCCGCTGCAACCGAAAGGCCGACCGCCCCCACAATCCCGGCACGCCGCTGTATTGGCTGTTTTGGTAAGCGCATTATCAATACTCCCGCTCAATGAGCTGTGTGTTGCTGAAAACTACGTCGGCCGGCTTGTGCGCAAGTCCGGAGCCGTCGAACCCTACTCCCGGTAGGAAAATGTCATCATGGGAAATTTCGTTCCTTGATCATGGTCAAGTCAGTCGGACAATTCGCGGCTCAGACTGAAGGCGCCGCGGATATCACCCACCTTGAACCCTCTTGCCTGGTCGAATGGGTAGAGGCTGTCGAGCTGATCCGCCACTTTGGACTTGAGATCGCTGCCGTGGCACTGGAGGCACACCTTTCCGGCCGGTATCGCCTTCATGTACCGGAACAGGCGCTTGTCGCCCTGAAGCACCACGTCCGAGTACTCCATGCTTTTGAGTGACTCTCCGGCCTGCCTGCGCTGCTCGAACATCTCCAGGACCTTCAGCTCCCACTTGTCCGGAGTATCCTCCAGGTTGCGGACCTTGAGGGGGGTTCGGCGTACCGTCCAGCCCGCCCGGTCGCCAACGCCCTTGGTGATGTCCGGGGCCTTGAGATGACAGGTCTCGATCGCACCCGCCGCTCCGTCACGCTTCAATGCCGCCTTCAGTTCCTTCTTCAGCGAGCCGCCCGGTTCCTTTACCAGCGCGCGCCTTGAGCACGTCAGGGGTATCGCTTATGGCCTCGCCTGCCTGCAGGGCCGACGCCGACACCAGGCCGAGCAGCAGCACTGCCCCGACTACCTTCTGCTTCATCATCACCTTTCAACCGATATCAATGCTTGAGCAGTACCGCACTCGGGTCTTCCTCGTACATATCCGGCAGCTCGTGCGCAATGCCCTTGTGACAATCGATACAGGTCTTGCCCTCATCGAAGCCCTTGGTGTGCTGCTGGATGGCGCGCCGGCCCTGCGAGGGGTAGTCCATGTAGTCGTACTTGTGACAGTTACGGCACTCACGGGAATCGGTCTCCTTCATGGTCTTCCACACGTGCTTGGCCAGTTCCAGGCGATGCGCCTCGAACTTCTCGCGGGTGTCGATGGTGCCCATCACCTTGTGGTACAGCTCGTTGCTCGCCTGGATCTTGCGGATCACCTTGTGGATCCACTCCTTGGGCACATGGCAGTCCGGGCAGGTCGCGCGCACGCCGGACCGGTTGGAGTAGTGGATCGTGGTCTTGTATTCCTGGTAGACGTTGTCCTTCATCTCGTGGCACGAGGTGCAGAACTCCTCGTTGTTGGTCAGCTCCATGGACCAGTTGAAACCACCCCAGAAGATGATGCCGATGACCGCACCCACTGCGAGGCAGGCAAGACCAAACTTTTTAATCTTTGACGTTGACATGATGACAGCCCCTGTCTTTTTAGGTGTTTACCCGCTGCTGTTTCAGTGGCGCAGCACTTCGACCGGCTTGAACTCGTTCTCCACCAGTGGCTTGGCATTGGTCTGCGGGACATGGCACTGGGTGCAGAAGTAGCGACGCGCCGAGACATTGGCCAGCACGAAGCCGTCACGGCTTTCGAAATGGGTCTGGCTGATCTTGGTGGCGTTCTTGCTCTTGTAATTCTTCCAGCTGTGGCAACTCAGGCACTTGTTGTGCTTGATGGTGATCCGGTAGCCATCGATCTTGTGCGGAATCAGCGGCGGTTGCTGCACATAGTTCCGATCGATCGGCTGGCCGTCCTTGTTGTAGTACTGAACCTCGGGCGCTGTCGCCTCGTCGGTAAGATCAGTATCCCCGCGCAGGGATTGCACATGGCTGGCCAGTGCCTGGGTGGCCGCTACCAGCACTGCACCAAGCAGCACCATCTTCAGCATCGCTTGCATTTTCATGGCAGAACCTCGCTTTTTTCATCATGCCCAACCAAGGGCGGGTGGTTATTGAATCTGGTGGTGAAATGAAACACGTCTTGAGCACATACATCGATACAACGACCGCAGTTCGTACACTCACCGGACAGGATGACCGGGCCGATACCCTTGCCGGTCCCCTTCAGTGCCGGCCGGATGACCTGCTGTTCCGGGCACACCACGAAGCAGTCCAGGCAGTCGTCGCAGGCCTCGCGCCTGTCGGCCGTCACGCGTAGCAGCGCGCCCCTGCCCAGCAGCCCATAAAAGGCCCCGGCCGGGCACAGGTGACTGCACCAGCCTCGCCGGGACACGGCGAGATCGAACACGAAAATCGCTGCAACCATGAACCAGGCCAGACCCATGCCGAATATGAGCCCGCGAAACACCATGGACACGGGATTGATCCACTCCCAGGCCAGGGTGCCGGTCACCAGTGCCAGCATCAGCACCGCGCCCAGCATCCAGTAGCGCGTGGCGCGTTCGAAGCGTGCACCGCCCCGCAGTCCCAGACGCCGGCGCAACCAGTCCGCGCTGTCGGTCACCAGATTCACCGGGCAGACCCAGGAACAGTACACGCGCCCGCCGACCAGGAAATAGAAGGTCAATACGATAGCGGCGCCGATGAAGGCGGTACTCACCGGCCACTGCCCGGCCAGCAGCTCCTGCAACAAAAGCAGGGGGTCGGTCAGCGGCAATGTGTTCAGTGTGAGGCTGGAGGCCAGGTTGCCCTTGACGATCCAGATGTCGAACCACGGACCGAGCAGGAACAGCAGCAACAGGCCCAGCTGGCTCGTACGGCGCAGGATCAGCCAGCGGTTGGCCGCCAGCCAGCCCTTGGCCTCGACCGCCTCCTGCCCTGGATTGCGTTCCCTGGGGTCCATCACAGGCCACCCTTGCGGTTGAGGGTGTCGAGCGGATTACTCGAATAGGGAACCTCCTTGTCACCCTCTTTCTTGAGCAGCCCCTGTCCCTGGAGGTCGCAATCGAGATTCTTTGGCAGATTGTAGTGATGCGGTTGATCCGGACTCACCAATGCCCCGCCGGCCCGCTGCTTCTCCTTCCAGCCCAGACGGTAGTGATGACCCAGCTCCCCCTTGGCCAGGTGCACCGGCAACACCTTGATCGCGGCCTCCTCCAGGATGCAGGCCTCCTCGCACTTGCCACAGCCGGTGCAGGCATTGGAGTGCACCTCCGGCAGGAAGCGCGCGTGCTTGCCACTGCGCCGGTTGTGCTCGTACTCGAGGGTGATCGCCTTGCCGCGGATGGGACAGACGTTGAAACAGACCTCGCAACGCAGGCCCTGGAAGGCGATGCAGTTCTCCTGGTCGATCAGGACCGCCAGCCCCATGCGCGCATCGTCGATCTTCTCCAGTTTGCGATCCAGCGCCCCGCTCGGACAGGCCGCGACGCAGGGAATGTCTTCGCACATCTCGCAAGGCACCTCGCGCGCCACGAAATAGGGCGTGCCAGTCGGCACTGGCTCGCCGGGCTTCGACAGACGCAGGGTGTCGTAGGGACAGTCGCGCACGCACAGGCCGCAACGGATGCAGGCACCGAGAAAATCGTCCTCGGGGAGTGCGCCCGGCGGCCGGATCGCGGTGGCGGGCAGGGCCGCGCTCTGACGCGCGAACAGGCCGACGTCCAAGGCCATCAGGCCGACCCCGCCCGCGGTCCTGACGATATCCGTCAGGAACTTGCGGCGTGCCGCGTCGGCTGATTTTTTGCTGGCCTCATTCATCGATCAAACCCGTTGTCTGCCCTGCTCAGGAGCGCCCCCTTCAGGCCCTCACCACCTTGACCGCGCACTTCTTGTAGTCCGTTTCCTTGGAAAGCGGATCCGTGGCATCCAAGGTCACCTTGTTGACCAGGCGGCTTGCATCGAACCAAGGCACGAAGATCAACCCCCTGGGCGGCTTGTTGCGACCGCGTGTCTCGATGCGCGCCGTAATCTCACCACGACGACTCTGCACCTTGGCCGGCATGCCGCGCCGCAGGCCACGCGCCTTGGCGTCCTCGGGGTTCATGAAGATCACTGCATCCGGGAGGGCGCGGTACAGCTCGGGTACCCGCCGGGTCATGGAACCGGAGTGCCAGTGCTCGAGCACGCGCCCCGTGCACAGCCACAGGTCGAACTCGTTGTCCGGACTCTCTGCCGGTGGCTCATAGGGCGCCGTGATGATGTTGGCGCGCCCGTCCGGCTTGCCATAGAACCTCACTTCCTCGCCGGCCTTGACATAGGGGTCGAAGCCCTCGCGGTAGCGCCACAGGGTCTCCTTGCCGTCGATGACCGGCCAGCGCAGGCCGCGCGCCTTGTGATACATCTCGAACGGCGCCTGCTCGTGCCCCTTCTTCGGTCCCTCATGCTGGAAGCGACGGTATTCCTCGAACAGCCCTTTCTGCACATAGAAGCCGAAATCGGCCGACTCGTGGTTCTGGTAGATATTGCCGCGTTCGTCCTGCACCGTACTGGCGTCGTAGGGGAACTGGTTGACCTGGTCGTTGGCATACAGCACCTCGTACAGGGTCTTGCCCTTGTACTCGGGTGCCTTCTCGAGCAGTTCCTCCGGCCAGACCTCTTCGGTCTTGAAGCGCTTGGAGAACTCCATCATCTGCCACAGGTCAGACTTGGCCTCGCCTGGCGGACTCACCTGCTGACGCCAGAACTGGGTGCGCCGCTCGGCGTTGCCGTAGGCCCCCTCCTTCTCGGTCCACATGGCGGTGGGCAGGATCAGGTCGGCCGCCATCGCGGTCACCGTTGGGTAGGGATCCGAGACCACGATGAAGTTGTCCGGGTTGCGGTAGCCCGGGAAGGTCTCGTTGTTCATGTTGGCGCCGGCCTGCATGTTGTTGTTGCACATCACCCAATAGGCATTGAGCTTGCCGTCCTTCAACATGCGATTCTGCAGCACTGCGTGATATCCGACCTTGCCCGGAACGGTGCCTTCCGGCAGCTTCCAGATCTTCTCGGCGAACTCACGGTGCGCCTTCTTCTTGACCACGTAGTCGGCCGGCAGACGGTGCGCGAAGGTGCCCACCTCGCGCGCCGTACCGCAGGCCGAGGGCTGACCGGTGAGCGAGAACGGGCCGTTGCCGGGCTCCGAGATCTTGCCCATCAGCAGGTGCACGTTGTACATCAGGCCGTTCACCCAGACACCACGGGTGTGCTGGTTGAAGCCCATGGTCCAGTAGGACACGATCTTTTTCTTGGGATCGGCATACAGCCTGGCCAGGCGTTCGAGACGCTCGGCCGGCACCCCGGAGAGCTTCGATGCATGTTCCAGGGTATAGGGCTCGACCGACTTGGCATATTCCTCGAAGCTGATCTTGGTGAGCTTGCCCTTGGCCCGGTTCCTGGCCCGCTTCTCGCGCGGATCGTTCGGACGCAGACCGTAGCCGATATCGGTCGGGGTCTTGGTGAACTGCACGTGCTTGCCGATAAACTCGCCGTCGTAGACCTTGTTCTGGATGATGTAGTTGGCGATGTAGTTGAGGATAGCGAGGTCCGTCTGCGGCATGAACACCATGCCGTTGTCGGCCAGCTCGAAGCAGCGGTGCTCATAGGTCGACAGCACATGCACCTCGCAGCCCGGCTTGGTCAGGCGGGTGTCGGTGAGGCGCGACCACAGGATGGGGTGCATCTCGGCCATATTTGAACCCCACAGCACGAAGGCGTCCGCGTGCTCCAGGTCGTCATAGCAACCCATGGGCTCGTCCGCGCCGAAGCCGCGGATAAAGGCGCCCACGGCAGAGGCCATGCAATGGCGTGCGTTGGGGTCCAGGTTATTGGAGCGGAAACCGGCCTTGTACAACTTGGAGGCCGCGTAACCCTCCCACACCGTCCACTGACCGGAGCCGAACATCCCGACCCGCGAGGTAATCTTGTCGACCGGCTTGCCCTTGTTCTCTTGCATGCTCTTGTTGATCGCGGCCTTCCACTTCTCGGCCATGATGTCGAAGGCCTCGTCCCAGGAGACGGGCTCGAAGTCGCCTTCCTTGTCGTACTTGCCGTTGCGCTTGCGCAGCAGCGGCTGGGTGAGACGGTCCTTGCCGTACATGATCTTGGACAGGAAGTAGCCCTTGATGCAGTTCAGGCCCTTGTTGACCGGGGCATCCGGGTCACCCTGGGTGGCCACCACCCGGTCGTTCTGAACACCGACCAGCACCGAACACCCGGTGCCACAGAAGCGGCAGGCCGCCTTGTCCCAACGGATCTTCAGGGCATCGTCGGCCGCTGCTGCTGCCTGTTTGATTCCCGGTATGGTGACACCTGCAGCCGCAGCGGTCGCAGCGATGGCATTGGTCTTGATGAAGTCACGCCGTGTCTGTTTCATGATGCCGACTCCTGTACAAATGGGTCATGGTCTGTGTATTGATAGATAAGCGAGGTGGAGATAACGCCCTCCACGTCGTTGAACTGAGTGATGGTGTCGACACAGCGGTACTTGCCCCGGTCCTCCACCGTCACCACCAGGCGCCCATCGTCGTTTACCGCATGGACCTCTGTGCCCGGCAGGGTGCATAACTGTTCCCGTACCTGCTCCGCCTGCTGCTGGCGCGCATGCACCAGCACGCCACATATGTTGATTTCTTCTTCATGCATCCGGTGATCCCCCCAAGTGGTCAATCTCGGAAAAGTCGACCTGAATGGCCTGTACCGGGCACAGCGCAATGCACTCCCCGCACCCCGTACAGGCGGAAATATCCAGTAACGGGGCTGCCGCCCCACCCACCTTCAACTGGAATCGAATGGCATGTTCGCCGCACACGTCCCCGCAGGTGCGGCACACCACGCTATTCAGTGACATGCAGTTGCTCTTGATCGATACCCGGTGGGTCCAGGCAGATTCCACCTTGCGCGGCGGCGCCTGGAAGGCTCCGGCCCTGCACTGCTCGGCGCAATCCCCGCATAGGGCGCAGCCACCGCGCGAAAAATCGATTTCCGGGTAACCGCCATCGCCGCTCATCAGGACCTTTTCCTGGCAGGCCTTGACGCAATCGTCACAGCGGGTGCAATTCTCCAGGAACACCGCCTCGGGCAGCGCCCAGGGTGGGCGTACGACATGCCCCGAGCGGAGCCGCCTCCTCAGGAGGGCCCGGCGATTCCGGTCTGGCAGTGTGTTGGGCACCTGGTTCATTTAATCCTGGTAAAAAACTTATTTTCCGTCTGGTTGCAACAGTTTCAAACTTGAGCCGAACAAAACTTGACCAATATCAAGACACATACCAAACGGCCACGCTTTTTGACGCACATCAATTCAACAGCGCCAATAGCGGCCCGCCCACGTGTCCGCGGCTGACCAGCTTGTTACGGATGGCCCACTTTACCG
The DNA here is from genome assembly GCA_024712425.1 of Chromatiales bacterium. GTDB lineage: Bacteria > Pseudomonadota > Gammaproteobacteria > Chromatiales > Chromatiaceae > MONJU. The sequence goes on from JAKRWE010000007.1 coordinate 38,308, forward strand.
GCGGCAGGTGGTTGCTCAGGTGCAGCACCCCCCTTGCGCAACAGGCGCGCCGGCCCGCTGTCATCGGTGAACAGGCCGACGATGCCGTTGGTGCCATGGAACAGGGGCAGGGTGGCGAGACGATGGCGCGACTGATAGCGCGCCAGGGCGGCGGGGTCGGCGATGTCCGCGCCGCGTTCGGCCAGGCGCCGGATCTCGGCGCTCAGCAGATCGACGCCGCTCAGGCCGAGATTGAACCCGTGCGCGGTGACCGGGTGCATGCCAACCGCCGCGTCCCCGATCAGGGCAAAGCGCCGCGCGACAAAACGGTTGGCGTGTACCGCCACCAGGGGATAACTGAAACGTTCCCCGGTCAGCTGCATCCGGCCACGACGTTGCCCGAACCGGTGTTCGATATCGGCATTGAACACCGCCTCATCCATGGCGACGATATCCGGCGCCTCGTTGGCCGGCACGGTGATGACGATGGAAGAGGCATTGCCCAGCATGGGCAGGATCGCCAGGGTCCGGCCGTAATGGAAGCATTCCCAGGCCGTGTTCTGGTGCGGCAGTTCGTGCTGCATGCAACATACCACGGCAACCCGGCCGAAATCTTTCATATCGGCGCCGATGCCCATCTGCTGGCGTGTTCGGGAAAAGCGGGTGTCCGCGCCTATCAGCAGGCGCACGCTCAGGCGGCGCCCGCCGCGCAACACCAACTCGGCGCGCTCTGCATTGCTTGTTACCGATTCCACCTCGCTGCCGGCGAGGATCTCGACACCCTCCAGCGGCGCGGTGACCTCGTACAGGGCCTTACGGATCAGATGATTGGCAATCAGGTAACCCAGCGGTTCACCGGTATGGCCGCTGTCGTCGAAATTCAGGGTATAGGGCGAATCGCCATCGATCACCTTTGCCTTCTGCGGGGGGATATCTCCTGTGCCGGAATGTGCTCCCAGGCACCGATCCGCTGCAGGATCCTGCGCGACAGATGGGTCAGTGCGATGTCCCGTCCGTCGATCGGCGGGTTGGCAAGCTCTTCCTCGTCCTGGCGTTCGATCAAAACGACGCGCAGGGGGGTGCCCGCAAGGGTTCGGGCCAGCGCCAGACCAGCGGGGCCAGCACCAACGATGGCGATATCGTAGTCCATACAGAAACTCCAACAGGGGCAGTCTGCCGAAGTCTAACCCGAATATTTCATCCGCTTCTCGCTTTTCCGGGCGGTCAGTGGATGGAAGATGTGGTGCCT
>JAKRWE010000080.1 GCA_024712425.1 Chromatiales bacterium
GGCTGACCGTGCTGAACAGGGCATCTTGTTGAATATCCGGGCCACGCATCGTACTGCTCGTCCTTCTTCCTTCCTTACCGGTATCTTCCACTTCAGGCGGCGAATTTCAACAGCCTGTTAGTTTCCTGGCCTGCGTCTCGCTCAGTGCCACGGTAGTGGCGCCGGTATCCACCAGCATGCGCGCCGGCTGGCCATTGATCAGCGCATCGGCGAAGAAACTGTTGCCGTTGCCCAGCAGGCGCAGTTCCTCCTTCTCCGGACGGGCATAACGGCTTGCCACCGCGTTTCCCAGCTGCAGGGTCTCGACCCGGCCACCGATGCGCACCCGGGCCTCGCGTGGACTGGCCTCGATCAGCTCGACCCCGGCAAACTGCCTGCCCTGTGCCAAAACCCTGCGCTGTCCGTCGATCTCGAGCAACGCCTTGCCGGGAAACAGCGCCAGCACGCGCACCTGGGAGGCCGCCCATGTGACGCCCCAAGCCAGAACCGCAACAAGAAGAACCATACGTGCCATCGCGCCGTCGCTCGTAAATCGCCTGATTGAAGTTTGTTTTATAGTTCAGATTCCCGCCATAAAATGTGATCCAAGCTGCACACAGGCCATCGCGGCGATACCGGCCGCCACGTCGTCCAGCATAATGCCCAGCCCGCCGCCGAGCCGACGGTCCAGCCAGCCAATGGGCCAGGGCTTGAGGATATCGAGCAGCCTGAAGAGCACGAAACCGACCAGCACCCAGGGCCAGCCCGCCGGGGCCGCGATCATCGTCACCAGGTAACCGGCGATCTCGTCCCACACGATCCCGGGATGATCATGAACCCCCAGCCGGCGCGCCGACCAGCCACAGATCCAGATGCCCGCGCCGATCACCAGCAGGGTGACCGCCAGGTAGAGATCAGGGGGCAGCGGCCTCAATGCCAGGTAGACGGGTATCGCGACCAGGGTGCCCATGGTGCCCGGCGCCCAGGGAGACAGACCCGCCCCGAAACCGAAGGCCAGAAGATGCAGGGGATGGCGCAGATCGGGCCGCGGCAGCCGCTCAGGCACGGAAGTGCTCATAACCGCCGCTCACCTCTTCAATGATCCCGCCATCCGGGGCCCTGGCGCGCAGTCCGCCGGCCTGCTCGATGACACCGACCCGGGTTACCGGTACATCCCAGGCAGCAGTGGCCTCGTCGAACACGGCCGCGTGTTGCGGCGGAACGGTGAATACCAATTCATAATCGTCCCCGGCCGACAGCACCACGGGCCAGTCGCCCGTCGCCTCCACGTAAGCCCGCACATGATCGGACATCGGCAGACGCTCCAGGTCGAGTAGCGCGCCCACACCGCTCATCTCGCAGACATGACCGAGGTCGGCTCCCAGACCATCCGAGATATCGATGGCACAGCGGGAGAACGAACCCAGGCGCATGCCCAATCCCAGCCTGGGCAGGGGCCGGTCCAGGCGTTCCTCCAGCGCCGGATGAAGCCAACGCTGCATGTGCGGATCCTGACGGCAGCGCAGCGCCAGACCGGCATCACCCAGGGTGCCGCTGACATAGACCAGGTCCCCCGCACGCGCGGCGCCCCGGCGCAAGGCGCGCGCCGGATCCACAAAGCCCTGCACCATGACACTGACACTGAGAGGGCCGCGCGTGGTGTCACCTCCCACCAGCTGCACACCGCAACCATCCGCCAGCCCCGCAAAGCCCCGCGTGAAACCGGCAAGCCACTCCTCGTCGGCCTGCGGCAGGGTGAGACAAAGGCTGACCCAGGCAGGCTCTGCCCCCATGGCCGCAAGATCGCTCAGGTTGACCGCCAGGGCCTTGTGCCCGAGCGCCTCCGGATCGACGTCCGGCGTGAAATGGCGGCCGCTGACCAGGGTATCGCTGCTGACCGCCAGGGCACTGCCCACCAGCGGCTGTAGCAAGGCACAATCATCCCCGATACCCAACAGGACGTCGGATCGACATGAGGTCGCTTCCTGGAAAAAACGCCGGATCAGTTCGAACTCACCGGCCATACCGGTCAGGGGTTCTGGGCCGCCATCTCGAGCGGGCGCAACTTGCGCGCTGCCTTGTCCAGCACGCCGTTGATAAAGCGATGCCCCTGCTCCGCGCCGAACACCTTGGCCAGCTCGACGGCCTCGTTGATCACGACCCGGTAGGGAATCTCGGGATGTTCGAGCAGCTCGTAGCCGGCCATGCGCAGAATGGCGCGTTCCACGGGATCGACCCGTTCCATATCGCGATCCATGAAACCCGACAGGGCCCCATCGATCCGCGCCAGGCCCGAGGTGACACCGGAAACCAGTACCTGGAAATAGTCGGCATCCAGCTTCCTGCCCGCCTGCTCGGCCAGGAACTGCGCGATGATCTCGGGCACCGGCTGCCCGGCCATCTGCCACTGGTAGATAGCCTGAACCGCCAGGCTGCGCGCCTTGCTGCGTTGCCGGCTCACACCGGCCTCACAGCTTGCGCAGCAGATTGACCATCTCGATGGCGCTGGCGGCGGCCTCGCCACCCTTGTTGCCGGCCTTGGTACCGGCACGCTCGATCGCCTGCTCGATGGTATCCACCGTGAGTACGCCGAAGGCGATCGGCACGCCGTGCTTGAGGGTGACCTGGGCCATGCCTTTCACGCACTCGCCGGCCACATACTCGAAGTGCGGGGTGCCGCCGCGGATCACCGCGCCGAGCGCGACGATGGCGTCGTACTCGCCCTTCTGCGCGATCTTCTCCAGCACCAGCGGCATCTCGAAGGCACCCGGCAAACGCACCACCGTGATATCCGCGTCCTTGGCCCCATGGCGCTTGAGCGTGTCGATCGCGCCGGCCTCCAGGCTGTCCACGACGAAACTGTTCCAGCGCGCCACCACTACGCAGAAACGGGCATTGGTGACGGTCATGCCGCCTTCGATGGTCTTGATAGTCATTGTTCAGCTCTCTTCTGTATTCACGAATTCGGTGACTTCCAGGTCGAAACCGGCCAATGCGTGCAGGTGCTTGGGCGCACTCATCACGCGCATCCTGCGCACCCCGAGATCGACCAGGATCTGCGCCCCCACGCCGATGGTGCGCAGGTCCTCGTCATTCTTCGACGACTTGCCGTCCGGCCTGGGTTCCGGCTTCTTGCCGTGCTTCAACTCCTCGATGCGGTTGACGATATCCCGCGCCGTATCGTAATTGCGCAGCACCACGATCACACCGCCACCCTGCGCCGCGACATAGTCCATGGCGGAACGCAGCGGCCAGCCGCACTCGTGGGTGCCCTCGAACAGATCGCACAGGCTGTTCTGCACGTGCACCCGCACCAAGGCTGGTTGTTCCGGATCGATGCCCCCGTAGACCAGGGCCAGGTGAATATCGTTGCCCACGATGTCCTGGTAGGCGTACAGGTGAAAATCCCCGTGTTCGGACGGCAGCAGGCAATCGCTGACCTGTTCCACGGTCTTCTCGTTCTTGATCCGGTACTGGATCAGATCGGCGATGGTGCCCATCTTGAGATCGTGCTCGGCCGCAAACTTCTGCAGGTCCGGCTCGCGCGCCATGGTACCGTCCTCGTTGAGGATCTCCACGATCACGGAGGACGCCTCGAGGCCGGCCAGTCGCGCCAGGTCGCAACCCGCTTCGGTGTGCCCGGCCCGCACCAGCACCCCGCCTGGCTGCGCCATCAGGGGAAAGATGTGCCCAGGTTGCACCAGGTCCTGTGGTTTGGCGTCGGGCGCGACGGCTGCCAGTACCGTGGTCGCACGGTCGGCCGCCGAGATACCCGTGGTCACGCCCTCGGCCGCCTCTATCGAGACCGTGAAATTGGTCGATTCGAGCTGGTTGTCGGTGTTGACCATCAACGGCAGACGCAACTGGCGGCAGCGTTCCCGGGTCATGGTCATGCAGATCAGACCCCGCCCGTAGCGCGCCATGAAGTTGATCGCCTCCGGCGTCACCTTCTCCGAGGCCATGACCAGATCGCCTTCGTTCTCACGATCCTCGTCATCCATGATGATGACCATCCTGCCCTGGCGCAGATCCTCGATAATCTCTTCTGTGCTGTTCAGTCCCATTTGGCTACTTCTGTTTGAGCGAACAGTGGATTCTAACATTCTTTTGATCCACCATTACCGTTGCGAGCAATTGGGCCAGGGTAACGTCATCTAACCCGCCCCACTTTCCAGTGCGTTGCTAATTCTACTTTGTCATATTCCCCTGAAGATGGCGGGGTGGCGTGGCTTTATGTGCCCGTCGGCCGCAGGGATGCGGCCGTCGAGCCTCTAGGGATGGATTCACGGCGTGGCACATGGAGCCACGCGACCCCACCCTGTGTATCTGAAATCGCCAATATGACAAAGTAGAACTAACCTGGATACCGGAGCCCTGACTATTGGGCCAACTACCATGGATATCGAACCCGAAGGCGTCATCAAGTACCAACTCGAACGCCAGGACATCGCACTGCCCTCCAGCCTCTCCGGCGACGCCCTGATTCACTGGTTCGGCATCTGTCACGCTCTCGACCTGATCGGGCAGCATCCGGATCGATACGAAGGCGCGGCCTACGGCAATATCAGCCAACGTAAAAAGCAGGGCTTTCTGGTCACCGGCACCCAGACCGGGGGGCAAGCGGACCTGACCAGGCATGACATTGCCTGGGTGCGCGATTTCAACATCGCAAGCAACCGGGTAAGGTCGCAGGGTCCGTGCCGCCCGTCATCCGAGTCACTCACCCATGGCCAGCTATACAGCTTGCTGCCGGACGTGCGTTTCGTCATCCACGTGCACAGCCCGCTGATATGGCGACGGAGCAAAGACCTCGGCCTGCCATCCACGGTCCCGGACGCCGCCTATGGCACCCCGGCCATGGCCCTGGAGGTGGAACGTCTGGTGCAGACATCCCCGGCCGGGGAAGCGGGGGTTTTCAGCATGGGCGGCCACGAGGATGGCATCGTGGTCTTCGGCAACACGCCCGACCAGGCCGGGCTTCGGCTGTTACGCCTGTATCGCCGGGCGTGTGAACTCAGATCCTGAAGCCCGCCTTGGCCAGCATCTGCAGATCGACGCCCCCCGACTTGGGATCGGCCGCCCCATCCCCCAGCAACAGGCGTTCGAGGTAGCGCGCCACCAGGTCGACCTCGAGATTGACCTGCCGGCCCGGCTGGTATTCCGACATGATGGTCTCCTGCAGAGTATGCGGCACAATATTCAGCTCGAACACATCACCCGCCACCGCATTGACTGTCAGGCTGGTACCGTCCACGGTAATCGACCCCTTGTGCGCAATGTAACGGGCCAGTTCGTCCGGTGCGCGGACCCGGAAACGCACCGAGCGCGCATCGTCGCGCCGCTCGATCACCTCCCCCAGCCCGTCCACATGCCCGGACACCAGGTGCCCTCCGAGGCGGGTCTGCAGAGTCAGGGCCTTCTCCAGGTTGACCCGACTGCCCGGTTTGAGCCGGCCCAGCGAGGTGAGGGAGAGGGTCTCGTTCGATACGTCCGCGGCAAAGCCATATCCGGGCAGTTCCACAGCAGTCAGACACACCCCGTTGACCGCGATGCTGTCGCCCAGGGCCACATCACCCATGTCCAGGCCACCGCCACGGATGTGCAGGCGCAGATCCCCGCCCCGGGATTCCAGGGTCCGGACCTCACCCACGGCCTGAATGATCCCGGTAAACATCGACACACCCCCTTAACTGGTACAGAGGTGGGCAGTATAGCCCGACGCGGAAGATACAGCCTGTAACCGCTCCGGTCTCCCATGCCACCAATCCCCCTTAAAGATTTTCCGCCGCCGGCCGAAACACCCTCAAAGCAGTACCCAAGTACCTGATATTGTTTTTCCGGAAGTTGCCATGACGCTTACGCCCAAACTCTCCATTGCCCAGAAAATCGGTGCGGGCTATCTCGGCATGGTTCTGCTCCTGCTGGCCAGCGGTGCCGTCGGCTATTTTGCCGTGCACAAATTCAGCCTTGCGCTGGGATTGATTACCGGCCCCGTGCAACAGACTACCGGGGCGATCAACAAGGGCATACGTGGGGTACAGACCCAGCTCATCGCCGTGGATGAGCTGTTACGCAACGACAACGAACAGAATCGCAGGAAGCTCGCCAGCGGCCAGGCCCTGATGCGCTCGGCCATGCAGGACATCAGCTCGGCCGGACTGGTGGCGGAAAAGCGCCTTGCCGGGCTGGGCAACTCCATGCAGGCATTCAATCAGGTCAGAAACAACCTCCTGCAACTCAAGAAGTGCTTCCGTGAGCAGCACCAGCAGATGGAGGAACTGGTGGCTCATACCAAGGACCTGTTGATCAGCGCGGAAGAGATCGCCAGTCAGGCCTTGGTCAACGCCGAATGGAACATCAACCGCACCGAGGAAGACACCACGGACGTGCGCGACAGCGAGGAATGGGACATCGTCTCCGCCACCACCGAGGCTCGCCTGGCCCTGCTGAGCCGGCTGTTCAACCTGGAGGCGCTGATCAAGACACCTGGCGATGCAACATTGCTGGAACAGGCGCAGAACAATTACAACGACCTCGAGCTCTACCTGGAGCAGATTGCCGAGTCCAAGCTGCTGGGCGAACGCAAGGTTGGAAAAGGCTTCTTCGCCAAGTCCACCTATGCCGAGGCCGTCAAGGCGGTGCTGGCGGACAATCGCAGGCTCTTCGATACACTGCTGAAGAGCGACTCGAAACTGCAACAGGCCCGCGCCGCCTACAGTGGCGCGGCAAACGCACTGATGGTATTGGCCCAGGATATCGAGAAGGATACCCATGCCTCTATCGCATCCCAGCTGGACGGGCTCAATGCACGCGCCGCTTCGGCACAATGGAGCACCATCGTCATGGCCGTCGTTGGCCTGCTGTTTGCGGTCGCAGCCTGCGCCTGATCGCCAGGCCGATCGGACGGCTGGCCGAACGCCTGGAGGACATCGCCGAGGGTGAGGGGGACCTGACCGTGGAGCTCGACGCCTCCGGACACGACGAGATCGCACGCTCCAGCCGCGCATTCAATGCCTTTACCGGCAAGATCCGCAACACGGTGGCGCAGGTCCAGGACGCCATCGGCCATCTCGCCCAGTCGGCAGGCCAGTTACAACATGTCAGCGACACCAACATCCAGCGTACCGAGACCCAGCGCGAGGAGACCCAGCGCGTCAACGCCGCGATGCAGGAGATGGCCAACAACATGATCCAGGTCAGCGAAGCCAGCAACAGCGCCCTGGAAAACACCGTGCAGGCCAATGAACAGGCAGCAGCCGGCCAGCAACAGGTAAGCCAGACCGTGACCGCCATCGAACAACTGGCCTCCCAGGTGGAGCAGGCCAGCAATACCATCGATCAACTGGCCAGCGACAGCGAGGCCATCGGCGGGGTCCTGGACGTGATCGGCAGCATCGCCGAGCAGACCAACCTGCTGGCCCTGAACGTCGCCATCGAGGCCGCCCGTGCCGGCGAGCAGGGCCGTGGTTTTGCCGTGGTGGCTGACGAGGTGCGCACACTCGCCGCACGTACCCAGCAGTCCACTGCGGAAATCCAGTCGATGATCGAACGAGTTCAGGAGGGCGCCAGGCAGGCCGCAAAGGTGATGTCCGAAAGCCGCGATTGCGCCCGGCAGACCGCGCAACAGGGTAGCGCCACCGGCACCACTTTCAGCAGCATTGCCGGTGCGGTCTCACAGATCGCCGAGATCAACCGCCGGATCACCGAGGCCATCGAGGTGCAAAACGCCAGCACTGACAGTGTCTCGCAAAGCATCGGACGCATCAGCACGACCAATGAGGAAATCGTTGGCGGCAGCCAGTCGGTGAGCCAGGCCAGCGACGCGCTGGCTGCCCTGTCCCAGCAACTGCAGGGTCTGGTGAGTCAGTTCAGGATCTGAGCCTGCAGGTAAGGCGCAGGTCCCCGCCCACCGCACGGACATCAGAAAACTGCAACGGCAGGCGCTGTGCAAGATGCTCGACGCCCGGCAGCTCCAGCAGGCCTCGCGCATCACTGCCCATCAGGTGTGGCGCCATGTAGCCGATCAGCTCGTCCACCACACCCACCTGCAGGGCCGAACCGGCCAGGGTCGCGCCGCATTCCAGCAGCACCTCGTTGATCTCGCGCCGGCCAAGCTCCTCCATCAGCGCGTCCCATGACAGGCGACCGCTGTCATCCAGCGGCAGGGAGGCCACCTGCGCGCCCGCCGCCTGCAGTGACGCCGGCTGCGCATCCGGCCCCATGCATACCAGGGTCTGGCCGGGCAGGCTCAGCATGCGGGCACCCGCCGGCATGCGCGCATGGGTATCCAGCACCACCCGCAGGGGCTGGCGTACGGCCAGGTCGGGTGGCAGGCCCAGCTCCGCCGCGCTCAACCTGACGTTCATCGAGGGATCGTCCGCCAGCACGCTGCCGATACCCGTCAGCACGGCCGAGCTGCCGGCACGCAGGTATTGCACATCCCGTCGTGCCGCCTCGCCCGTGATCCACTGGCTCTCGCCGTTGGCCATGGCGGTGCGCCCGTCCAGGCTCATGGCGAGTTTCAGCCGGACATACGGCCCCTGCCCCTGCATGCGCTTGACGAAGCCCGGATTCAGGGCGCGGACATCCGCCTCCAGCAGGCCGCTGGCAACCGCCACGCCCGCCGCACGCAGCCGCTCCAGCCCCTTGCCGGCAACCAGTGGATTGGGGTCGGTCATGGCCGCTACGACGCGGGCCACGCCCGCCTCCAGCAGACCCTCGGTGCAGGGCGGCGTACGCCCGTGGTGGCAGCAGGGCTCCAGGGTTACATAGGCGGTGGCGCCCCGTGCCCGTTCGCCGGCCTCGGCCAGGGCAATGCGCTCGGCATGAGGCTCGCCAGCACGCCGATGCCAGCCCTCGCCGACGGTCTCCCCATCCCGCACCAACACGCAGCCCACGCGGGGATTGGGATCGGTGGTGTAGCGACCCTTGCGCGCCAGACCGATGGCCCGGGCCATGAATTCGTGATCCGCACGGCTGAATGCGGCGCTCACTTGTCCTCGTCCAGCAGGTCCAGTTGCGCGCGCCGCGCCTCCGGGGTCGGCTCGCTGCGCAGGCGCTCGACCTCCTCGCTGAAGGCCTGTACGTCCTCGAACTGGCGATAGACGGAGGCAAAACGCACATAGGCCACCTGGTCCAGTGCCTTGAGCTCCTCCATCACCAGCTCGCCGATATCCCGCGAGGAGACCTCGCCCTCGCCGCGCGACATCAGCTTGCGGGTAATGTGGTGTACCGCCGTATCGATATCCTCGGTCGAGACCGGCCGCTTCTCCAGGGCACGATCCATGCCGGCGCGCAGCTTGCGCCCATCGAAATTGACCCGCCGCCCGTCGCTCTTCACCACCCGCGGCAGATTGAGCTCCGCCGTTTCATAGGTGGTGAAACGCTCCTTGCACACCACGCATTCACGCCGCCGGCGCACCTGGTCGCCATCCCCGTGCAGACGGGAATCGACCACCTTGGTATCGAGTGCACCGCAGAAGGGGCAACGCATGCTTCAGTCCCGATCCAGTCAGCTGCGATAGACCGGGTAACGCGCGCAGATAGCCAGCACTTTGTCCTTGATCCCGTCGATCGTGGCCTGGTCGCCGCGGCTGTCGATCACATCGCACATCCAGTTCGCCAGCTCGCGGCAGTCGTCCTCACCGAAACCGCGGGTGGTCACGGCCGGCGTGCCGACCCGGATACCGGAGGTGACGAAGGGCGACTGGGGATCGTTCGGCACCGCGTTCTTGTTGACCGTGATATTGGCCGCACCCAGCCAGGCATCCACGTCCTTGCCGGTCAGGCCGGCCTCGATGAAGCTGACCAGGAACAGGTGGTCGTCGGTGCCGCCGGAGACCACGTCATAGCCCCGTTCCTTGAAGACGCCGGCCATGATCTGCGCATTCTTCACCACCAGCTTCTGGTAGTCCACATAGCCCGGCTCCATGGCCTCCCTGAAGGCCACCGCCTTGGCCGCGATCACGTGCATCAGGGGGCCACCCTGCCCGCCGGGGAATACCGCCGAGTTGAGTTTCTTCTCGATCTCCTCGTTGGCACGCGCCAGGATCAGACCACCACGCGGACCGCGCAGGGTCTTGTGGGTGGTGGTGGTGGTGACATCGGCAATCTGCGCGGGCGACGGATAGATCCCCGCAGCGACCAGCCCGGCGATGTGCGCCATGTCCACGAACAGGTAGGCGCCCACCTCGTCCGCGATATCGCGAAAGCGCTGCCAGTCGACGATGCGTGAATAGGCCGAGAAACCGGCCACGATCATCTTCGGATTGTGCTCACGGGCGAGACGCGCAACCTCCTCGTAATCGATCTCGCCGGTATTGGGATCCAGGCCGTACTGGACCGCGTTGTAGATCTTGCCGGAAAAGTTTGGTTTGGCGCCGTGCGTGAGGTGCCCGCCATGCGCCAGCGACATCCCGAGAACGGTATCGCCCGGCTGGCACAGGGCCATGTACACCGCGGCATTGGCCTGCGAGCCGGAGTGCGGCTGCACATTGGCATAGTCGGCGCCGAACAACTGCCTGGCCCGGTCGATGGCCAGCTGCTCAGCCTTGTCCACGTATTCACAACCACCGTAGTAACGCTTGGCCGGATAGCCCTCGGCATACTTGTTGGTCAGGACCGAACCCTGCGCCTCCATGACACGCGGACTGGTGTAGTTTTCCGAGGCGATCAGTTCGATATGCTCCTCCTGGCGGCGCTCCTCGTCCTGGATGGCCTGGTAGAGCTCATCGTCGTAGCCTTCGATCTTCATGGATTTGTCAAACATCGGGGGACACCTCGGTATCAGTACTGGAGCAAAGATAGGGATTTTAAGCGAAAACCAAAAAAGGGGCTGCATCTGCAGCCCCTCGGCATATGGGGTGGGTAATGGGACTCGAACCCACGACGACCGGAATCACAATCCGGGGCTCTACCAACTGAGCTATACCCACCATCGAAACTTGGATTGTACCGCCATTCTCCCTGGCTTGTGAACTTCCGCCGCGCTGATCCCCAGGGTAACGTCATCTAACTCGGGCGAGGCGGGTGGTCTGCCCGGAAAAACGCCGTGAATACATCCATGGCCGCTTACGGCTTCCTGCCTCTCGCGGCACTCGCACGTCCCTGTGCGTCGTAGGCTCTACGACGGCATCCCTGCCGCCGAAGTTTTCCGAGCAGACCACCCGCCCCACTTTTCAATGAGTTGAACCCCGGGGTCGGAGTCGATACCGACTCCGACCCCTGAAATACCAGCGACAGCGTATGGCGCGCCCACCCATGCCAGCAACCGTGTATTGGGCGCCCGACAGGGTAAGTCGGGACCGTTCGTCCAGTGGACGGACGCAGCCCGGCGAACGCCCCGCAGGGGCCGGAAATCCTGCCCCACCCATGCCAGCAACCGTGTATGGCGCGCCCGGCAGGATTCGAACCTGCGACCCACGGCTTAGCTTACCAACTACGCCTTTCGACGCCCCGCGAGCAGGTTTGTGGCCTGGACTATCTCTTCGCCATCTCAGGCGCCGCACGTATAGTCTCTACGGATCCCCGAATACCCCGGGTTTCCTCGGGATTGCCATCGGCCTAGCCGCTAAGGTTTCCCCGATACAGTGCGGTCCACTCTACAGGTTCAGTTTCCCTGCAGAGGCTCCCATGTGTGCGCCTCAACGCACGCTCAAAGGCCGTTGCTCTATCCAGCTGAGCTACGGGCGCAAACTTCTTTTCCCTGCCCGGGATCAGGTGCGAGACCGGGACCCTCATTAAGTCGGTTTCCAGTCCGACCTACAGCGGCCCGAATCACCTGGCCGGGAAAGAGGAATTACACGTCGGGGGTTCGAATCCCCGTCATTCCCACTCCCCAACCACAGCCAGCTTCCTGCCAACTATCTATCTCATTGGTCGGGGTAGAGGGATTCGAACCCCCGACATCCTGCTCCCAAAGCAGGCGCGCTACCAGACTGCGCTATACCCCGAAGGGCTTCACCCGCAGGCGAAGGCGGGCAATCATACGGAGGGAAAAGAGGTGGGTCAAGCGGGATCAGAACAGGTCGACATCACCATCATTGGCACCAATTCCACCGACCAGTTGCTGGAAGTACTCGCCCTCCAGCTGGCTCAGCAGTTCGACCACCTGTTCGCTGGCGTCCTCCATCTCGGCCAACGCGGCCAGACAGCCATTGGTGTCGCCAGCGGCACCGGCGCGCAACGCACGGACACCTGCCTCGTGCACCGTTTCATGCGGCTCGTTCAGCGCCTGGTAGGTGCTGGAACCCGAGAGTTTGGCACCATCACCTTCGAAATACCATTTCCCGAGACGGCAGTGATGGTGACTGGCAAAGTCGTCCGGCCCCTTGTCGCTGCGGCCTGCAAGGACCTGGTAGATGGCCAGCTTGTAGAGGATATGGTCCAGCTTGACCGTCTCGACAAAGGCCGACGAGGTATTGCGGCTGATGGTATCGATCATGCCCGAGGACAGATCGGTGACTTCACCGATGACCCCGTCGATCTGGTCGGTGCCCTCACGCATGGCCAGGTTGGCCGCCACCATGTTCTCGAACCCGGTCTTGGTCTGCGCGGAATAGCCGCTGACCCGGTTGACGTGTTCCTTGATCCGCTCGGTGGCCTCGGCGGTCTTGGCGGCCAGGTTGCGCACCTCCTCCGCCACCACGGCGAAGCCGCGCCCCTGTTCGCCGGCGCGCGCCGCCTCGATGGCCGCATTCAGGGCCAGCAGGTTGGTCTGATCGGATATCTCGGCGATGATGCCGGTAAACTGGTAGATCGACTGGATCGCCTCCTCCAGATTGTCCACGGTCTCCTTGCTGCTCTCCGCGGTGCGGCTGATCTCGTCCACCTGCTGGCGTATGGCCTGCAGAAAGATGGTGCTCTGGCCGAAAAGGCGGGACGACTCGTCCAGGCGTCGCTGCTCTTCCAGCAGTTTCGATGCGTTATGCGCCGCGTTGTCCCGGATATGGCCCAACGGCGCCTCGGAGCGCAGAGAGAGCCGGACCCGGTGCTCCATGTAACCGGCCTCGCTGTAGGAACGCTCGCATGCCTGCTGGAAATTTTCCAGTTCCTGCCGGGTCTCAGCCAGTTCGGCACGCGCCTGCGTCAGTTCCTCTTCCAGGCTTGCCTTATCCGCCCGCAAGGTCTCCAGCTGCTGTTGCTTTTTTCCGACCCCGAATAGCATTCTCATCCACCCTGGCTGTCGCCTCCAACGTGGCTTCTAACCCGAATATTTCATCCGCTTCTCGCTTTTCCGGGCGGTCAGTGGATGGAAGATGTGGTGCCTCGAACGGGACGTGGAAAGGCTCGTGAAGGGCTATTTTCTAGGCTGCAGGCACA
>JAKRWE010000081.1 GCA_024712425.1 Chromatiales bacterium
ATCAAAGCTTTCTTGGGTACATTTTGTCACGGGCAAAACCTTGTTCGGATCCAGTATAACCAACTGAATTTGAACGAACTACACGGGTTTTGCCCTTTTTATTTGTGAAATATTCGGGCTAAGTTCGTGATTTACTGAAAAGTGGGGCGGGTGGTCTGCTCGGAAAACTTCGGCGGCAGGGATGCCGCCGTAGAGCCTACAGGGATGTATTCACGGCGTTTTTCCGAGCAGACTACCCGCCTCAGCCGGGTTGGATGACGTTACCCTGCTGATCCGAGGGAAGTCCAATGGATTCCCATTCAGGATATGCTATATTGAACAACGTTTTGCGCCGTTTTTGCAGCTGCGCCTCCCCTCGGAGGCCGGCGTATTGCGCACAGGGATAGTGATTTAAAATACAATCAAAACGTCGAGGAGATATAACAATGTCAAAGGGGCAGACCCTTCAGGACCCTTTTCTCAACGCCCTGCGCAAGGAGCGGGTTCCGGTATCGATTTTTCTGGTCAACGGCATCAAGCTGCAGGGCACCATCGAGTCCTTCGATCAGTTCGTCGTGCTACTGAAAAACAACGTCAGTCAAATGGTCTACAAGCATGCGATCTCCACGGTCGTCCCAGCGCGCAATGTGCGGCTTCAACATGCGCATGGCGCAACCGAAGAGGGCGACAGCGGTAATCAGTGATTGTTTCAGTGGTTGTATCTGCAGGCCCTGCGGCAGTGTCGCTGGGCCTGTTTTGTTTTCTGTGCGTACCTGACCTGACCCCGGATGTTTGAGCGTCCGCAAGTCGGTGAACGGGCCATCCTGGTACATATCGGGTTTCACGGCGCGCCGGAACCGGAGGAGCTGCACGAATTCCGGGAGCTGGCGCGCTCGGCGGGCGCCGAGCCGCTGGCCCTGGTGACCGGTCAGCGGCATGCGCCGGACCGGCGCCTGTTCGTGGGCAGTGGCAAGGCGGAGGAGATACACCAGCTGGTGCGGCTGCACGAGGCCGAGCTGGTGATCTTCGATCATGACCTGAGTCCCAGCCAGGAGCGCAACCTGGAAAAGCTGTTCGAATGCCGGGTGCTGGACCGCACCGGGCTGATCCTGGACATCTTCGCCCAGCGCGCGCGCTCGCACGAGGGCAAGCTGCAGGTCGAGCTGGCCCAGCTGCGGCACCTGTCGACGCGCCTGGTGCGCGGCTGGACCCACCTGGAGCGGCAGAAGGGCGGCATCGGCCTGCGTGGCCCCGGTGAGACCCAGCTCGAGACCGACCGCCGGCTGCTGGGGCAGCGCATCGACCAGATCCGCCGGCGCCTGGAGCGGGTCGACAGCCAGCGCGACCAGAGCCGGCGCGCGCGCCGGCGTGCCGAGACACCGACGATTTCCCTGGTGGGTTATACCAACGCCGGCAAGTCGACCCTGTTCAACCGCCTCACCCACGCCCATGTGTATGCGCGTGACCAGTTGTTCGCCACTCTCGATCCGACGCTGCGGCGGATCGAGCTCGAGCGCGCCGGTCCGGTGGTGCTGGCGGATACCGTGGGTTTCGTGTCGCGTCTGCCGCACGACCTGGTGGCGGCCTTCAGGAGCACCCTGCAGGAAACCACCGAGGCGGCGTTGCTGCTGCACGTCATCGATGCGGCCAGCGGCAGCCGGGCGGAAAACATCGCCGAGGTGGAGGATGTGCTGGCCCAGATCGGGGCGGCGGATATTCCGCGCCTGAATATCTATAACAAGATCGATCTGCTGGACGACATGCAGCCGAAAATCGACCGTGACGGGAACGGACGCCCGGTGGCCGTATGGCTGTCCGCGCAGCGGGGTGACGGCTGCGAGCTTCTGCTGCAGGTGCTGGACGACTGGTTTGCCGGTGAGTCGGTGCGCCAGCGGATCTACCTGCCGGCCGGTGAGGGGCGCCTGCGCGCGCGCCTGTACCGTGAGGCCCGGATCCTGAACGAGTCGCCGGACGAGCAGGGCGGAAGCTGCCTGGAGGTGGAACTGGCCCTGCGTGACTACGAGCGCCTGCGCAAGAGCGAACCCGTGCTGGAGGCGCAATGGCAGGCGCTGGACGGGCAGGACCCTATCCCGGTAATCGGAAGGTGATTGTTCCCGGACACCGCGGGACAGTCTTGGTAGACTTGCGCAGATTTTGAATATTTCTCATTCGGAGTAAGGTATGGCCTGGAACGAACCGGGTGACGACAATCGGGACCCATGGAACAACAAGGGCGGGGACCAGGGCCCCCCGGATCTGGACGAAGTGGTGCGCAAGCTGCAGGACAAGCTGGGCGGCCTGTTTGGCGGTCGGCGCGGCGGCAGCGGTGGTGACAGCGGTTCACCGGTACGTGGCGGCGGTGGTGGCTTCGGTCTGGTGATCGCCGGTCTGGTCGGCGCGGCAGTGATTGCCGCGGCGGTGGACAGCTTCTACATCATCCAGCCGGCAGAGCGCGGAGTGATCCAGCGTTTCGGGGCCTATCACGAGGTGGTCGGTCCGGGGCCGCACCTGAAACTGCCGCTGATCGACAGCTACCAGGCGGTCAATGTCGACCAGATCAACAAGTTCGTGCACCGGGCGCAGATGCTCACCAAGGACGAGAACATCGTGGATGTGACCGTCGAGGTGCAGTTCCGCATCCAGGATCCGGCCGACTTCCTGTTCCAGGATGCGAATCCACCGCGCACCCTGCAGAACAGCATGGAGTCTGCCCTGCGTGAGGTGATCGGCAAGAGCAATCTCGATGACATCATCACCGAGAACCGCAGCGGCACCGCGCTGGCGGTGCAAAAGGACACCCAGGCGTTGATCGACCTCTACCGTACCGGCCTGAAGGTGATCAACATCAACATCCAGGACGCCAAGCCGCCGGAGGCGGTGCAGGATGCTTTCGCCGATGCCATCAAGGCGCGCGAGGACCGTGAAAGGGTCCAGAACCAGGCCCAGGCCTATGCCAACGACGTGGTGCCGCGGGCGCGCGGCGCGGCCGCCCGGCAGCTGGAGGACGCCAAGGCCTACAAGGCCAAGGTGGTGGCGGAAGCGGAAGGTGAATCCAAGCGCTTCCTGGCCCTGCTGGCGGAATACAGGAAGGCGCCGGAGGTCACCCGGCAGCGCCTGTACCTGGACAGCCTCCAGGACGTGCTCAGCGGCACCAGCAAGGTACTGCTGGATGTGAAGAAGGGCAGCAACCTGACCTACCTCCCCCTGGACAAGATGATCGGCAGGGGGACCGGGCCGACCGGTATCGATCCGGATGTGGTGCTTCGACCGCAGCAGAGCAACTCCCAGAAGGTCGAGCTGTCCACGGGTGGCAGCCTTCGCAGTGGCCGCGTGCCGCTGACGCGTGAAAGAGGACATCGTCGATGAATGCCGGAAAACCCATGTTCCTGATCATCCTGCTGGTGATCACCGCATTGGTGGTCAATGCCTCGTTCTTCGCCGTCCAGGAAAACCAGATGGGCCTGCGCCTGCAGCTGGGCGAGATCGTCGATTCGGACTACGAGCCGGGTCTGCACTTCAAGATGCCCCTGGTGCAGAGCATCCAGCTGTTCGACAAACGCATCCAGACCCTGGACCTCGAACCGGAACGCTTCCTCACGGTGGAGAAGAAATTCGTGGTCGTGGATTCGTTCGCCAAGTGGCGTATCTCCGACGTGGCCCAGTATTTCCGTTCCACCCGCGGCAGCCACACCCAGACCCAGCGCCTGCTGTCGGCGCGGATCAACGCCGCGCTGCGTGACGAGTTTGGCAAGCGCACCATCAAGGAAGTGGTCTCCGGCGAGCGCTCCGAGATCATGCGCAAGCTGGCACGCAAGGCGGACGAGTCGGCGGCCGACCTGGGTGTCGAGATCGTCGACGTGCGGGTCAAGCAGATCGACTTCGAGGAGGCGATCAGCGAGAACATCTACGAGCGGATGCGCACCGAGCGTCATCGCGTGGCCGCGGAACTGCGCGCCGAGGGCGCCGAGGCGGCCGAGCGCATCCAGGCGGACGCGGATCGTCAGCGTACCGAGATCCTGGCCGATGCTTACCGGGATGCCGAGCTGCTGCGAGGCGAGGGCGACGCCAAGGCGGCAGATATCTACGCCCGGGCATTCGACCAGGACCGCGAGTTCTACAGTTTCTGGCGCAGCCTCAAGGCCTATCGCGACGTGTTCCGGGACGGCAACAGCATGCTGGTGCTGGATCCCGATTCATCGTTCTTCCGTTATTTCAAATCTGAAACATCAACGGAGTGATCCCGGCGTCTTTCTTCGCGAGCGAGCTCGCTCGTGCAACGGTAAGGTGAAAAATGCCTCTGTAGGAGCGGCCTTGGCCGCGAAGAACAGGCCTGGAGATGGCAGGCGCTGCCAATTCCCGCCTCGACTTTCCCTACCTGATTTGCGAGAATTCCGTGGTTGTTTGGTTGGGGTCGGAGAGGCTTGCCGGGGTTTCCCGGTTTTTTTGTGGATAAGCGAACAGGTCCCCGCTCATGTGGCAGGAACTCCTTTCAGCGTTGGCGCTGGTCTTTGTGATCGAGGGGATTTTGCCCTTCCTCAATCCGACCGGCTTCCGGCGCACTCTGTTGACGGCGGCCGGCCTGGACGATCGCGCCCTGCGCGTCATGGGCGGTGTGGCGATGGGGGTAGGGCTGTTGCTGCTCTACCTGGTGAGATAGGAATCGATGCAAACGAACAGCTGGTTGTTGCCCGACGGGATCGATGAGCTGCTGCCGGAGCAGGCGGCGGAACTCGAGGCCCTGCGGCGTCGCTTGCTCGATACCTGCGCGGGCTGGGGCTACCGCCTGGTGGTGCCGCCGTTCCTGGAGTATCTCGATTCGCTGTTGACCGGCACCGGCAAGGACCTGGAACACCAGACCTTCCAGCTGACCGACCAGCTCAGCGGCCGCCAGTTGGGCATCCGCGCCGATATCACGCCGCAGGCGGCGCGTATCGACGCTCACCAGTTGCAGCAGCAGGGGCCGACCCGGCTGTGTTATATCGGGAGCGTGCTGCGGACCCGCCCGGATGGATTCTCCGCGTCCCGCAGCCCCCTGCAGATCGGTGCGGAACTGTACGGGCACGCCGGCATCGAGTCCGATGCCGAGATACTGCGCCTGATGATGGAGACCCTGCGCATCGCCGGGCTGGAGGAGGTCTTCCTGGATCTCGGGCATGTCGGCATCTACCGGGCCTTGGCCGAACAGGCTGGTCTGGACGCAGCGCAGGAGGCGGCGCTGTTCGAGGCCCTGCAGCGCAAGGCGCACCCCGAGATCACCGAGCTGGTCGCGGGATTCGGACTGTCTCCGGAATACGAGCAGATGTTCAACGCGCTGGCCGACCTCAATGGCGGCCGCGAGGTGCTGGCGCGGGCGCGTCGGGAGCTGGCGGCGGCTCCCGCGACGGTGGCCGCGGCCATCGATTACCTGGACGCGCTCGGCGAGGAACTGGCCAGCTGCCTGCCGCGGGTGCCGGTGCATTACGACCTGGCGGAACTGCGCGCCTACCACTATCAGACCGGGGTGGTGTTTGCGGCCTTTGTTGCCGGCCAGGGCAACGAGGTGGCGCGCGGCGGCCGCTATGACCAGATCGGCGAGAAATTCGGACGGGCGCGTCCTGCGACCGGTTTCAGTGCGGATCTCAAGGCCCTGATGGCGCTGGGCAGGCGTGAACACGCGCAGGCTCCGGGTGCCGTGCTGGCACCGGCGCTCCGGGACGCGGCGCTGGAGCAACAGATTGCGGGCCTGCGGGCAGCGGGGCGGGTTGTGATCCGCGAGCTTCCGGGGCAGGTGCTGGATTATGCCGAGGCGGGCATATCCGAGCGCCTGGAAAAGACACAACAGGGCTGGGAATGCCATCCTGTGGGCGGGCGTGCCGGCCAGTAGCCGCCGGCGCACCTGATGATTGAATCAACACGAAGGTAGGAAAACCAATGGGCAAGAATGTCGTTGTCATTGGCACCCAGTGGGGTGATGAAGGTAAGGGCAAGGTCGTCGACCTGCTCACGGATCGGGCAGACGCCGTGGTGCGTTTCCAGGGTGGCCACAATGCCGGTCACACCCTGGTCATCGATGGCAGGAAGACGGTTCTGCACCTGATTCCCTCTGGCATCCTGCGCGACGATGTCCGGTGCCTGATTGGCAATGGCGTGGTGCTGTCGCCCTCGGCCCTGCTGGAGGAGTTGGACATGCTCGAGGCCAACGGCGTGGCCGCCCGCTCGCGCATGGGCGTCAGCGAGTCCTGTCCCGTAATCCTGCCTTACCACATTACCCTCGACCAGGCGCGCGAGGCCGCACGTGGCAAGAAGGCCATCGGCACCACCGGCCGCGGTATCGGCCCCTGTTACGAGGACAAGGTGTCTCGCCGCGGCATCCGGCTGGGCGAGATGCTGGATGAGAAGCACTTCTCGGAACGCCTGCGCGAGGTCATGGACTATCACAACTTCGCCCTCGAGCACTATTTCAAGTTCGAGACCGTCGACTACCGGAAGGTCCTGGACGAGGCGCTGGCCCAGGCCGAGCAGATCCGCCCCCTGGTCGAGGACGTGCCGGGCACCCTGCATCGCATGCGGGCCGAGGGGCAGAGCATCATGTTCGAGGGCGCCCAGGGCGCACTGCTGGACATCGATCACGGCACCTATCCCTATGTGACCTCCTCGACCACCACCGCCGGTGGCGCCGCCAGCGGCGGTGGTGTCGGTCCGCGCGACCTGGACTACGTGCTCGGTATCGTCAAGGCCTACACTACACGCGTGGGGGCAGGGCCCTTCCCGACCGAACTGTTCGACGACGATGGACAGTACCTGGGCGAGAAGGGGCACGAGTTCGGTGCCACCACCGGCCGCCAGCGCCGCTGCGGCTGGCTGGACACCGTGGCGCTGCGCCGTTCCCTCAAGATCAACAGCGTGACCGGCATGTGCATCACCAAGCTCGATGTGCTGGACGGCATGGAGAAGGTCAAGATCTGCGTGGCCTACAAGCTGGACGGGCGCGAGGTGGATACGCCGCCGGTGGGCGCGGATCGCTTCGAGCAGTGTGAGCCGGTCCTGATCGAGATGCCGGGCTGGAGGGAGTCGACGGTCGGCATCCGCCAGTATGAGGACCTTCCCGAAGCAGCACGGAACTACCTGAAAAAGGTGGAGGCGCTGTGCGGCGCACCGATCGATATCATCTCCACCGGCCCGGACCGGGAAGAGACCATGGTGTTGCGCCATCCGTTCGAGTGATACGTCGCAACGCGGTATCGAAAAAGGGGCCGGACGGCCCCTTTTTTGTTGGTGCGCCCAGCATGGGCGCACCCCTGCGGGTGAAAGTCCCGCCACGAGCTGGTCACGGCGAGTGAAGTGAAGCGCAACTGCGGAAGGGTGACCGACCGTGGGGAGGAAGCGTGGAGCGTAAACCGCGAGCCGACGACAAAATCGCCGGGAGCGATTTTGAACAGCCGCAGGCTGGCCCCGGAGGGGTGAGCCCCAGGGATGGGGCGAATAGCAGGAACCGGATACAAGGCACTGCCGAGCAGGGCGAGCGGGCCAATGACCGCGAAGCTCTCGTGACCAAGGCGAGGTGGTGTAGATCCGGCGGTTGTGCGGTGAAGGGGTGCGTACCTTACCTGGGGAGATCTCGCCTTGCGCCTGAAAGGGCGACGCCGGGAGGCGGCGCGAGAAGTCAGCCGAGGCCGTAGTAGTGAAGAAGCCCGGGGAAACCGGGGGGAGCGAAGGGCCGAACGGGAAGGAGGGTTTGACGACTGTGACATTCGACACGGCAAGGCATCAGAAGCCCGGGCGACCGGGGCGAACCGAACCGAAGGCAGGTGAAGCCTGTCCGAGGGCGGGACGTGATGAAGCCGTGGCGGCATGCCATGGAGACGCAGACCCGGGGCAAGGCCTGCTGCGGCAGGTGTTTGCGAGAGAGAACCTGGTCCTGGCCTGGAAACGGGTCAAGGCCAATAAGGGCAGTGCGGGGGTGGATGGACTCTCGATCGAACAGACCGCCGAATACCTGCGCACGGCCTGGCCCCGGATACGGGAAGAGCTGCTATCGGGGCGCTACCGGCCCTCGCCGGTGCGCCGAGTGCAGATTCCCAAGCCCGGAGGTGGGGTGCGTGAGCTGGGGATCCCGACGGTGACCGACCGACTGATCCAGCAAGCCCTGCTGCAAGTGCTGCAACCGAGGATCGACCCGAGCTTCTCCGACCACAGCTACGGGTTCCGCCCGGGACGCCGGGCGCACGGCGCCGTGCTGAAGGCGCGGAGCTATGTGCAGGAAGGCTACCGGGTGGTCGTCGATGTGGACCTGGAGAAGTTCTTCGACCGGGTCAACCACGACGTGCTCATGGAGCGCCTGTCGCGGCGGGTGGCGGACAAGGCGGTCCTGCGCCTGATCCGCCGTTACCTGCAGGCGGGCATCCTGAGCGATGGCGTAAAGGTAGAGCGGCACGAGGGGACGCCGCAAGGTGGCCCCCTCTCACCGCTGCTGGCCAACGTGCTGCTGGACGAAGTGGACCGGGAACTGGAGCGGCGCGGCCATCGCTTCGTGCGCTATGCCGACGACTGCAACGTGTACGTGCGCAGTCGGAAGGCGGGCGAACGGGTCATGGCCGGACTGCGCCGGCTCTACGACCGGTTGCACCTGAAGGTGAACGAGGCAAAGAGCGCGGTACGCAGCGCCTTCGGCAGCCGCTTTCTGGGGTTCGAGTTCTGGATGGCCCCGGATGGCGAAGTCAAATGCGCGGTATCACGCAAGGCCCTCGCTGCCTACAAGCGACGCATTCGCCAGCTGACGCGCCGTACTCGAGGGCAAAGTCTGGAGGAAGTGGCCAAACGCCTGCGGCAATACGTGACCGGCTGGAAGGGATACTTTCAGTTGGCACAGACACCGAAGGTGTTCCACCGCTTGGATGAATGGCTGCGCCACCGACTGCGCGCCTTGCAGCTCAAGCATTGGAAACGGGGGAAGACCATGTATCGGGCACTGAAGGCGCTGGGCGCTACCGACGAGGTGGCTCGGCGGATCGCGGCCAACAGTCGGCGATGGTGGCGCAACAGCCGCTATCTGCTGAACGCGGTGATGCCGATTGCCTTCTTTGACCGACTGGGGGGGTGCCTCGGCTCTCATGACCTCAACTTCCCGAACCGCCCGGTGCGGACCCGCATGCCGGGTGTCAACCCAATTCTAAAATGTCCCCTTTTCTCCCAAGCTGAAATGTCCCCTTGGTGAGTCCGGGGTCATGAGGGGACGAGGGGGCGCCTCATCTCCAGGGATGGTCCGGTGCAGGCCTGTGGGTCCTGCGGTTGAGTTGGATGGTCTTGGCCTTCTCGACGGTGGCGTGGATGCTTTCTCGAGGATCTCCTGCCGGAGCGCATCGGCGATCTGGTTGTTGGGGCGCCTGCCCCGGTGGCGGGAAACCAGTCCAGCCGCTCCCTCGGCCCGGTATCGGACCACCAGGCGCTTGATCTGCCGCACGCTCAAGTCCAACTGCCGTGCCGCCTCTTTCTGCCGCAACTGCCGGTCGACAACCTGCTGAACCACCCCAGCCGGTCCACCGTCTTCTGTGTCATCGCAATGGTCTCCTCTGTCACCACCCCTCCCGAAATCAAAAGGAGACATTTTAGAATTGGACAAAGGGGGCATTACTGCTTTGGACTAACACTTTTTGATGAATACGTTGCCCAGCTGTTAATGCCCATCTATTCTGACCCACCTATGGCCAACAATTTTGACCCACCCATCGGGGCATTCCGGGCCATGTGGCCGTACCCTTTCCGTCGTTTTTTGACACGGGCGACGGGAGGCACTTTTGAAGGAGTGGGTTGTGATTCACAAGATCAAGGCACTACACAACGAGGGAGCCGGACTGAGCATCCGGTCGATCGCCCGCGAGCTGGACATCTCCCGCAATACCGTCCGCAAGTACCTGCGCATGGACGAGGTCGCCATCGGCGAGCAGCAGGCGAACCGGACCCGGCGCAAGCAGCTGGATGACTATCGGGACTACATCGTCACCCTGCTGGGGCAGTTCCCCAGCCTCAGCGCGGTGAAGGTGCTGCGCAAGCTCAAGGAGCGGCACCCGGAGCTGGGCGTCTCGGACCGATCGGCACGGCGCTACATCAAGGCGCTCAAGGAGACGGTCAGCCTGCGCCAGAAGCGCTACTACGAGCCGGTCGAGAGCCCGCCCGGGGTGCAATGCCGGGTCGATGGCGGCGAGCTGCGGGGGCTGTCGGTCGGTGGCGAGGCAACCACGGTGCACTTCGTGGTCTTCGTCCTATCGTACTCGCGCCTGATGTACGTCGGGCTCTCGCCCCGACCCATCGATACCGCCACCTTCATCCGCCTGCACGATGCCGCCTTCCGCTACTTTGGCGGTCGCCCCGAGGAGTGCGTCTATGACCAGACCAAGCTGGTGGTGCTGCACGAGCAGTACCGGGAGCTGGACCCGAACCCGGCCTTTGCCGCCTACGCCACCGCCGCCGGGTTCCGCATCTATGCCTGCGAGGGCTACGACCCCGAGGGCAAGGGCAAGGTCGAGGCCGGGGTCAAGTACGTCAAGGGCAACGCGCTGGCCGGCGAGGTCTTCGACGACTGGGACCACCTTGAGGCGCATGTACGGCAGTGGCTGGATGGGGTCGCCAACGTCCGCCAGCACGGCACCACCGGCGAGGCGCCCCGGGTGCGCTTCGAGCGCGACGAGCAGGACCAGCTCGGTCCCTATCTCACCCCGGCCGCCCTGGCGCCCCAGGTACCCACCGAGACCCGCAAGGCGGACAAGACCGGCCTGCTCTCGTGGCAGGCCAACAAGTACTCGGCACCGATGGCCTACCAGGGCAGCCGGGTCGGGGTGCGGGCCGAGGCCGGCGAGCTGGTGCTCTCTGACCTGGAGACGGGGCAGGCGATCGCCCGCCATGTCATCTCCCGCGACAAGGGGACGGTCATCCGCAACAACGACCACTACCGCGACAAGGCGGCGCGGGTCGCCGATCTGGAGGCCACCATCGGTGAGCAGGTCGGCCAGGCCACCGGCGCGCGCCTGTGCGCCCAGTTGAAGGCCACCAGTCCCCGGATCCACAAGGACCAGCTGGTGTCAACCCAATTCTAAAATGTCCCCTTTTCTCCCAAGCTGAAATGTCCCCTTGGTGAGTCCGGGGTCATGAGGGGACGAGGGGGCGCCTCATCTCCAGGGATGGTCCGGTGCAGGCCTGTGGGTCCTGCGGTTGAGTTGGATGGTCTTGGCCTTCTCGACGGTGGCGTGGATGCTTTGTCGAGGATCTCCTGCCGGAGCGCATCGGCGATCTGGTTGTTGGGGCGCCTGCCCCGGTGGCGGGAAACCAGTCCAGCCGCTCCCTCGGCCCGGTATCGGACCACCAGGCGCTTGATCTGCCGCACGCTCAAGTCCAACTGCCGTGCCGCCTCTTTCTGCCGCAACTGCCGGTCGACAACCTGCTGAACCACCCCAGCCGGTCCACCGTCTTCTGTGTCATCGCAATGGTCTCCTCTGTCACCACCCCTCCCGAAATCAAAAGGAGACATTTTAGAATTGGACAAAGGGGGCATTACTGCTTTGGACTAACACTTTTTGATGAATACGTTGCCCAGCTGTTAATGCCCATCTATTCTGACCCACCTATGGCCAACAATTTTGACCCACCCATCGGGGCATTCCGGGCCATGTGGCCGTACCCTTTCCGTCGTTTTTTGACACGGGCGACGGGAGGCACTTTTGAAGGAGTGGGTTGTGATTCACAAGATCAAGGCACTACACAACGAGGGAGCCGGACTGAGCATCCGGTCGATCGCCCGCGAGCTGGACATCTCCCGCAATACCGTCCGCAAGTACCTGCGCATGGACGAGGTCGCCATCGGCGAGCAGCAGGCGAACCGGACCCGGCGCAAGCAGCTGGATGACTATCGGGACTACATCGTCACCCTGCTGGGGCAGTTCCCCAGCCTCAGCGCGGTGAAGGTGCTGCGCAAGCTCAAGGAGCGGCACCCGGAGCTGGGCGTCTCGGACCGATCGGCACGGCGCTACATCAAGGCGCTCAAGGAGACGGTCAGCCTGCGCCAGAAGCGCTACTACGAGCCGGTCGAGAGCCCGCCCGGGGTGCAATGCCGGGTCGATGGCGGCGAGCTGC
The DNA here is from genome assembly GCA_024712425.1 of Chromatiales bacterium. Lineage (GTDB taxonomy): Bacteria > Pseudomonadota > Gammaproteobacteria > Chromatiales > Chromatiaceae > MONJU. Next base: position 12,082 of record JAKRWE010000081.1, read on the forward strand.
GGGGGCTGTCGGTCGGTGGCGAGGCAACCACGGTGCACTTCGTGGTCTTCGTCCTATCGTACTCGCGCCTGATGTACGTCGGGCTCTCGCCCCGACCCATCGATACCGCCACCTTCATCCGCCTGCACGATGCCGCCTTCCGCTACTTTGGCGGTCGCCCCGAGGAGTGCGTCTATGACCAGACCAAGCTGGTGGTGCTGCACGAGCAGTACCGGGAGCTGGACCCGAACCCGGCCTTTGCCGCCTACGCCACCGCCGCCGGGTTCCGCATCTATGCCTGCGAGGGCTACGACCCCGAGGGCAAGGGCAAGGTCGAGGCCGGGGTCAAGTACGTCAAGGGCAACGCGCTGGCCGGCGAGGTCTTCGACGACTGGGACCACCTTGAGGCGCATGTACGGCAGTGGCTGGATGGGGTCGCCAACGTCCGCCAGCACGGCACCACCGGCGAGGCGCCCCGGGTGCGCTTCGAGCGCGACGAGCAGGACCAGCTCGGTCCCTATCTCACCCCGGCCGCCCTGGCGCCCCAGGTACCCACCGAGACCCGCAAGGCGGACAAGACCGGCCTGCTCTCGTGGCAGGCCAACAAGTACTCGGCACCGATGGCCTACCAGGGCAGCCGGGTCGGGGTGCGGGCCGAGGCCGGCGAGCTGGTGCTCTCTGACCTGGAGACGGGGCAGGCGATCGCCCGCCATGTCATCTCCCGCGACAAGGGGACGGTCATCCGCAACAACGACCACTACCGCGACAAGGCGGCGCGGGTCGCCGATCTGGAGGCCACCATCGGTGAGCAGGTCGGCCAGGCCACCGGCGCGCGCCTGTGCGCCCAGTTGAAGGCCACCAGCCCCGGATCCACAAGGACCAGCTGGTGTCAACCCAATTCTAAAATGTCCCCTTTTCTCCCAAGCTGAAATGTCCCCTTGGTGAGTCCGGGGTCATGAGGGGACGAGGGGGCGCCTCATCTCCAGGGATGGTCCGGTGCAGGCCTGTGGGTCCTGCGGTTGAGTTGGATGGTCTTGGCCTTCTCGACGGTGGCGTGGATGCTTTGTCGAGGATCTCCTGCCGGAGCGCATCGGCGATCTGGTTGTTGGGGCGCCTGCCCCGGTGGCGGGAAACCAGTCCAGCCGCTCCCTCGGCCCGGTATCGGACCACCAGGCGCTTGATCTGCCGCACGCTCAAGTCCAACTGCCGTGCCGCCTCTTTCTGCCGCAACTGCCGGTCGACAACCTGCTGAACCACCCCAGCCGGTCCACCGTCTTCTGTGTCATCGCAATGGTCTCCTCTGTCACCACCCCTCCCGAAATCAAAAGGAGACATTTTAGAATTGGACAAAGGGGGCATTACTGCTTTGGACTAACACTTTTTGATGAATACGTTGCCCAGCTGTTAATGCCCATCTATTCTGACCCACCTATGGCCAACAATTTTGACCCACCCATCGGGGCATTCCGGGCCATGTGGCCGTACCCTTTCCGTCGTTTTTTGACACGGGCGACGGGAGGCACTTTTGAAGGAGTGGGTTGTGATTCACAAGATCAAGGCACTACACAACGAGGGAGCCGGACTGAGCATCCGGTCGATCGCCCGCGAGCTGGGCATCTCCCGCAATACCGTCCGCAAGTACCTGCGCATGGACGAGGTCGCCATCGGCGAGCAGCAGGCGAACCGGACCCGGCGCAAGCAGCTGGATGACTATCGGGACTACATCGTCACCCTGCTGGGGCNGCTGAACCACCCCCAGCCGGTCCACCGTCTTCTGTGTCATCGCAATGGTCTCCTCTGTCACCACCCCTCCCGAAATCAAAAGGGGACATTTTAGAATTGGACAAAGGGGATATTACTGCTTTGGACTAACAACGAACCGGCAAACACTGTTCAGCTACCGCCATTCCGGATAGGATGGAACGACCCGGTATCCCATGGCCTGCACCACCTTTCCGCCATGCCGCACAGCGCACAACCGATATCTGTCCCCGGCCTGGATGTCGCCAAAAGCTTCCTGGGCATCTCGGTTGCGTTGTTGTTCCTGCTTTTCGTCGTTGCCTCGGCACACTACTACTCCGAGTACCGAACCGAACGGCTGACCAAGCAGGCCAGCGAGGCATTGAATGTGGAACTCGCGCGGCGAATGATCATTACCGATATCGCGGCCGTGGTCCCGGACCTGCTGATCCTGGCCGAACACGTGACGCATGCGGTTGATGGAGCCGACTGGACGCAACAGAGGGCGCGACTGGGCAGAACCTTCAGCGATTTCTCGAGCAAGAAAGGCCTCTACGATCAGGTACGCTACCTGGACAAACAGGGAAACGAGGTGATTCGGGTCAACTATGTCGACGGCGAAGGCCGCCTGGTCCCGCCACGCGCCCTGCAGAACAAGGCACACCGCTATTACTTCCAGAACGCAGTCCGCTTGAGACGGGGCGAGATCTACGTATCACCGCTGGACCTCAACATCGAGGAGGGACATATCGAGACGCCCTACAAACCGGTCATGCGTTTTGCAACCCCGGTCTTCGACGCATCGGGCCGGCGCAGGGGCGTCTTGATCCTCAATTACCTGGGCCAGCGCCTGATCCGGCATTTCAAACATGCCGCCGCTAACATAGCCGACCATGTCCAGCTCCTGAACAACCAAGGTTACTGGCTGAGCAGCACCGACCCAACACGCGAATCGGGCTTCATGTTCGGCAACGACTGGCGCTTCAGCAAACTCTACCCCGAGGCATGGAAACAGATATGGCGTAACGGAAACGGGCAGATCCTCAATACCGAAGGTCTGTTCAGCTTCAGCAGCGTGGAACCGGCCACGGTGGCGGCGCGTGCAACCGACCCCACTCTCGACCCCGCGGCCCTGCCAGCGCGTGCAGGCAACGATCATTATCACTGGAAGATCGTCGCCCGGCTGGCGCTGGAAGTACTCACCCCCTCCCCGGCCGTTTCATCGAGCAGAACGCGACACTCTATGGCAGCATGCTGGCGCTGCTGCTAATGATCGCCTGGTTGCTGGCCTACTACCAGACCCGCCATCGCCTGGCCGAGGCGCAGACCGAATACGAAAGTCGCTTTCGCCGCACCCTGGAAGAGATCCGGCTCGCCGCCGTGTCCGTCGGCGAGAACGGCCGGATCGGTTTCTGCAACGACTATTTCTGTGAGCTGACCGGATGGACACGCGATGAACTCATAGGCAGAAACTGGATCGACACCTTTGTCCCGGCGATCGAACGGACACAGTCGCGCAAGATGCTGACGGCCATCAGAACACCGGATCACTTCCCTGCCCGCTATAAATGCGAGATCCTGGGAAGGAACGGGGAACATCGCCTGTTTGCCTGGAACAACACCCTGTCCTTCAACAGCCGGGAGGGGCTGATGGGGGTAACTTCCATCGGCGAGGACATCACCGAAAAGCGGCGTAACGAGGAACAGATACGCAAGCTGTCGGTGGCCCTGGAGCAGAGCCCGAGCATCGTTCTGATAACCGACCGGCACGGCCTGATCGAATATGTCAATCGAAAGTTTACCGAGGTCACCGGCTACCAACCCGAAGAGGTCATGGGCAGAAACCCGAAGATCCTGAAATCCGGCGAGACCTCCACAGGCGAATACCAGGACATGTGGAAGGTCATATCGAATGGCGGCGTATGGCATGGGGAATTCCACAACCGGCGCAAGAACGGGGAACTCTACTGGGAATCCGCCCCCATCGCTGCACTGCGCAACAGCAGCGGCGAGATCACGCACTTCCTCGCCCTGAAAGAGGACATCACCGATCGCAAACGCCTGGAAAAGACCATCGAACAAAACAATCGGGAACTGGCGCGGACCCAGGCCCTGACCGCCATGGGCCGAATGGCGAGCATGATTGCCCACGACCTGCGTAATCCGCTCTCCTCGGTAAAGATGGGCCTGCAAATACTCAACAAGAAGCAGCAGCCAGGCGACGGGGAAAGCGCGGAACTGTGC
>JAKRWE010000082.1 GCA_024712425.1 Chromatiales bacterium
GGGGGGGATGGTACAGCCATTTCCCATACACACTCCACACCCAAAGTCAACAACCAATCTCCAAAACTGTGACATATGCCCATTCCTATCACTCATGTGAAATTTTCCCACATCCCCATCCGGGGACCCTGCCTTTCATTCTACCAGGTGCTCGGACCTGTCCCCCGGACCCCGGTGCCTGGTTCCTGGTACCCGTCGCCCGGTACCCGGTGAAATTTCACCGAATTCCAATCCCCATCCCCATACCCCCATTCGGGGGCAATGCAGGGACAATCCCCATCCGGGGACCTTGTGTGCGGGGACAATTCCCCATAACGACCCCATACGGGGACAATGCCCATTCGGGCACAAAGAGAAAACCCCCGCCGATCGGCAGGGGTCTTGGTCTTATGATGTTAGGGACCCGTTAGGGCCACGTTAGGTCCAGAGTTATGAATAGACATCCAGCCCAAACAGATCGGCCAATCCATAGTCTTTTTCGCGCAGCCAGTCGGCGAACTCCTCCCCTATAAACAACCCTGATCCTACCCTCCCCCTTATATGGTCTATGCACATCGGGTATTTCTCCATCGCATACTCAAGGAATGCTGGAGGGCAGTTAAGGTCCATGATACGTACCCATGGGTACCCCCATCTATCGACGTACCACATACCAGTTCTATCTAGATCATCTTCAGAAATTTGTGTCTTGGTCATTCCCTATTCCTCTTAATGATTAGTGAGTCTTGATCTCATAGTGGACTGGATGGGGTCACGGCCATGCCCGCTCAACCGGATCAGCGAACCTGACAGCCTCCAGCCACCCGACACCTAACAGATCTGCCAGCCGCTTATCACGATCGCACACCCAATCGGCGAATTTATCAGTCATGAATACATCCGACTTGACACGCCCAAACACTTCGTCCACCTCCTCCGGGCAATGGGTCATGACGTATTCGATCAGCGCCGACGGACAGCGAGGCGATGAGATCCGTATCCAGTGCTCATCATTCGCACCGGGATATTGCACACCGGTAAATCCCAAATAATGTGTGGTCACCTTGCTACCAACATTCCGCTTGCATTTCATCGTGTCAGCCAGATTCATGAATACCGCCTTATCCGGATAATACACACGCAGCCAGTCGGCGCACTCTTCAGTAGCGAACGGATTGTATGTCATATGATCTTTGTTCATGCCATGTTGCATCAGATATTTATACGTCCACGAAGGTGCCATGTTGGCGAGCTTCCAATGCGTCACGCCATCACATTCAACTTTTTCAACAATCCCAATGCGGATCGTTTGTTCTTCACTAAATTTGATCTTGCTCATTTCCCTTTCCTCTTTGCGTTCACGTTTAACGTGTAGGAATAATAGACGACCAACACGCGCATGTCAACACTTTTTTCAAAAATATTTGTCCCAACACTCAATCATCAACACGCGGGTAAAGAAAAAGCCCCCATGACGGGGGCAAAGTGCGCGGGGACCTTTTCTCCCCATGCGGGGACAATGTCTAATCAGCCAGCCTCTAACAGCCCCTGAGCCGACCGAGCCGCCTCAACCCGCTTGGCTAGCTGGCTGATAGGATCAGCCTCCGACGGCTCCAACAGCGGCTCTGCCGTGTATTCGTACCCTACCGGACTATTCTCACTCAACCGCGCACCGATCGTCATTGCAAACTCAACCGTCGTCCCTTCAACGACTTGAGGCGCCACTAGTTCATGTGCGAGAGACGGCAAAAACGCCTGCCCCGCTTCCACCTCTTCACCAGTCGTCAGATTGACCGCCCGGAAACGGCCACGCAAACATTCCCATGCTCCGTAGTTCGATTCTCCGACTTGGACCGCCGAGGCGATTCCCATCACCTGATATAGCTCTTTGGTAGTTCCGTCCTCCGGAAGCAGTCTCGCATTGAGACTACCAAACACGGTCTTAGTGCTAATTTTCTTGATCACTTTCATCGTCATTCCTCTATACGTTTAACGGAGACGCAACAATACCACGCCTATTCCTCCCCGTCAACACCTAATTCACGTTCGCACTCCGCTGTTGCCGATACCTCACGAACGACAAAATCCCTACCCCTGCACAGCGAAAACGTTGGCGCCTCCGAACGGTACGTCACCGTTTCCCCCCGCGCAACACGTTCGATTTCTGACGGCGAAATTCTCACGCCCCGGCATGCGACCTTTGTTTCCCCATCGGATAGACGCGCGCAATACAGCTTCCTACCCGCAATAGAAACCCGATCTGCTACCCCCTCTAAATCCCATTCACCAAGCCCATCTCCAAGCTGCAACGACCCCGTTCCTCTACATATAATGGAATCGGTATCGCAATACACCGGGCGCTCAACCTCATGCAGCGAACGCAACATGAACGCCCGCACCCATCCCGTGATGCTGGCCGCCGTGGCCACGTTGTAATACACGCGTAGATCGTCCTCTAGTGGCTTGGAGAATAGCCGCATCCCGCGCCCGATATCGTTTTCTGACGACCATCCGTCTAGATGCCGTTCACGGGTCATCGAGCACCATTCATCTATGACCCATGTTTTGTACTTGCCCGGATTGGCTGCGAATTTCCCATACAAACTATTCAGGAACAATTTCGCAAACAGCCTAGCGTTTTTATCCCCCTCCCGTTCTGCCTTCAATTTTAGCTCATAGAAATGATCCACATATTCCGAGAAATCAATGCTATCGCTAAACACCGTTGACACAACAGGCCTCGTCAGTTCGAACGTTCCAGTTTCAATCGCCGCCACATATTCATGCCCGGTCACATAGAACCGGCCCTCCGTATGCGGAAACCTGATCCCCCCGTCGTCCTGGCGAACTGGAAACGCCCCATGAGAAACCCCCTCAACCATCAGAAACGCGCGCTCGATCTCACTATCCGACGGTAGCGTGAGAGGGTGATATGTATACTCATTCCCCCATGGGTGCTTGTGTTTCATTGCTGTTGGATATGCGGAATTGATATCTACGATTGATAGGGGCCCATCTATAACGCCTTTTTCTATACATTCAACACGGCCACCATAATAGTATTGATGAAATTCCGCGAAAAATCCCGGCCCCGTTCTAGGAACCGTGACCCCGGACATCTTTTTCCATACCTTGAACGCGGCACCCGCCAACGTCAGCGCTTTTGGATACTGTTTGAAATACTCCCCCAAATACCGATACAGATTCTCGCAGTCAGAACGCAGATATTCCCTGATCTCGCTCATATACTCGTCACGATGTTCAGCCTCTAATTTCCAATAATCGAATTCCATTTTCTCAAACGCCGATAGGCTCGTAGGCAACAGCGAGTACGAGTCCAACAATCGGGACTTGCCTAGCCGAAGCTCAACTATTCGCCCCGAGATCACCCGGCACTCCGTTCCCGGTTCTACGTAGTCTAGGATGAAATGCCAATCGAACCGACCGCCATTGTGCGCGTATAGATCGTATGGCCGGTCTTTGATATGTGCAACGAAATCGGCCGTGTCCGTGAACTCGTAATAATTTTTGCCATCATACAGTCCCCATATAAATGGCGTAGGAAAGCGCCCGTGTTTGAACGGGTCGGTTTCGCTATCTGCAACAGCTACTATACGACGTGCCATGCTCATACCCTCGTATGTAGTTAGTGGAATAGTCAGTATAGCATACTCAGTATTGCATCAACCATATTCCGGACGCCGCGTTTGAGGTCTTTGATTTGGTATATTGTTCTAGGCGAGCTTCAACACCGCTAAGCTGCGCCTCAACATATTCACGCAGTCTTGACATGTCGCCAAATGTGTCTTCGTACCATTGCAATAGACTAAATGTCCCGCTCCACCTGAATGGCCCGTTAGCGATTTTGAATGCGCTAGGTCGTATACCCGAACGCATCCCCCGCAATAGCGCCGTCATTATGGCCTCCGTTGGGTCCGCGGCAAAATCACGCGTGAATGGTATATAGGTCTCGCTATAATTTCCCTTGCTTTGTGTTATTACACCCCGTTTATATGTCAGTGTTGCGCCAGGTTTTACATCGAACAAAATGAAAAATTTGGACGCGGTGGCGAGCATCCGCCCCTGTTCGTCGGCCGCCAGTCCGTGCATCAGTTCCCGTTTGGTCTTCCGGAACCGACGGGCGTACTGAGCCATCGTCTCGCCACGTTTGCGGCGAATCTCTAGCGGCTGGATGGATGTTTTCGAGACAGCGCGATAGGAATTGTATGCGCGCCGGATGGCCGATTTCTGGCCGGTGGACAATTTGCGATTTAGGGGATAATCGAACGCAATTTTCCCTCGCAATTCTTTCAGCGCTGCTTTATAATCGAACGTAGCCATTATCTTTCATTCCTTGGGTTAATGGTGAACTTAGCCATTTCTTTTTCCTTTTGGTTATTGGGTGAATTGGCGCACATTGTCCCCGGTTGTTCGTCATGGCATCCGGGGATATTTTTATACAGCGATAGGGGAGTATTTGTCATGGGCGCAGAACCGATTGTAGAAGATTTGGACGTGCTGCCGAATCCGGATATTGACGAACTGGCCGCCGTCCCCGAACTGGCTCCGGATGTCGGCACTCCGCCGCCCGATGATGCCCTACTGGATAGCGCCGGGGCCGTGTTTGATCCAAAGTTGCACGCAACCAAACGTGACGGCAGCCCATCCTATACGAAGAGCGGCCGCTTCCGCAAGATTCGCACGCCCCGGGCAGCGGCTGCGAACGACGAGACCCCGGAAGACCGGCGCTATAGGACCGCTGCCGAGGGTACCGTGGCCGCGATCGAATTGATGGCCACCATGATCGGAGGCGAGGCATTCGCCTATATAAAGGATAGGAAGACTGGCATAGACGAGAAGGCTTCCGGCATCGATGCCTTTGCGGCGTGGTACGAGTCACGGGGCATCGAGGACTTCCCGCCCGGCATCGTCGTTGCGATTTGGGCGATCACGTATTGTGCTCCCCGGTTCGCGCATCAACCAGTCCGGGACCGGTTCAGGAAGATCGGCTCTAAGGTGTCTAGAGGAATTTCCAAGGTTTTCAAGAGCTTACGCAAGATGGGCAAAAAGTGACCCATGCACGTTCTAATCGTAGGCACATCTGGCAGCGGGAAGACGTATTTTGCCCGAATGCTCGCCGAGCGCGCATTGGCCAACAGGCGCCCCGTGCTGGTCTATGACGTGATAGATAGCGACTGGCCCCCGGGCGCCCGGATCTTCGATGACGAGCACGAATTCTCGCAGGCGGCACATCGGTCACGTGGCGCGATGCTGATCATCGACGAGGCGGGCGAGGTGATCGGTCGCTCGAACTACGAACTGTTTTGGTTGGCCACCCGGGCACGTCACCTTGGCGCGACGAGTGTATTCATCACGCACCGCCCTAGCCAGCTGGCCCCCGTGATCCGAGACAACTGCCAGGAACTGATTTTGTTTGCTAGCCCCGCGAGCACTGGAAAGCTGCTGGCCGAGGAGTTCAATGCACCGTCCCTCGAGGAGTGCACCAATCTACCGCGCGGCCGCTACATCCGCGCATCACGAATGAGGAGAGACTGATGCCACTACCCATCCTTCCTGGCCTGATCGCCGGGGCCGTATACCTTATATATAGTGGATTCCGCGAGGAAGCTCCTGTGGCTACTCCGAAGCGCGGCCCGGGCCGTCCGAAAGGGACCAAGGCCAAGGCCAAGTCCGCACCAAAGGCCACGCCAAAGGCATCGCCTAAGTCGGCGCCTAAGCCCAAGTCCCCAGGTGCGGGGACAAAGCCTAAGCCCAAGCCCCCAGGTGTGGGGACAAAGCCTGAGCCAAAGCCTGCGCCCGCGCCTAAGCCATCCCATGAGCCAACCCCCGAGCCAGCCCCTGAGCCAGCCCCTGAGGCAGCACCCGAGTCAGCTCCTAAGAATAAGACCCCATCGGCGGGGACAATGCCCTCCGGGAACGACGCGTCCGACGCCGACGCAGATCCCCCTTCGGGGACCTAGCCCCCATTCGGGGGCAATGTTCTTGACATCCGGCCATCAATAGTCTATGTTCGCTAGGTCATAACTATCACTGGAGATATCACCATGCTTGGCAGAGCACGCCTTGAAACCGTAGCGCTTACACTGATCACTCTGGCCGTGATCTATCGCGCTGGCTACAAAAGCTGGATTGAGGGCTAATACAAATGCCTATCTTGACTAAAAAGCTACCGTCTTTCACCGGTGTAGCACCGGGTCAGACCGCTAGTTGCCGAATTCCGAGCGGCTTTGCGTATCATGGGTTCTATCTGGATATGACTCCGGGTACCACCGGTTGGGATGTCTCGCATATCACCGAAATGCGCCTGATCGCCAACGGTATCGTGATCCAGCGGTGGTCGGGTCTCGATCTGGATGCCGCGAACAAATTCGATGGTTTGCCGCCGTTCGATTGGTCCGGAACCGACCATCATTACATCGCGCTGACTGCGACCCGGAACAATCTCAAGACCCGGGCCGCGCAAGAGGCCACCGCTATCGCGTTTGGCGCCGTCAACGATCCGTTGCCGATCCGTACCCTGCTGATCGAGGTGGATATTGATAGCACTGCTCCGGCCGGTTCCGGTCTCGAGGGTTATGCTACCGTATCGGCCCGTCCCGATCTGGGCGGCAAACCGGCCATTCTCAAACTGGAACGCAAATTCATCTACTCTCCGACCGGTTCGGGCGAATATGATATTGCCGACCTGCCGCGCACCGGCGCTGTTAGCCGGATTCTGTTCAGCAAGCCGGACAAGATTGACAAAGTCGTCGTCTCGGCCGATAGCGTAGAGCTCTGGAATCGTACTCGTTTCGTGAACGAGACAATCATCAAGTCGTATGACCATCGGACCGTTCAGAACCGCTTCTTCGCGATTGATACCACCGAACAAGGCAATGGCAACGACGCGTGGAACGTAAGCGGTGTTAGCGATTTCCGTGTCAAGCTCTACATGAATGGCGCGGCGGATATCGACGTGATCGTGGAATACCTTAGTACCCTAGGCAACTAATCGTGTCATACTCTAGCGTCAATGGTCCGGTCGGTGACGAGGGCATCGACGGCATTTGGGGTGCGATCACCGATACAGTCAGCGGTGTCATACGCAGTGCCGGTGATTACGTGCATGAGAAATTCCTAGGCCGCAACGATTACCCCGGAAGCGATCAGGCGTACTACGCGCCGTACGGTCCGGAGGCCCCGGCACACGGTCAGGTATCTGGCCGTGGTCCGGAGACGCAAGGACCGCAAGGCATGCAGTTCTGGAACGTTCCCGGGATCTACCTTGTCGGAGCCGCCGTGCTGGTGGCCGTCGTTCTGATCGCGCGCCGCTGATGCCGTATTTCTTGGTCGCTGCCGGTCTTGCTGGTCTTGCGCTGATTGATCATACGGCGTATAGCGCCGGCCGAGCGGCGAAGAACCTGAGTCCTGCCTTGTTGATCGGTTCTGTTGGTTTTCTAATATTGGCGTGGAAGAAATGAGCGCAGACCCTACGAAACTGCCCGATCTGAAATTGGCTAGTGCCGCCCAAAGCGGCGCCGGGCAGTCGGCGCAGCAGGATATACGTGCTGAGGCGGCGGGCGATATCAATAGCGGTATCGCCCCCGGAGCGAACGTATGGTTGCTGGGGGCAGCGCTGGCCGTGCTGGCATACGTCGTCTACAAGCGGATGGGCTGATGCCGGGCATTCCTGCAATTGATTCACTTGGTATCAACAGCGCGGCCGGGAGCGGGGCGCATCAGCGCGTTCAACAGGCCATTCGGGATCGGCTGGCTGGCAGAATCAATAGCGGTGTATCTGGGATTGACGTTGCGCTGTTGGCCGTGATTGGAGCGATCGTATGGCTAGTCAGTACCCGATAAACCCCCTGGCAGGGGATAATTCCCCGGAACCAGGCGTCTTTGACATGCAGGTCATCACCAACCCGGATCAGGCATTGCTCGATACCCTGCATCCGGATATCCAACCTGATATGCCGGTGTATGTGGAAGTATCGCTCGATGGTGTTTCCCGTGGGAAGCTTGCATTGACCGGGATAACGAGCGATGGCATGAATCTGGTGGCCATTCTGGGAATGGTCGGGGCGCCCGGGTTCGTTGATATCGCCGTTCGGGCAACCGTTGTGATGGCGCAACGGTTAGGGTTCGATGGGGCGGTGGCGGAGGCCATGACCCCGGCGCACGATCGGCTGTATAGGCGGGCGTTTAGGCGGATCGAAGGGTTTTCCCCTAAAACGGTAACAACCACCTACGTAGACGACGGGCGGAACGATGGGTAGCAAATCAAGCAGTAGCAACACGAGCAAGACGCAGAGTAGCTCGTCGGAGATCACTCAGACCCTCGAGGGCACCGGCCAGGGGACTGTGTCCGGTGATCACAATGCGCAGACGGTAGGTACCGATACGGCGTTCAAAGGCGCTGATCTGTCTACCGTCAAAGCTGAAGGGGATGTGTCACATCTGGGTGATCATTCCACCATCGGCGGGGACCTGACGAACCGGGATTACGATCTCGAGTTGACCGCCGAAGGAGGGTCCCGGATCACGTTCACGCAGACCGACCCGGGTGTTTCGGAGGCGATTTATTCGTTGTCTACCGCGCTGGAGAAAACCAGTGCGACGGGTACCGAGAAGGTCGGTGATGCGCTGAAACGCCAGCAGATCGGCGACATATCTAAAGAAGTCATGTTTGGCCTAGGTGCCGCGCTCGTTGCTGTGGAGTTCCTGCGCAAATGAGATTGCTCAACATTACCATCCCCGCGTCGTCTAGCGTCAATCAGGACGTCCCGCCGTCTACTTTCTTCTATCTGGACAAATTGTCGTCGGGTGGATCGTTGGATGTGCAACTCTATAGCCAGAGCGGAACCCTACTGGCCACGTTAGACAATCTGGAGACCGGGACCAGCTACAAGAGCGGGAACCTTGGCGAGCCATTCGTTACGATGCGGCTGAAGAACAACTCGCAGGCCTCCAATACCCTGGCGGCATATGTTGGCCTTGACGAGGTGAAAACGTCTAAGACCAATCTATCAGGCTCTGTTGCGACTGATTCGGCAGCGGCTGTTGAACTGTATAGCGATTCGGTTGATCTGACGACGAGTGCAACTAATCTTATCTCGTTGTTGCCGGCGGGTGCTGTTGTGTCCGACTGGTCCGTTCGGGTGGCCAAAGGTACGGTGATCATCAGTGCCACGGCGACGGGCGATGGGATGGAATTCGGTTCGGGCAAGGGGATGGCAGGGTCTAATTCGTATCCGTTGTTTATGCGTTCGAAGAGCGGTGCGGCAACAGTAGAAATCATTGCGAGTTTCAAACGGTGACGTTTTCATTCATAGGTGCTGGCGTCGGGGGTGGAAGCGGCGCGATCGTTACCATGCGGTCAAAGAACTTTCGCAACATAGACCCTTCAAGCTCAGACTTTTTCCAAGTGTGGGATCCGAGCGATTCTACTCTTCCCGAGCCTGATTTTTGCCATATCCTGGTCACTACCAGACTGCCTTGGATGAGCAACCAAAGTGCTGATAGTAGTCCGGGTTGTTGTGGTGCGGCGTTCGGCTATAAAGTATTCACGAAAGGCAATGTCCCGCAAAAGCTCTATGCATGGCGTGGCGGTGCTGGACCCAACTCGATACCTTACACCTACTCGGACAATGCGGACTTTTCAGGCTTCAATGATTCACCTGTGCGAGGAGGGGGCTATGAGTTGCCCTTGGCTGCGATTCAATCCGCAATGGGCACGTCGGATACTTACTTGGCGCCGGACGCGGAGAAACATTACCGTGGCGACTGGGACGTTGTATTCAACGGGGGAAATGGCGCCAAGCTAACGACATCGCCGTTTCCATTCGGCGGGCAAGGCGGTGCGGGGGCCAACGGGACGATCTTCGGCCCCGGAGGAAACGCGAATGACCAGTACGGCGGCGGTACTGGAGGGAATGCAACGAGTAGCGCGAGGGGACCTTCCGCCATTGTCATGCATAAAAAAGTGCTTGAGAACTGGTCTCCGATGTTCAAAACGTGGATTCAAGGCGATACTAGTAACCTCACAAATTCATGGCAGGGAGAGTCAGGCAAAGCAAAAATTGCTGTCCCTTCCGGTCGCTTCCTCTTGTCAGGTGGACCGACTAATATAGATACGACGAATGTCATATTACCAGAGCCGGCAATCCCTCCGGGTAGTAATACGATCAACGACGACGTTATGAATTTTGTGATATTGAGTGAGTATTTTTAAGGTTTCCCAACAGCAATGACCTTCTCATTCATAGGTGCTGTCGGAGGTGGTTCGGGTGTTGCTGTTTGGCAGTACCTTACGAAGACGTTCAACAACATTAACCCTGCTTCCGACCAATTCATTGAGATATGGGACCCGAACGATCCGCTGTTGCCGGAGCCGGCGAGTGCTCACGTGTTGGTATATAGCAAACACATGTGGATGAACAAAGCAACAACAACAGATGCTGAGGCATATCCGCCCGCTTGCGGGTCTTCGTTCGGGTATAAGCACTATTCGAAGGGTGAAGTGCCTAAGAAAGTGTATGCGTGGAAGGGTAACTCTATGATCGGGTTCCCCTACGACTATACCGCGAAGAGGGCGTATTGCGGATTCGGTGACACGCCGTCCTATACCACGGGGGCGCCCATGATGCTGCCGAATTGCGGCGCTCAGGGTGACTTCCACCAGACCGATGCCATCGCGCCTGACGCAGAGACGCATCACGAAGGCGACTGGACGAAAGTCTTCAATGGTGGCAATGGTCATTACTGGGATCGCCCTACTTTTCCCTTTCGTCCGGACAATGACGGGGCGGGTTCAAGCGGCTCGTTTTTCGGGCGTGGATACGATGGCGGACATTTTCCGGGCGGATCGGGTGGTCCGGGTACCGATACGGCGCGTGGACCGACTGCGACGCGCATGGCGGATGGCCTGCTAGACGAGTTCGGACTGCTCAAGCTGTTTGTCAAAGGCAAAGCCTCGGCTGACAACAATCATGCTGACAACGGCGATTATCAGGTGGTTCTTCCGCCCGATCTGTTTTTGTTCGGGCAGTTACCGTTCCAATATGACGCGTCGTTACTGCATCTGCCAGTGAGTAACCCGCCGTCCGCAAGAACCTTGGCGCCAACACCTAAGATGGTGTTTGCGGTGATTTTAGAGTTTAAACAGTGAGAGTGAAACAATGAGTGATAAATACATCTATATGCTGGCTGCCGGCGTGGTCGGCTATTTCATCGGCAAGAAAGCTGCGAATGGCGATTCCTGGTATAGCGGCTGGTTTTAACTGATCTCCAATGGATGATCGGCTAGCATTTGCGTTAGCGATTGCGGCCAGCGGTTTTGCTGCATGGGCGTTCGTTCGCTATATCAATAGTGGCGATGCTACGCCGGGTGTTGAGACATGGGCATATCGGCCGTATGGTTCGCAGGGAGGGGCAGTTCCGCTACCCCCTGTGCCGACCCAAACGCCTGACTATCGGGCGATGGCAAGGCGATACGCGCGGCAGCATGATGTGCCGCCGGGGTTGTTTGAGCGGTTGATTGAGCGAGAGAGCAATTTCAATCCGTATGCGGTTGGTCCAACAGGCGATCTCGGTATAGCGCAGCTGAACCCGCGATTCCACCCCCGGGGCGTGGCGGCCGATGCGGATCAGGCGCTAGATTATGCGGCGGGGTATCTTCGGTCGCTGTATGACCGATTCGGTACGTGGCAGCAAGCCGTGGCGGCGTATAATTGGGGGCCTACGAATCTGGCCCGGTTCGGGATGTCCAACATTCCGGATGCAACACGGCGGTATGTGAACGATATAGTTAGAGGATGATCAGATGAACAAGATAGATGTGCTGAAGATTGCGCTCGATCTGGCGAGTGTTTTGTCAGATGGGGGCGAGGAGATCAACGACATTCTAGAGTCGGATACCACAAAACGGCTGGTTGATGATGTAGAGCGGCTTATTGCTGATTTGAAGGGGGCGAAGAAATGAGTGTTGGAAGAACTGCCAAGGGGCATATCAAGAAAGGCTACCGGTTGACCCGGGGTGGGAAGGTCGTTAAGGCATCCCGTTCGCGTTCCCGCAAGCGCCGTCGGAGCCGCTGATGCATGTGTATAACCCGTATTGTGACATGCTGCTTTGGCCGACGCCGAAGCTTCCGGATATCTGCAAAGCGGCGAATCTGAGTAGCGTCACGATGGCGTTTCTGGTGGCCGATCCCTATATGGAAACCCTGTGTTGGGGCGGCCAGACGTCCTACCCGATTGATTGGATGAAAGCGCAAGGTGAGGCTCTCAGGGCCGCTGGTCGGTCTTTCGATGTGTCGATAGGGGGTGCTACCGGTCGGGACATTGCGGCTAGTCTAGACGTTGACAGGACGTCTCAGGCCTATTTGGCTGTGATGAAAACCTTGGAGCCGACGACGATTGATTTCGATATCGAAGGGGCAGCCGTTGTTGATACAGATCAGCATCAGCGCAGATTGGATGCGTTAGCAATGGCTCGTCAGTCGTATGGGTCTAGGTATCCGTATTCAGTGACGTTGGCAGTGATGCCGGATGGCCTGACGGCGGATGGGATGCGGTTGATTGAGATGTGCGAAGAGTCGGACGTAGGGATGCCTGACGAGGTCCGGATCATGGCCATGGATTATGGCGCTTCGTTTGTGGATATGGGCGTGGATGCGATCAATGCGGCTGAGTCGGCGGCCAAACAGGTCGGGATGCCGGTAACGGTAGTGCCGATGATCGGGCAGAATGATATCGCCGCAGAGGTGTTTTCATTGGCCGATGCTCAGATGTTGGCGGATTATGCCGAGAATCATCCGGAGGTAGTTGCCGGGTTGTCGGCATGGTCGTTGGGCCGGGATCGGGAGTGCGGTGCTTGCGCATACGGCGGTGAAAATCTATGCCATGATGGGGTGCAGGCGTCTCCGACGTGCTCCGGGGTGAAGCAAGAGCCATACGAGTTCAGCGGTATTTTGGGTAGTGTTGGCAATGGGCCGGATGATCCGGATGATCAGGATGAGCCGTTTTAGGATCAAGACCCCTGCCAGTCGGCGGGGGTTTTTCGTTTGGGTGGGAAGAGGTCCTCGAGGGGCATTGTCCCCGCATGGGGGCTGGCCACCAGGGTAAATGTGGGAATTTGTCCCATGGGCGGAGAAATGTGCATATGTCACAGTTTGGTGGATTGGTTGTTGACATTTGGATGGGGATCGTGTATGGGATGTGGCTCGATGGGTGGATGGGCGGAAAAACACACACCCCCCC
>JAKRWE010000083.1 GCA_024712425.1 Chromatiales bacterium
ATCGCCTGGGTGTTCCCCGGCTCTGGTAACCTCAACTTCTCGAACCGCCCGGTGCGGACCCGCATGCCGGGTGGTGTGGGAGGGGTTCGGCCAGCTATGCTGGTCGCCCCTATCCCGATTGCACCAGCTCCGCCCAGGCGGTAGACTAAGTTTACCAAACTAAGTCTAAAGAGGGTGTAATGAAAACCGTCAACATGCATGAAGCGAAGACCCATCTTTCACGTATCGTGGAAGAAGCCGCTCAGGGTGAGACCATCCTGATCGCCAAGGCGGGCAAGCCGATCGCCAAGCTTTCCGCTCTCGATGCCCCCGACGCCGGGGAGCGCCGGCGTCTGGGTTTTCTCGAAGGGCAGATCCGGATCCCCGACGACTTCGACCGCCTGGACGAAGACGTGATCGCACACCTTTTCGGCACCGTCGACCAATGAAACTCCTTCTCGATACGCACATCCTGCTGTGGGCGGCCGGTGCCCCGGATCGATTGGCGCAGCCGGTGCGAACACTGCTGCAGCTGGAACAAAACGAGCTTTGGTTCAGCGCGATTAGCCTGTGGGAAATTGCCATCAAAAGTGCACTCAGGCGCTCAGACTTTAGGGTCGACCCGCGAATACTGTACCGCACCCTTCTGGACAACGGTTATCGGGAACTTGCCTTGATCGGTCGGCACACCCTCGAGATCGACTTACTGCCCGCCCTGCACAAAGACCCTTTCGATCGCATGCTCGTTGCACAGGCCACTGTCGAAGGACTCACACTCCTCACCGCTGACGATATGGTCGCCAAATATCCCGGGCCTGTGCTGCACACGGACAATGTTGGAGGGTGACAACTCAACCCATCTCGCCGCATTCGTCAGATAACCCCGCCAATTGAGGAAAGAAAGGTAGGCCTCGTAATCCTCATCCTGAAAGAACACATCCTGCCGGCGGTTACCGCGCTGGGTGATGTGATGCGGGTATCCGGGTAAAACGACGCGCGCCAGTCTAGCCATGCAAACAGGCTAGCATGCAATTGAATATTGTGTCAGTGTTCCCATAATGGCCCAGTGGCAGATCGTCGGGCGACTGAGCAAACGACTGCGAGAGCCACGCTACGACAGCCTGCGGCGCGCCCTGACGGTGTGGATCAGTCGTGTGGTGCTACGCCAAATGGTTCCGGGGGAAGAGATACCGGAACTTTCTGAGCTACAGGAGATAGACAACATGTTGGCGGAACGTGTGGCGCAATGGACAGAAAAGTGGAAGCAGGAAGGGCTCGAACAGGGTTCGCAGCAAGCGGCTTACAAGATACTGGCACAATTGCTGCGGAAACGTTTTGGCCCGCTTCCATCCTGGGTCGAGGAAAAAATGCACGAGGCATCGGCCGATCAGCTCCAGCAGTGGGCCGAAAACGTCCTGGATGCACCGGATCTGAAAGGTATTTTCGAGTAGTTATGAAAGAATAAACTGGACAGGGTTGTTCAATCCCGGCGCAAAGGCATCATCCTCGCCGGCGGGGCGGGGACACGGTTGCACCCGATTACCCAAGGCGTCTCCAAGCAGCTGTTGCCGATCTACGACAAGCCGTTGATCTACTACCCCCTCTCGGTGTTGATGCTGGCCGGGATCCGGGAGGTGTTGATCATTACCACGCCGGAGGATCAGGCGGGGTTCCAGCGACTGCTGGGCAATGGGTCGAGTTCGAACTGTCGGCTGACAACAGGCGCATGGCCTGGATCCCGCCGGGTTTTGCGCACGGCTTCTACGTGATATCGGATGTGGCGGAATTCCTGTACAAGACCACCGACTACTGGTTCCCGGAGCATGAACGTTCGCTTGCCTGGAACGACCCGTCACTGGCTATCGACTGGCCGCTGGAGGGGGCGCCGTTGGTTTCGGACAAGAATGCCGTGGGCGCGCTACTGAGCGAGGCAGAGGTATTCGAGGCCAGTGATCTGTAGGCGCTGCATCGTCAAGGGCGGGGTACAGGGCGTTGGAACTTGGCCTGAGGGGCAGGGTGGTCAATCTGGCCGATGGCTCCGTTGAAGTCATTGCGTGCGGCGAACAGTCAGCGGTCGAGCGCCTGTGTGAATGGCTGTGGGAGGGCTCGCCGATGTCTTCGGTGGAATCCGTCGTGTGCGCGGAGTGGCGCGACGATCCGCCGGAGGGTTTCCAGACAGGATAAAGACTGGCGGGCGAGAATGAAAACGGGCTGCGATAGGGCAGCCCGTTTTGGTTCAGTCGAAATGTTGTGGGTCAGGATGCGCGGCGGCGACTCCAACCCAGACCGGCGAGGCCGGCGCCGATCAACAGCAGCGTGCCGGGTTCGGGGATGGTGTTGGAGGATGAGCCGTCTCCGTTGCCGCCGTATTCAACGAGATAGCCGTACTTGTTTTTGAGATCGGAGTCAGTGGTGATGCTTCTGGAGCCGTCACTGTAACTGATCAATGCGTATTTTTGGTTACCGATCCACGCACTATCGGTTGCACCCTGCAGAGCTGTCCAGAATGCCGCGCTGACAAAAAGATTTTGCTCGGCATCACTGTCATATGTTGCGAGATAACCGGTATAACCAGCATTGGAGTGGCTTGGCGCTGATGATTGGGCATCATTCCACGTCCAGCCAGGCGCATCACCTGCGGTTATAAACTGGTAAGAATGTCCGTTGCCGCCATCACTTGTGTTCCAAGTGTAAATAGGCAATGCATAGGAAAGGCCGCTTAGCAGCATTAACGCGGTGGCGAGTACGTGTCGTATCTTCATCACAAACAGGGCTCCTTCAAGCCGTTCCAAATCACTTGCAAATATAGTAAGCAAAGATCGTGCCCATCGTCAAAAATACTTGAAATGACAATTATAATCGATTGATTCTTAAGGAATTAGGGTAGTAAGTGTAAAGAATTCTGACATAATTGTGTGTAATTCAACGGTCGGTATGTAGGAGCCACCTTGGTGGCGAATGCCGGGTGGCACCGAGCGGGAAGTGATGATCGATACCTTTTCGCTAGCAAGCCCGCTCCTGCAGGCGGAGTACCCGGATACCCTTTTTGAGCGATAATCGCGGGTCACCGAACCCAACAAGAGAGAAACCGAATGAAACAGCTATTCAACGTCCAGAACATGAAGTGCATGGGCTGTGTCAGCGCGGTCAAGGCGGCGGTGGAGCCGCTGGATGGCGTGACCTCGGTCGAGGTCGATCTCGACGCGGGCAGGGCTACGGTCGAGGGCGAATTCGACCCGGCCACTATTGCAAAGGTCATCACCGAGGCCGGTTACCCGGCAGAGCCCGCCAGCTGATGGACGAGATCCGGCTGTCGATCTCCGGCATGGCCTGTGCGGGCTGTGTCTCGGCGGTCGAGCAGGCCCTGCAGGCGGTGCCGGGCGTCAGCTCGGCCATGGTCAACCTGGCGGAGCGGACCGCACTGGTCCAGGGTGAGGGCATCGATGCCGATACGCTCATCGAGGCGGTGCGCAAGGGCGGCTACGATGCCGCCGAGCTGCGCGGGCTGGACGGCGAAAGCGAGAAGGAGCAGCGCGAGCTGGCTGAATACCGGCGGCTGTGGTGGCGAGCCATCGTGGCCGGTGGGGTCGGGCTGGTGCTGTTCGTCGGGGCCATGGCGGACCTGTTTCCGCCGCTGGATCAGGCGCGCCTGCTGTGGCTGGGCATCAGCGCGGTCACGCTGGGTGTGCTGGTCTTCGTTGGCGGCCACTTCTTCCGCGGCGCCTGGGCCAGTCTGAAGGCCGGGCGCGGCAATATGGACACCCTGGTGGCGCTGGGCACCGGAACCGCCTGGCTGTATTCCACCATCGTGCTGCTGTGGCCGGAGTTGGTGCCGGCGCAGGCCCGGCATGCCTATTTCGACGCTGCCGTGATCATCATTGGCCTGGTATCGCTCGGCTCGGCGCTGGAGAGCAAGGCGCGCGGCAAGACCTCGCTGGCGATCAAGCGCCTGATCGGCCTGCAGCCCAAGACGGCGCTGGTGATCCGCAACGGCAAAGAGCAGGAGATCCCGGTGGCCGAAATAGGCCTGGAGGAGACCATAAAAATCCGTCCCGGCGACCGTATCCCGGTCGATGGCGAGGTCTTTGAAGGCGAATCCCACGTGGACGAATCCATGCTCACGGGCGAGCCGATGCCGGTGCAGAAGAAAAAGGGTGACACGGTGTTCGGCGGCACTCTGAACGCCGAGGGCAGTTTCCTGATGCAGGCGACGCGCATCGGGCGTGACACCGCGCTGGCGCACATCATCGAGTCGGTGCGTCAGGCCCAGGCCAGCAAGCCGGCGATCGGACGCCTGGTGGACAAGGTCGCCGCGGTGTTCGTCCCCGTGGTGGTGACGGTCGCGATCATCGCCTTCATCGTCTGGTACGCCTATGGCCCCGAGCCGCAGATCAGTTACGCGGTGGTGGTGGCCATGACCGTGCTGGTTATCGCATGCCCCTGTGCGCTCGGGCTGGCCACGCCGATCTCGATCATGGTCGGGGTGGGGCGGGCGGCCGAGATGGGTGTCCTGATTCGAAACGGCGAGGCGCTGCAACGCACCGGTCAGCTACACACCATCGTGCTCGACAAGACCGGCACCATCACCCGGGGGCATCCGGCCGTCACGTCACTGTTGCCGGCCGATGGCGTGAGCGAGGATAAGCTGCTCGGCCTGGCTGCGGGCCTGGAGGCGGGTTCCGAGCATCCTCTGGCGAAGGCCATCCTGAGTGCGGCTGGCGAGCGGGGGATCGAGCCGCCGGCGATCGAGGGTTTCGAGGCGGTGGCCGGTTTCGGGGTGCAGGGGCGCAATGGGGATGACCGTCTGCTGCTGGGCAAGCCGGGGTTCATGCTGCGTGAGGCAGTGCAGTTGGGCGGCCTGGCCACGCAGGGGGATGAGCTGGCCGCGCACGGACAGACCGTGGTCTACCTGGCGCGCAACGGCAAGCTGGTCGGCATGCTCGGCATCTCCGATCCGGTGCGGGAGGACTCCGCCGAGGCCGTGGCCCGCCTCAGGCGGCTGGGACTCCGGGTGATCATGCTGACCGGCGACAACCGCAACACCGCGGAGTCGGTCGGACGCCAGGTGGGCGTGGACGAGGTGATCGCCGAGGTGCTGCCGCAGGACAAGCAGGACAAGGTCGCCGAACTGCAGGGCCGGGGGCAGGTGGTGGCCATGGTCGGTGACGGTATCAACGATGCCCCGGCACTGGCACGCGCCGATGTCGGTATCGCCATGGGCAGCGGTACCGACGTCGCCATCGAGTCGGCCGATATCGCATTGATGCGTCATACCCTGATGGGGGTGGCGGATACCATCGCGCTTTCGCGTGCGACACTGCGCAACATCTGGCAGAACCTGTTCGGCGCCTTTGTCTACAACACCCTGGGGATTCCGGTGGCGGCAGGTGTGCTGTACCCGTTTTTCGGTGTCTTGCTCAGCCCGGTGATCGCGGCAGCGGCGATGAGCATGAGCTCGGTGACCGTGGTCAGCAACGCGCTGCGCCTGCGCAAGGTCAAGCTGGATGTATAGTTCCACGATCGTTAGTTCTACTTTGTCACATTTACTCCAATGTGGCGAGGTGGCGTGGCTGCATGTGTCCGTTGGCCGCAAGGATGCGGCCATCGAGCCTCCAGGGATGGATTTACGGCGTGACACATGCAGCCACGCTACCTTGCTATGTGCCTGAAACTGCCAATATGACAAAGTAGAATTAATACGACAAATTGGTCGTAGCTCCCCGGGGGGGTTCCTCATCATGCTGACATGGCTTTCCGGATTACCGATGCAACGCTGGCCCTGGCTGGTACTGGCGCTGAGTGCGCTGGGCCTGGAGCTGAGTGCGCTGTATTTCCAGTATTTTCTCGAACTCGACCCCTGCGTTTTGTGTGTCTACGAGCGCACGGCCGTCATGGGTATTCTGCTCGCCGGCATCGTCGGTGCCATCGCGCCCCGGCTGGCGGTGCTGCGCTGGACAGGCCTGCTGTTATGGGGCGCATCGGCCGTGTGGGGCTTGTTTACCGCGCTCAAGCATGTCGGGATCCAGATCGGTGAACTCGACCTGACCTGCAGCTACATGGCCGATTTCCCGAGCTGGGCGCCGCTGGACCAGTGGTGGCCGGCGGTGTTCATGCCGACCGGGTTCTGTGGCGACATCCAGTGGGTGTTTCTGGGGCTGTCCATGCCGCAGTGGATGGTGGTGATCATGATCCTGTACCTGGTGGCGCTGGTCGCCGTCGTGGCCGGCCGGGTTCTTGCGTGCCGGGGACGGTAGGTCACGTTACCGCGCCGTCGGTTTTTTCATATCCCGTTTTTTCGGTTCCTCACGCGCGGCGAACGATCCCAGGCCCACACCCTGCGGGTCGCCGTTGGCATCAGGTATCGCAGCCAGTCGTTTCCACAGTGTCACGCTGTCCGTCGTGCCAGCGAGGAGTGAACGGTAACCCGAGTATATATCGGCGACCCGGTTGCCGGGCTCGTCCACCAGTTCGATACGGTAATGGCGTATGCCGGCGTCACGCAGCCGCTCCAGCAGGGGCGCGGCGGACTGCGCCTCGGCATTGAACAGGGTGTTGCGACAGCCGATATCGGCCTGCAGCAGATGGTCCTTGTGCTTCGGGTCACGCAGGTGGACCTGGTGTGACTCGCAGGGGCGGCCGCAGTCGCGGTAGTTGTTGCCGGTGGAAAGAAAGCGCGCAAACACGCAGTGCTCGGTATGGAAGATCGGCAGGTGGTGGTGCGCAATCAGTTCGATACGGTCACGGTAGGTGGCTGGCAGCGCACGCGCGAGTGCAGCGATCTGGTCCGCATTGAGGTCGTGGGTCAGGGCCAGCCGCGCCAGTCCCGCGTCCAGCAGCGACATGGCGGCCAGGCGATTGGCGGCATTCAGGGAAAAATCGCCCCACAGTTCGGGGATGCGGGTGTCCTCGTCGAACCGGGATCCGGTGCCGCCCATCCGCTGCAGACGCCATAGCAGGCCGGTCGAGCGAATCAGCAGGGCATGCGGTTGCAGACGTAACAGGTAGCGCAGCAGGCGCTCCTCGCCGGGTTTGAGGATGCGGGGCGCGGCCACGATCAGGCGCCTGCCCGACTGACGGACCTTTTCGCAGGACAGTTTCAGGCCATGCACTTCGAGGAAATCCAGGATGATCGGGTCGACCCCGGGCAGTGCCAGGGCCGCTTCGACCTGTTCGGCGGTACGGCACAACAGCGTCAGACCGGCCGGTGATGCCCTGCCGAGCGGTTCCGGTTTGGGCGACAGCGCGTCGAGCACCGGTTTCCCCGGCATGTCCGCGTCGCGGTGGTGCACGTGCAGCGCCTGGCGGAACCCGGCCACGAGCTGACGCCGTGCCTGCTTGATGGCGCCCAGGGGCAGAAAAAGGCCGGGTTCCACCGCCAGCTCCATCCTGCCGATCCGGAAAGGCGTGTCGCCGAGCTGGCCGAAGGCCTTGCGCACCGCGTCCTGATCGAGCGCACGTTTGTGGGCCGGCTGCAGTCTGTCCGCCGTTTGCACCGTGGTTCGGTGCCCGCGCCGGTCGGACAGGCTCAAGCGGAGTGGTTCGTTGGCGCGGCCGCGGATTTCCACATCCACGATCAGGCGTCCCGCATCGATCGCGGCGCCCAGCCTGGGGCCGCTGTCAGTGGCCGCATCGCGGGTGCGCCAGACATGATCACCGGCCTGCACGCGCGCGATGTCGAATCCTCGCCCAAAACGCAGCAGTACCATGCCAGTGTCGATCTCCCTGGTGACGCGTTCGCCGTCCCGGTCGATACGGTAGACATTGCCGCCCACCTCTTTGTTCTGTGGGTCGCCGTTGTCGAAGACCACGCCATCACCCGGCTTGAGCGGATTGTGCAGCGTCAGCAGCACCCCTTCTCGGGTCACCTGCTCGACCTGGCCGAGGTGCAGCCCCCGGTGACGTGGGTTGCGTCCAATCACCAGTTCCTGGTGCCGCGGGCCGAACAGGAAACCGGCACTGAGGCCGTCATGCGCGGCATCCTGTCCGCGTGAGAACAACTGGGCCAGTTCGCGCCGGGTGCCGGTTTCCACCGGGATTTCGGCCAGTGCCGGCTTGGTCTGCAGGGCCTGCCATGCATGGTCGAGCGCCTGCCGGTAGGCACGCACCGTGGCGGCGACATAGCCAGGTCCCTTGAGGCGGCCCTCGATCTTGAACGAGCGGACACCGGCCCGTATCAGGCGCGGCAGCCAGGGCATGCCCATCAGGTCCTGGGGCGACAGCAGGTAGTTCAGGTCGCCCTGTTCGCGCTGCCCTCCGTCGACCACCAGTCCATAGGGCAGGCGGCAGGCCTGGGCACGCTGGCCCCGGTTGGCCGAGCGCCCGCCCCAGGCCTCGCTGGAAAAACACTGTCCGCTGTAGCTCACACATAATGCGCCATGTACGAAGGTCTCGATCTCGATGCCAGCTTCCTGTGCATGGATGGCCGCGATATCGTCGATCGACAACTCACGCCCGAGCACCACGCGCTCGATCCCGAGCGAGCGCACGAATTCCACGCCGGCGGTATCGGTGATCGACATCTGGGTGCTGGCGTGCAGCGGCAGGCCGGGGGCGGTGTGGCGTGCGACTCGCACAATGCCGATATCCTGCAGGATCAGGGCGTCCACGCCGCAGCGCGCGGCGTGCCGGATATGCCGCTCGGCCTCTGTGAGTTCCTCGTCGAAGACCAGGGTGTTGAGCGTGAGAAATCCCCGCATGCCACGCTCGTGCAGTTGCTGCATGACGGTGTCCAGCCGGTTCCAGGGGATGCCCTCGGCGCGTACCCGGGCGTTGAAGCCGCGGTCGAGCCCGAAATAGACCGCATCGGCGGCCGCGTGGATCGCGGCTTCCAGTTGCGCCAGGCCGCCAACCGGCGCCAGCAGCTCCGGCCTGTGCTCAGGCAGGGTCATCGGGTTTGCGGCCGGACCACAAGCGGCGCGCTGCCTCGCCATCCTCGACCAGGCTGTGGCAGCTGTTGATGAAGTCCTCGGGTGGCTGGTGATGCAGCCTGTCCACGGATTCACCACGCCAGGCATACACGGTCTGGACCGCCGTGGTGGCCAGCGGCCCGAGCAGTTCAACCAGGTGGGTGCAACCGTGCACCCCGCCCAGTGCCAGGCGTACCCGGGCGGTCCAGCCGGGCGCGATCTGCTGCCCGATCAGTTTGGCGAAGCGGTCTTTAGGAAAATGCGGACAGGCCGGGTAGGGCGCGTGTTCGATGCTGGCCTGGAGGTCGATGACATGCAGTTCATCGTCGACCGTCATGCGCATCCACATCTCGTGCAACGGTTCGCCGGGCTCGATGCGGCCGCGGCCGAAGGTCTGCATGTCTTCCTCACGGGTGTCGAGCAGATGGCCCTCGATGTCCCACAGGCCGTCGGCTCGCCGGTAACCGCGGCAGTCGATGTGGCGGGTGTGCAGGAGTTCGCGGTCCTCGGCGGGTGGCAGGGGCATGGCTCAGTCCTGCGCTGTGTGCAGGGAGAACTGACCCAGAGCGATCTTGCCGAACAGCACCAGCCAGGGGGCGCCGTGCAGGCACAGGTCGAAGATATCGATCGGCCGGCTGAGCGTGCCGTCGGCCAGCATCTTCAGTTTCTCCCAGACGTGAGGCTCCGGCACGAAAGGGGCCAGGCCCAGGGAAAGGGCGAAGATCACTGCATAGTGGAAGGGGATGCGGGCAAGGAAATCGCGCATGTTCATGAAATCCACGAAAAAGAGGGATTGTAGCAAGTTGTCGATGGTTGCCATGCGCGCAGAGCGGGTCGGGCCTCATCCTGGGGTCGGAGTCGCTTCCCAACAGGCCAGGAAGTGGCTTTGGTGGTATTGAATGACTCCGCCCCCTGATGTTCCACACTAACTTCCATGAGTCCCTGGCCACACCCTCGATCATGGAAAACACAGGTAGGATGGGTAGAGCGCAGCGAAACCCATCGGTCGCAGCCCGAAGTGGTGGGTATCGCTGCGCTCGACCCACCCTACGCAGCGCTTTCATCTTCTTTGTGTCCTTCGTGTTCTTTGTGGTTGAGTGTTTTCCACATTAACTTCCATGAGGCCCAGGGAATCACAACAACACCTGCTCAGGACGTGGGTGGGAGAGGAATTCCAATGGACTGGCGGAATAGCCGTAGGCGCCCGATTGCAGGATCGCGATCAGGTCCCCCGGTCCGGCCTTGGGCAGTTCGACCCGGTCACCCAGGAGATCGAGTGGGGTGCACAACGGGCCGACCACGGTCACGGTCTCTTTTTCGGGGTTGTCGACATGGTTGGCGACGCGCAGCGGAAAATTCTTGCGCAGGACCTGGCCGAAGTTGCCGCTGGCGGCCAGGTGGTGGTGCATGCCGCCATCGGTGACCAGATAGACCCGGCCGCGTGACACCTTGCGGTCGATGATCCGACACAGGTAGACACCGGCCTCGCCGACCAGGTAGCGGCCCAGTTCCAGGACGATCTCGCAGCCGGGAAGGCGGGATTCGCTCTCGGCCATCCGCTTGTCGAGGTTGTCGGCAATGGGCGCGATGTCCAGGGCCTGCTCACCTGGGAAGTAGGGGATGCCGAACCCGCCGCCGATATTCAGCCATTCGATGCCGTCGGGGAAATACCCGGCGAGACGGAATGCCAGCTCGAATATCGCGTTCTGCGCCTCGACCAGGTGGGGTGCCGACAGATTCTGCGAGCCCGCATAGATGTGCAGGCCGCGCAAGCGCACCGGCAGCGTGGCCACCTGTTGCAACACCCCGGGTGCCTGTTCCTCGTCGATGCCAAAGGGCGAAGCGGCCCCGCCCATGTGCATGCCGGCGGCCTTGAGGCGGAAGGCCGGGTTGATGCGCAGCGCGATGCGCGGCTGCATGCCGAGTCGTTGGCCGATGTCCGCGATACGCTGCAGTTCGCCGGGTGATTCTACGCTCAGGGTGACACCGGTCCCGATGGCCAGTGCCAGTTCCTCGTCCCGCTTGCCGGGGCCTGCAAAACTGATATCGGCGCCGGCCATCCCGTTGTCCAGCGCGGTCTGCAGTTCGCCGGCCGATGCCACGTCCATGCCGTCGACCCGCTCGCCGAGAAAACGCACCAGTTCCGGCATGGGGTTGGCCTTGATGGCATAGTGCAGCGACAGGCCGGGCGGCATGTGCTCGCGCAGCTGTTGCACGCGCCGCGCGATCGAGGCGCAGTCGTAGACATACAGGGGGGTGCCGAACTCCTCGGCCAGCGCGCTTGCGCTGCGCTCACCGATATACAGGCCCTGGGCGTTCACGCGGCGCTCTCCAGCAGGCCGCGCAGGGCGGCGTGATCCGGCTTGCCGTTCGGGGTCAGGGGCAGCTTGTCCACGAAACGGATATGGGCCGGTTGCATGAAGGAGGGCAATTGCCGGTGCAGGTGGCATTTCAGCTGCTCCCGGTCGCACGTCCCCTGGACGAACAGCACGATGGCCTGCCCGAGCTCCGCGTCGGGCATGCCCAGGGCCACGGCATTGCGCACGCCGTCCATCTGCAGGGCCTCCGATTCGATCTCGGTTGGGCTGACGCGGTAGCCGGAGGTCTTGATCATGCCATCCTGTCGGCCGACGAAATGCAGCAGCCCCTGCGCATCCCGGATCACCTGGTCTCCGGACCAGACCGCGGGCCGGCCCTGCCATGCGCGAAAGGTGCGTGCCGTGGCATCGGGCGCGTTCCAGTAGCCCTGGGCCACCAGTGGCCCGAGATGGACCAGCTCGCCGGGCTCGTCGGTTGCGCATTCGCTGCCATCCGGCCGCACCACGTGGATCTCTGCATGGGGGATGGGGCGGCCGATGGCATCCGGGTGGGCGTCCACCAGCGAAGGGTCGAGATACGTCGAGCGGAACGCCTCGGTGAGGCCGTACATCAGGTAGATCCGGGTGCCGGGCAGGCGTTCACGCAGTCGACGGGTGGTGCTGACCGGCAGGGCGCCACCGGAATTGCAGATGCAGCGGAGTGTGGCGCGTGCCGCCTCGGGCCATTCGACCCGGGCCAGCTGGTTCCACATCACCGGGACACCGGCCAGCATGGTGACACGGTGTTGTGCGATGGCGCGCGGGATGAACGGTGGCAGCAGGTATTCCATAAGTACCACCTGCGCGCCCGCGGTGAACGCGGTGGTCAGCTGGCTGAAACCGTAATCGAAGCTGAACGGCAGCAGTGCCAGCAGGATGTCGTCCCCACGCGTGTGCAGATAGGCATTGACGCTGGCTGCGCCGGTCGCAAGGTTGGCATGTGAGAGCATGACCCCCTTGGGCAGGCCGGTGCTGCCGGAGGTATAGAAAATGGCCGCCAGATCCCCGGCCGATGCCTCGCTGCGCACCGGATCGGCATGGATGTCGCTGGCCTGGTGGGTGGTGAGTCCTGCCAGCCCCTGAATGGCATTGCCATCGGACAGGACCAGGTGCTCGAGGCTCGGGCATCGATCCAGTGTGTCGATCAGTGGTTCGGCGCGCTGGGCGTTGGTCAACAGCAGGCGTGCGCCACTGTCGTTCAGGATATGCATCACCTGGTGCGGCTTGAGCGCCGGGTTGATCGGGAGCAGGACACACCCCGCCGCCGCGCTGGCGAACATGAACACCACGTTGTCGATGGTCTTGGGCAGTTGAATGGCAATCCGGTCCCCGGGCGCCAGGCCGAGGGCCTGCAGACCACCGGCGACCGCCTGCACCCGTGCCCACAGCGCCTGGTAGCTTACTGTTACGTGTCGCTCTGTCAGCGCCGTGGCGTTCGGCAGGCTGGCAGCCGCGTCACGTATCAGGTGGTGGAGCAGTTCGGGCATGCGGCCAGCAGGCTACCAGATCAGGTAGAAGATAACGGCGCCCAGCAGCAGGCGATAGATCACGAAGGGCTGCATGCCCATGCGCTCGATATAGGCGAGGAAATAATGGATGCAGGCCCAGGCGGTGATCGCGGCCAGCACCACGGCGGTGCCGATGGTGATCCAGTCCACGTTTGGGCCGGCCTCAACCAGGTCCTTGCCGATCAGCAGGGAGGAGCCGAGGATGGTCGGGATGGACAACAGGAAGGAGAAGCGGGCGGCGGCCTCCCGGGTCAGGCCGAGCATGAGCCCCGCGGTCATGGTGATGCCGGAGCGCGAGGTGCCCGGTATCAGGGCCAGCACCTGTGCCAGGCCGATATAGACCGCATCGGTGATCGTGAGCCGCGTGATGTCGCGCTGGCGACGGGCGCGCCAGTCGGCCCAGCCGAGCAGCAGGCCGAACAGGATGGTGGTGGTGCCGATGATCCAGGGNTCGCGCAGGCTGGTTTCGACGAAGTCCTTGACCATCAGGCCGACCACCACCACTGGCAGCACGCCGACGATGATGGCCCATCCCAGGCGGCTGTCCGGATTGGCGGCGGCGCCGGGGGGGCAGGGCGCGCAACCAGCCCAGGGCGATCCGGATGATGTCGTGGCGGAAATAGACCACCACTGCGATCAGGGTGCCGAAGTGGACCGCCACGTCCAGTTCCAGCCCCTGGTCGGCGAAGCCGAACAGATGCGGCGCCAGGATCAGGTGGCCGGAACTGGAGATGGGCAGGAACTCGGTCAGACCCTGGACCAGTGCCAGGATCGCTATCTGCAGGAAATCCATGGGAGCAATCTCGGAAGGTAAAAGCGCTGGCGGCTATTATACAGCGGCGGGGAAGCGAATCGTTACCTGCAGCCCGCCCAGCGCGGATTGGCCCAGCTCGAGTCGGGCCTTGTGCATCCCGACCACGCTCTGCACGATGGACGGGCCCAGGCCGCATCCGGATTCCCGCGGGTTGTCTCCCCTGTGGAAGCGTCCAAGCGCCTGTTCGCGTTGTTCGGCCGGAATGCCCGGTCCTGAATCGGCTACCGTCAGAAAGGGGGCGTCGCCATCCGTGCCGCAGGCGATGTGGACTTCGCCCCCTTCCGGTGTGTAACGGATCGCATTGTCCACCAGGTTACGTAGCAGAATGCGCAGTGCATCCTCGTCGGCGCAAATGGTTCGATCCTGTGACGCAACGGACAATCGAATCGATTTTTGTTGTGCCGCTGCGGTGTGCTGTTCGGCCTGTTCCTGCAGCAGTGGAAGGATCTGCACGGCTTGCAGCGTGTAACGGGACTGGTCAGCCCGCATGCGAGCGAGCGCCAGCAACTGTTCGACCACGTGCGTGGAACGGTCGATTCCGGTCAACAGTTGCTGCAGGGCATATTCCCGCTGTTGCGGGTCCCGGGTTCTTTGCGCCAGTTGCGCCTGTATACGCAGGGTGGCCAGCGGGGTGCGCAGTTCGTGGGAGGCATCCCCGGTAAACCATTGCTCGCGTTCCATGGTCCGGCTGACCCGTTCGAACAACTGGTTCAGGGCCTCCAGCAAGGGCCGTATCTCCTCAGGCGCGTCGTCCAGGGGCAGCGTCTGCAGGTCCTCCGGCGAGCGTTGCTTTATTCGGCGGACGATATTGCGTAACGGCCCGGGGCCGCGGCTGGTGGTGAGCCAGGATACGAAGCCCAGCAGAGGCAGCAGTGCGAGCAGCGGCAGGGTGGAGGCGAGGGCGAATTCGTCGATGATGCGGGAACGCGCCGTGTGCACTTCGGTGACCTCGACCAGCAGGTCATGCGTGGCATCGTAGCGCACGTAACGGCGCAGGTGCTGTCCCTCGCGCTCAACGGTCTCCACTTCGCTGTCGGTTCGCGCACCGGGTGGTGTTTGCTGGCTGTCACTGCCGTGCAGCGGCCGGCCGTGCCGCCAGATACGGGCGCTGGGGGTCGCGGCATACGCATTGCCGCCGGAGGGATGGCTGAGTGCGCCAAGCACCCGGTCGAGGTGGGGGAGCTTGTCTGCGGACGCCCGCTCACCCAGCAGGGGCGGGATCACATCGGCCAGCTCGTTTGCGGTCTGGATCAGCTGGGCGTCGTAGATCTCCTCGATCTCGTCGCTGACCTGGTACCAGATCACCACGATGGTGATGGCCCAGCCGATCAAGGACAGCACCAGGAACCACAGCAGAAGACGGCGCCGCAGCGAGTTCATTCCGATTCCCCGGGAATCATGTAACCGACGCCACGAACGGTTCGAATCGCCTGCTTGCCCAGTTTGCGCCGCAGATGATGGATGTGTACTTCCAGGGTGTTGCTCTCCACGTCCTCCTCCCAGCCGTAGAGGGCCTCCTGCAGGCGTGGCTTGGTTACCACCTGGCCGGCGTTCTCCAGCAACAGGTTGAGCAGGCTGAACTCGCGCCTCGGCAACGCGAGCGGTCTGCCTTCCAGCCTGACCTCGTGGGTGGCGGGATCGAGCTCGATGGCGCCATGGCGGATCAGTGGGTTGCGTCGACCACCGCGGCGGCGGGTCAGCGCCCTGAGGTGGGCCCCGAGTTCGTCGATATCGAAGGACTTGATCAGGTAATCGTCCGCGCCGGCATCCAGGCCCTGCACTCTTTCCCGGGGCGTGTCCCGGGCGGTGAGGATCAGCACCGGCAGATCCGTGTCCCGCGCGCGCAGCCGCGCCAGTACCTCAAGGCCGGGCAGGCGGGGCAGTCCGAGATCCAGTATCAGCAGGTCGAAGGTGTCGGTAGCCAACGCGGCCCAGGCCGCCTCGCCATCCTGTAACCAGTCCACCGCATAGCCCTCCAGCTGCAGCGCGGCCTGCAACCCTTCACCGAGCATGGCATCGTCTTCGACCAGGAGGATCCGCATGCGGGATATGTCAGCCGTTATGGTCCAATGCCTTGCGCAGGGCGGCCTCCACCTGTTTGCGTCGTCCCTGGTCGGCCACCGGACGATCCGGGCGCGGCGCGGCATCCAGGGCGTGTCGCAGTACTTTGGCCGCTTTCTCGTATTGTCCCTGTTTGAGCAGGAAATCGCCATAGAAATAGTTGCTGTCCAGCCCGTTTGGGTTGAGCTTCAGTGCCTTTGTGAAATAGTCCCGGGCCTTGTCGTCGTCACCGAATCTGATCGGCCACCCGGGCACCCGGTAATAGAGACTGCCCAGGGTGGTGTAGATGGAGCCATCGAGGGCGTTCGGGTCGATCTTTTGCGCCTGGTCCAGCGCATCGCGCGCCTGTTTGGCCAGGTCGAGTGCGCCCAGCCCACCCCTGGCGCCGGCCCAACTGCCCAGGGCGATGCCCCGTCATACCAGTGGTTCTGCGCGTCCCGGCCATTTTCGACTAGTTGTGCCGTGGCTGCTGCGATCTTTTCCAGGGCCTGTTCCTTTTGTGACCCGCTCAACTCGTAGTTGGCGTGGTCCCAGGCGGTGCGGATTTGCAGGATGTCCTGCTGCAAGGTGTTGTCGGCCAGCACCTGGGTGCTGCTGAAAAGGGCGATCAGAAAGGCAATTATGTATTTCATCCTGGGGATCTCCTTACATTACGGATTATTGGTTACGGACATAGGGTTCCATGATTCTTCGCTGCGCCTTCAATGAACGATCGACCAGACGCGGCAGCAGGCCGTTGATACGCACGAAAAATGATTCCGGTCGTCCCAGGTAGGCCTCGTTGCGGTCGTTCGCGATCGCCCGCGTGATCTGGCGGGCGACCGTTTCCGGGCTGTCCATGTTCATGCCGGTCGCCTCGCCCATGGCCATCACGCGCGAGTCATTGAGCCGGGTGCGGGTGGCGCGCGGGGCGACATAGGTGACACCGACGCCGGTATCGGCCAGTTCCCGGCGCAGGGCCTCGGAGAATCCACGCAGCGCGAATTTGCTGGCCGAATAGACGCTGAAGTAGGGGAAGGCGATGGAACCGAATATCGATCCCACGTTGACGATTCTTCCATGTCCCCTGGCGAGCATGGCCGGAAGAACGCTGCGGATGAACAGGATCGGCGCCAGGGTGTTGATCTGCAGGGTCTGTTCGATGCGCTCCTCGGACAGCTCGCTGATCGGCTGAAAATCCAGGATGCCGACCGCATTGATCAGAATGTCGATATGGCCAAGCCGGCGCGTGGCCTGCTCGAGCAGGGCCTTCCGTTCACCGCTCCGGGTGATATCGGCCGATATCGCATGCGCCTCGCCCGGCAGCTCGTTTGCCAGCTGCAGCAGTGCCTCCTGGCCCAGTCCCGCGAGCGCCAGGCGTCCGCCCTGTCGGCTGAGCTCGTGAGCGAGTGCGCTGCCGATACCCCCCATTGGCGCCGAGCAGCAGGATATTTGCATCCTGGATGTTCATGCCGCTTCCTCCACGCCCGTCGGCAGGCTACGGAAGATATCGCCGTACAGGCGGTACATGATGCGCGCGCAGTGAATCACCGCCTGTCTGTCGGTCTCGTCGTCCAGCCTGTCCATGAGCCCCTGGAAGAACTCCAGGTGGCTGACATCCAGAGAGCCGTGTGATGTGAGATAGCTGAAACATTCAGCACCCAGGCCGAGTTCTTTCCTGATCGCACCGGCCGCCTCGGTGGCGAGGTGCACACTGGTACCCTCTAACCCGAATATTTCACAAATAAAAAGGGCAAAACCCGTGTAGTTCGTTAAAATTCAGTTGGTTACACTGGATCCGAACAAGGTTTTGCCCGTGACAAAATGTACCCAAGAAAGCTT
>JAKRWE010000084.1 GCA_024712425.1 Chromatiales bacterium
CCAGGCCGCGCGCGCAAGAGCCAGGGGCTACCGCAATACCGAGACCTTCATGACCATGATCTACCTGATCGCCAGCCCGGCGGGGAAGATTCTGGAATCCACATGAAACGTCGAAGAACCACCCGATTGTAGCCTGCTCCGGACTTTCTTCCGCTACATTACGGTACGGGAGAAAGCAATGGTCGAGTTCAAGCCCGCCGGCACTAGCACATTCTGGGAAGGACACGGCGCCGCCCCGCGGGCATCCGGCCTGACCCAGTGGGTGTACTGCCAGGAACAGGATCTTCGGCATTGCGTCTTTGGCTACTGGGTGCGCAAGCCACGTTTGCAAGCAAACGATTGCCAAACCACGGCGCCGGGTTGTATCCCGGTCACGTTGGCTCCTTTCGCAGGTAGCCTGGCACTGGCCCTGCCGAACGGCTTGGAGCTGGAGATTGAGGGCATCGAGGCTGGAAACCTTCCACTGTTGGAGTCGCTGCTGGAGGCGTTGCGGTGAACCACTGGCTGCGCGCGCACCTGCAGATGCCTCGGATCTACCTCTACCGGGAACCGGTGGACTTCCGCAAGAGCTTCCGTGGTCGACGATACCCAAGTCACCCAGGCAACAGGTACCGCTGAGCGGGAAGCTGTTGTCGAAATGGTAGAAGCGCTCGGTGGCACGCGCATAGCCCCCTCTGCCAGGATAGAAGTCCACTCGATAATTTGGGATTCTAAGGGGAATCCCGAGGGGGCAAGCGAGAGGAATGATGCGTTATTCATCTGAACGGAAAGAGGCGGTGTTGAAGAAGATGCTGCCACCTGCGAACAAGACCATCAAAGAGATCGCCCGAGAGGAAGGGATCTCAGAGGCGATCCTGTACAACTGGCGCAAGGCCGCACGGGCAGAGGGGCGTCTTCTGCCGGATGGCGATGCCACCCCGGCGGGGTGGAGTTCAGCGGACAAGTTTGCCGCGGTACTGGAGACAGCGGCATTGAATGAGGCTGAGCTCTCCGAGTATTGCCGGCAA
The DNA here is from genome assembly GCA_024712425.1 of Chromatiales bacterium. GTDB lineage: Bacteria > Pseudomonadota > Gammaproteobacteria > Chromatiales > Chromatiaceae > MONJU. The sequence goes on from JAKRWE010000084.1 coordinate 1,008, forward strand.
CGGGGCCTGTACCCGGCCCAGATCGAGGAATGGCGGGCGGCCTGCGAACAGGCCAATGACTGGGATCGCAGCCAGAACAAGCGGCTGACCGAGGTCCGCAAAAGGGACGAGAAACGGATTCGTGACCTGGAGCGGGACTTGAAGAAGAAGGAAAAGGCCTTGGCAGAGACAGCTGCGCTCCTGGTGCTGTCAAAAAAGCTCGAGGCGATCTGGGGGGCGAGGAAAAATGACCAGCAGCCCGGATCGCAAAGAGATACTCGAGCTGGTGAACGAGGCAGAGCAAGGGGGTGCACGTCTCTCCCGGATTGCCGACCTGCTGGGGCTGCATGTGCGGACCCTGCGGCGCTGGCGGGAAGCGCAACAGGCAGGAAGAGCCGACGGTCGCCCGGTGGCGGAACGCCCACGCCCGGCCAATGCGCTGAACGAGGAAGAGCGCCAGGCCGTACTGAACGTGTGCAATCAGCTCGAATACGCCCACCTGCCGCCGTCACAGATCGTGCCCAGGCTGGCGGATGAAGGCATCTACCTGGCCTCGGAGTCGACCTTCTACCGCATCCTCAGAGAGGCAGAGCAGACCGCGCACCGGGGACGCGCACAACCACCCCAGAAGCCGGCACGGCCCCAGCCCTGTCGGGCCACAGGACCCAATCAGGTGTGGAGTGGGGACATTACCTATTTAGCCTCGTGCATCCGGGGAACCTTTTACCGGCTCTACGTGGTGGAGGATATCTTCAGCCGGAAGATCGTTGGCTGGGAAGTCCATGAGCGTGAAACCGCAGCCCATGCCTCAACCCTGATCAGCAAGGCCTGCCTGCGCGAAGGCATTCAGCCCGGCGAGCTGACTCTGCATGCCGACAACGGTGGCCCAATGAAAGGCGCCACCATGCTGGCCACGTTGCAACGCCTCGGTGTGGTGCCGTCGTTCAGCCGCCCGTCGGTGAGTGACGACAACCCCTACTCGGAGGCCCTGTTCCGGACGCTGAAGTATGTCCCGAACTATCCAGGCAAGCCGTTCGAGAGCCTGGAGGCGGCAAGGGCCTGGGTACAGAGCTTCGTCACTTGGTACAACGAGAGCCACCGGCACAGTGCCATCGGCTTCGTCACACCGGCACAGCGTCACCGTGGAGAGGATGTGGCCATCCTGGCAGCACGCAAAGCCGTCTACGAACAAGCCAAGGCCCAGCGGCCTGAGCGCTGGTCTGGCCCCACTAGGGACTGGTCCAGGAAGGAGGTCGTCTGGCTCAATCCGGCGCGTGAAGATGATGCGGTCGAGAGCACCGAAAATAGAAAACGGATCGCGTGAAAAAACGGACAACTATCTTGACAAACACCGATAGCGTGGTACTGGGCGCGGACAAAAACTACGACACCAGGGGCTGTGTGGACGCACTGCGTTGCGCCGACGTGACGCCGCACGTCGCACAGAACAGGAGTAACCGTTCATCGACCATCAATGGACGGACCACCCACCACGCCGGTTACGCAAGCAGCCAACGCTTCCGTAAGCGCATCGAGGAATGCTTTGGCTGGGCGAAGACTGTCGGTGGGCTGCGCAAGAGCCACTTTGTGGGCTGTGAGAAGCTGGACTTTCGGTTCGTGCTGACCATGACCGCACAGAGCCTGGTTCAGATGCACAATCTGGGCGTGGTGGCATGTTGATCGGGTGCGTGCCGAGGGGGTGGTCTGCATGGAATACGCATTTTTCAGGGCATTGGGTCTCTTGGATCAACTCAACTCGTGACAATGGCCGTGGATCCCATCTGTCAGGTGAGAACATGGCGGAATCGGTGCAGTTTTCAACAGCCTTGTATATCCAAAAAGCAGTATGTTGAGGCTCGGGGGAGGTAGATCGACACAGCCTTGGTGACCACACCGTTAGCAGCACAGGTCGCCTCCCCCTCATCTGACCACAACCCGAACAGTTGCCTGGGCCAAGAGCCCGTATCCTCGCAAGAATGGGAGATCAGATATGAGCCTCAATGAAAGGATCGCGGTTGGAATTGATGTAAGCAAGGCCAAGCTGGATGTTTTCCATGGCGGCCTGCAGCAGCATAAAGAGCTTGAACATTCCCCGGCCGGCATAGCCAAGTTGGTCGCGCGGCTACTCGAGAATGGCCCCATTGATCTGGTTGTTCTGGAAGCCTCAGGAGGCTACGAAATGGATATCTGGCATGCCTTATGTGATGCTAAGATTCCTACAGCCCGAATCAACCCGAAGCGGGCGAGAGATTTCGCCTGGGCACTGGGGTTGTTGGCCAAGACCGATAAAATCGATGCGCGTGTGCTGGCACTGTTTGGCGCCACCTTGCCGATAGAGCCGGATCGACCGAAAGAGAAGGCCTTGCAAGAGATGGAGGCCTGGCTGACGCGGCGCCAACAGCTGGTCGAAATGCGGGTTGCTGAACAAAACAGGCGGCGCCAGGCACCCAAGGCCGTTCAGAAGCGGATCGATTTGCACCTGCGGCAATTGCAGCGGGAAATCGACCGTATAGACGACTACTTGGCCGAGCAGATCCAGCAGCACCCGGCTTGGAACGAGAAGCTTGCTTTGCTCGACAATCTCAAAGGCGTGGGCCCCAATACCCGTGCCTGGCTGATTGCCGCATTGCCCGAACTGGGGCAGCTGAATCGACGTCAGATTGGGGCCTTGGTGGGACTGGCTCCCATGGCCCATGAGTCGGGCACCTACAAAGGCCGACGACGCATCTACGGTGGACGTTCAGCCGTTCGTACAGCGTTGTTCCTGGCGATGCTCTCAGCGGTCCGCCACGACCCCCGCATGAAGGATTTCTACCAGCGCCTGGTGCAGGCCGGAAAGCCCAAAAAAGTCGCCTTGGTCGCCGCCATGCGCAAGTTGTTAACCATCATCAACGTAGTGTTTCGAAGTGGTGAGCCTTATCGTGTTCTTCTGGCCGATTAGCCGATTTCGAAAACACAGTTGCTGCTAGGAGCGTTCGAACTGACGTTGTCTATGGTGGTGACCCGGGGCTTGGACTCAGCCCGGTTAACCGCTAGAGTAGGAAGGTACCCTTCAATTGCGGAGCGATATTCGAGTCCGCAATCTCTCCTTCGGGCTTTTTTCGGTCCACCTCAGCGGTAATTCAACTGTGCCCGAATCGTGACAGAGTGAACGCAAATTGATGTCTATTGACGTCGGTTGAGGCAGGAATGCCACATCATACATACCTATGATACATATGAAAATCAGTGCCTTATAGGTGCTTTTGGGGTGCTATGGAGGCGCGAGGTTCTGGCTACAATACCTCGAAGTTCACCTTGTCCACCTTGGGTTCCACCAGCACCCGGCACAACCTCGAAGAATACATCAGCCGCTTTTCAGCCAACGCCCGCCAGATCTTCGACGAGTTCGCCTTCAGCAACTGGATCGAGCGGCTCGACCAGCACAATCTGCTCTACCTCGTGGTCAAGGAATTCCGTGGCATCGACCTGCACCCGGACAAAGTGTCCAACCACGAAATGGGGCTGATCTTCGAGCACCTGATCCGTACCTTCGCCGAGTCGGCCAACGACACCGCTGGCGAGTTCTACACGCCCCGGGACGTGGTGCGCCTGACCACTACCCTGGTTTTCTCCAGGGACCACGAGGCCCTGAGCGGCGAAGGCGTGGTGCGCACGGTATACGACTGCGCGGCCGGCACCGGCGGCTTTCTCTCCTCGGCCATCGAGCTGGTGAACGAATGGAACCCCAACGCACGCCTGATCCCCTATGCCCAGGAGCTCAACCCCGAGACTCACGCCATCTGCGTGGCCGACAAGCTGATCCAGGGCTATGACACCCGCAACATCAAGCTGGGCAATACGCTCTCCAACGACCTGTTGCCCGGCGAACGGTTCGATTACTGCCTGGCCAATCCGCCCTTTGGCGTGGACTGGAAGAAGGTGCAAAAGGCCGTCAAGGACGAACACCGGGTGCTGGGATATTCCGGCCGCTTCGGGCCGGGCCTGCCCCGGGTCAGCGATGGCTCCATGCTGTTTCTCATGCACCTGCTCTCCAAGCGCCGGCCCGAAGGCACGCGCATCGGCATCATCCTGTCCGGCTCGCCGCTGTTCAACGGCTCCGCCGTTTCTGGCGAATCGGAAATCCGCCGCTGGATCCTGGAGAACGACTGGCTGGAGGCCATCATCGCCTTGCCCACCGACCTTTTCTACAACACCGGCATCGGGACCTATGTATGGGTGCTGGATACCGACAAGGAAGCGCGCCGCAAGGGGTTGGTGCAGCTCATCGACGCTACGGACGTTCATACATCCATGCGCAAGAGCCTGGGCAACAAGCGCCGTTGGCTGACGGACGAGCAGATCGCGGAGATCGCCCGTATCCATGATGCCTTCGAGGAAGGCCCGATGAGCAAGATCTTCGAGGCGGCGGATTTCGGCTACCGGCGCATTACCGTGGAGCGACCGCTGAAACTCCGCTTCCAGGTCACCCGGGAGCGCATTGCCGCCTATTTCGAGAGCAAACCCTTCCAGGCGCTCAAGGAAAAACAGCAACCCGTCAGGAAGGCCTTGGAATCCCTGGTGGGCGACACCCTCTGGCGGAATCGGGACGATTTTCTCGCCGAGCTGAAATCCGCCCTCGAGGCCCAGGGCGTCAGCCTGACCGCGGCCCAATTCAAGCCCATCTGGACAGCCTGTGGCGAGCGCGACGAAAACGCCGCCATCTGCCGCGGCGCCAAGGGCAATCCCGAGCCCGATCCCGATCTGCGTGACCATGAGAACGTGCCCCTCTCCGAAGAGATCCAGGACTACTTCGAGCGGGAAGTCCTGCCCCACGTGCCAGACGCCTGGATCGACAAGGCCAAGAAGGACAAGAAGGACGGCGAGGTGGGTATCGTCGGCTACGAGATCAACTTCAATCGCTACTTCTACCAGTACCAGCCCCCCAGGCCGCTGGAAGCCATCGACGCGGATCTGAAGCAGGTGGAGACGGAAATCGCCGAACTGCTCGAGGCGGTGGCGTCATGAGCAACCAACAGCATGCCATACGATGGGCTAAGCGCAGCGAAAGCCATCAGCCCCATGCCGGGATCGACAGGTTTCGTTCCGCAACCCATCCTGCATGGCTTGAATTACGCCGATATTGGCGCCACACTTCACCCAACATGCCCGCCAAGCCTCTACCGACAGCCGTTGGCACGCTCAAATCGCGCGGGTTTTTTGTGCGCGCCTGCTCTTTATCCAAGCGTGCCACTTGTGCTAATCTAAGTATAACAACACCCGCCAAGGCTATGCTTCTCGGAGTATCCTCAAACCGGCGGGTTACTTTTTTGGGCGGCTGACCAATGAGTTACCCCAAGCCGCCGACCGCTGTATCCGACCAGATCGAACTGCTCACCCGCCGTGGAATGCGGGTGACCGAGAAAGCGGCACACTATCTGGCACACATCGGTTACTACCGTCTGCGCGGCTACTGGATTCCCTTTGAGGAATCCGGCTCACCTGATGGCGATCATCGCTTTCGCGCAGGCACCTCCTTCGATGACATCCTCAATCTCTACGTCTTCGACCGTGAATTGAGGTTGCTGGCCACCGATGCCATCGAGCGCATCGAAGTCTCCGTGCGCAACCGGTGGGTAGATGTCCTCGCCCTGGAGCATGGGGCTCACGCCTACCTGAAATCGGAACTCTTTCGTAGCCAGCGCCAATTTGGCCGCTGCCTCTCCGAGCTGTCCAGCGAATACGAACGCAGCAAGGAAACCCACATCAAGCACTACAAAAAGAAGTACGGGGAACCCGATCTGCCGCCTATCTGGGCAGCCGTGGATATCATGACCCTTGGTCAGTTTTCCCATTGGCTTTCCAACCTCAAGTCGAAGACCCTCAAGTCTCGCATCGCCAAGCCCTATGGGCTCGACGAGGAGGTGCTCTGCTCCTTTCTTCATCACCTCACTGTCGTAAGAAACATCTGCGCGCACCATGGACGCCTATGGAACCGATCCATGACTGTCACCATGCAGCTACCGCGCAGCAAGCCGGTCAAATTGAGCGAGGTGATCGATCACGGGCCAGATCCCAACCAGGCACCCCGCAAGATCTACAACACCTTGGTCATGATCACCTGGTTCCTGGACCATATCAGCCCAGGGCACCAGTTCCGGCAGCGCCCCACGACCCTGATCGGTACACACGCCATTGACGCCTCAGCCATGGGGTTTCCAGCCGATTGGAGGGCAAAGATGTTTTGGCAGCAAGAACCACAAGAAGGCAATGGAACGACGATCCGATGATTCGGATAAGTCGAAGCATTCCTTGAGGAACATCGTATGGAAGATATCGCACAACAAATAACCGACCTCAAAGAAGGTTGGGAAGCCATCAAAGACGACGTGATCGCCCATCGAGCACAGTGGCAAAACGCATGGCCAGATAGCGCGCCGGCCATGATCGACACCACGCTGACCACCTTTGCCAGCCTTGTTTCCAGGGTGAGCGAGACCACCAGAAGAGGCCGCGCCATGCGGATGGCCGAGGTGGCTGCCGCTATGCATCTGGTCAACGCCAATGACTCGTTAAACAGCCACTTGCGGAGAAACCAGTTCGATCAATTCCCAGCCTTCTGTAACTATATCGCGCAAGCGGCCTCTGCCATGTACGGGGTGTATGTTTTGGCCAGCCAGGACGGGCAAGATGCCGTCAAAGAAGCCTGTATCCAGCTTTCCGATGATCAGGCCAAAGTCACCGAGGTCCATGAACAGCTCCGGGTGGTAGAACAACATGCCGATGAATTGGAGGAAAAACTGGAAGCCTCTGTCACCAAGGCGGCAGAACAGGCAACTGCCTGCGAACAGCAGGCCAAACAGAGCATAGAATGGCTAGAAGAAATCCAGCAGTCTCGTGAGCAGGCTGAAGCTTCAGCCGGGGAGGCCAAGTCTCGCGAAGATGAGATCACCGAACTGGCAGACAAGGCCAAACGACTCCAGCCAGACATCGACGCTCGAATCCACGCTTCCCAAAATGCACAGCAACAGCTTCAGGCGTTGACCGAGCAGGCGGAAGAAATCAGAAAAGAGCTGGAATCCCTTCTCCCGGGCGCCACGGCAGCAGGGCTTGCTGCGGCCTACAAGACGACCAAGGACGAAATCGCCGACCGCATGAAGGATCTGTTCAAAAAGTTTTGGTGGGGGCTGGGTGCGCTGATTGCCACGCTATTGCTCGGCCATTTCTTGTTGCCACCTCTGCCCACCGAACCGATCCCGCTCATGCTTCAGATCCTGTCCCGGGCCATGCTTGCATCCCCGGCGGCCTGGTTCACCTGGGTCGTGGTGCGCCAGTACACCTACTTGTCCCGCTTACATGCCGACTACGGTTTCAAGGAGGCCGTGGCCACTTCATTCGAAGGCTTCCGCCGAATGATGGAAGAACTGGACGAAGCGGACAACAAGGACCTGACCGCAGCGCTTTCCATCAAGGCCATCGATATTATCGGCTCGGACCCGGATCGCTTGGGTGCCCGCCATCACGGCGATGACTCTCCTTGGAGCCATGTGTTGAAAATGCTGACGGGCCGCCTTTTTGGCGGCAAGAGCAGTGAGGAGTAATGGGGGATGAAGTACAAGCCTTATCCGGAGTACAAAGATTCGGGGGTGGAATGGCTGGGCGAGGTGCCGGCGCATTGGGAGGTCAGGCGACTGAAGTTCGTTGCCCGTTACCAAAACAGCAATGTGGACAAGAAATCGCATGAGGGGCAGAAGAATGTCCGACTCTGCAACTACACGGATGTCTATTACAACGAGAAGATAGCCAACAATATGGATTTCATGGTGGCTACGGCCACAGATGTGGAAATCAAATCTATGAGCTTGAAGGAAGGGGATGTGGTGATCACCAAGGATTCGGAAGATCCCACGGATATTGGCGTCCCCGCCCTCGTTTCAGAGGCGTTGGATAATGTTGTTTGTGGCTATCATCTAACTGTTTTGCGAGCAAAGAATCAGAATGCTGCTCGGTATCTGCATCGCGCGATTCAATCTCATCCGACTAGAGCCCATTTTTTTGTCGAATCCCCCGGGGTAACCCGCTTTGGTCTCAATCAGGACGCGATTGGTGGTCTTGTCATGCCGGTTCCGCCAATCGTTGAAAGAAAAAAATTGCCGCCTTCCTCGACGAGAAAACCACCCAAATTGACCAACTCATCGAGAAGAAAACCCGCTTTATTGAACTGCTCAAGGAGAAGCGCACGGCGCTGATCACCGAGGCGGTGACCGGGAAATTTGATGTGCGCACTGGGAAGCCTTATGCGGAATACAAGGATTCGGGGGTGGCGTGGCTGGGTGAGGTGCCGGGACATTGGGATGTGAAGAAGCTCAAGCGCCTTGGAGAAATCCATTATGGCCTGGCAGAGCCACCGTTACTGAAGGAAGATGGTCTGCCATTCATACGGGCAACGGATATTTACCGTGGAAAAATCAACTCGGATACTATCCAGCATATCGATCCTTCTGATATATCTTGGTCAAGAGCCTACCAACTTAAATCCAAGGACATTTTGGTTGTAAGAAGCAGGGCTTATACTGGAGATTCAGCGTTAATACCGGAAGAATGGGAAGGAGCCATTGCGGGTTATGATCTTATTTTGTCCGTTAATAAGGCGATTCCGGAATTCATTGCTTTATCTCTTCTCAGTAAGTATGTCCTACAAGGCCAGATCTACTTATCAAAGATGCGTGCAGCCCAGCCACATCTTAATGCGGAAGAGCTTGGTGAATGCACGATTGTTCTTTCTTCTTATGAAGAGCAATCTGAGATAGCTGCTTACCTCAATCAAAAAACCACCCAAATCGACCAACTCATCAAAAAGACCCAACAAAGCATCAACCTGCTCAAGGAAAAACGCGCCGCTCTGATCACCGCCGCCGTCACCGGCAAGATCGACGTGCGTAACTGGAATACGGAGGCCGCCTGATGCCCGAAGCCCACCACGAAATCCGCTTCGAGGAATACATCGTCGATCAACTCAAGCACCAGGGATGGCTGGAGGGCGATCATCAAGCCTATGACCGTGCCCGCGCCCTCTATCCCGAGGATGTGATCGGGTGGATTCGGGATGCCCAGCCGCAGGCCTGGGAGAAGCTGCGCCGGGTTCATGGCGCGGATGCGGAAACCGCGGTGCTGGACCGGCTGGTCAAGACGCTGGCTTCCAAGACCGGCGGCACCCTGGAGGTGCTTCGCCGGGGCTTTTCGGTAGCGGGCGCGGGCACCCTGGCCATGAGTCAGGCCAAACCGGAAGACAGCCGCAACGAGACGGTGACTGCCCGCTACGCCGCCAACCGCCTGCGCGTGGTAAGGCAGCTGCGCTACTCCCTGGACGACGAGAACGCCATCGATCTGCTGTTCTTCATCAACGGCCTGCCAGTGGCCACGGTGGAGATCAAGACTGACTTCACCCAATCGGTGGAGGCCGCCAAGCAGCAGTATCGGGTGGACCGCAAGCCCAAGAGTGCGGCCACGGGCCGCATGGAGCCACTGCTGAGCTTCCGGCGGGGCGCGGTGGTGCACTTCGCCCTGTCCGATTCCGAAATCTACATGACCACCAAACTGGCCGGTGAGTCCACCTTCTTCCTGCCCTTCAACCGGGGCAATGACGGGGCCGCCGGCAACCCGCCTGCCCCCGAAGGCGACTATCCCGTCAGCTATTTCTGGAACTGGATCCTGCAAAGGGACAACTGGCTGCGCATCTTCCATCGCTTTGTGCTGCTGGAGCGCAAGGAGGTGGAAGACGCCGAAGGCCGGGTTCACTACAAGGAGAGCCTGATCTTCCCCCGCTTCCATCAGTTCGAGGCGGTCACCCGGATGATGGACGCAGTGCGCGAGGAAGGGCCGGGCCATCAGTACCTGATTCAGCACAGCGCCGGTTCCGGCAAGACCTACACCATCGCCTGGACCGCACATGAGCTCATCCGTATGAGAAGGCCCGAGGGTGAGCCGTACTTCGATTCGGTCATCGTGGTGACCGACCGCACGGTGCTGGACGCCCAGTTGCAGGAGGCCGTTCGTCAGATCGAGCATCAGCAGGGGGTGGTCAGCGCCATCGATCGGGAATCGTCCACTCTGCCCAAGAGCCAACAACTGGCTAAGGCGCTGCTCGATGGCACGCCCATTATCGTGGCGACCCTGCAAACCTTCCCTTACGCCCTGGAGGCGATACTCACCGAGAAATCTCTCAGGAACAAGAACTTTGGCGTCATCATGGACGAGGCGCACAACTCCCAAACCGGCAGCACCGCCGGCAAGCTGCGTCAGGCGCTGGCAATGGATTCCAGCGAGGAACTGGCCAGCTTGACGCCAGACGAGCTGCTGGAAAAGCTGCAAAGCGTGCGCGGCCTGCCGCGGAACGTCAGCCATTTTGCCTTCACCGCGACGCCCAAGCACGCGACCTTGATGCTGTTCGGCCGCCCCCTTGACCCATCGAGACCGGTTTCCACGGAGAATCCGCCGGTTCCTTTCCACCTGTACACCATGCAGCAGGCCATCGAGGAAGGCTTCATCCTGGACGTGTTGCGGAACTACGCCTCCTACAAGATGGCACTGCGCATCGGCGAGACCTTCGTCCAGCAGAACCAACGGGTCGATGCCAAGTACGCCAAGCGTGCCCTGGCGCGGTGGCTGTCCCTGCACCCCACCAACATCACGCAGAAGGTGGAGCTGATCATCGAGCACTTCCGCAAGAATGTGGCGCACCTGCTGGGTCATCAGGCCAAGGCCATGGTGGCCACGTCCTCACGGGCGGCGGCAGTCAAGTACAAGCTGGCTTTCGACCGCTACGTTGAGAAGAAGGGCTACCAGAACATCCGTTCCCTGGTGGCCTTTTCCGGGCAGATTCTTGGCAAGGAGATCAACGACGAACTGGATCACTACCCGGATGATGAAGCCTTTACCGAAGAGAACATGAACCCGGGCGCCCGTGGCCGGGATTTGCGCAAGGTGTTCGACACGCCGGAATACCAGGTCATGTTGCTGGCCAACAAGTTCCAGACCGGCTTCGACCAGCCCAAGCTGGTGGCCATGTACCTGGACAAGAAGGTATCTGGCGTGGAGGCAGTGCAAACTCTCTCCCGCCTCAATCGTACCTATCCCGGAAAGGACAAGACTTTCGTGATCGATTTCGCGAATGATCCCGAGCAGATCGTCGCCGCCTTTCACACCTACTACAAGAACGCCCGTATCGCCGACATACAAAACCCCAACGTCGTTTACGACATGAAGGCGCGCCTGGACGACATGGGCATCTACGACGCGGAGGAGGTGCGGCAGTTCGGCATCGCCATCACCGATCCCCATGTTACCCACCAACAACTCTATCAGCTCACCCAGGCGGCCACAGACCGCTTCAACGGCCATATGAAGATGCTCAACGACGCCATCGAAGTGTGCGAGAGGGAATACCTGATGGCCCGTGAGAAAGGCGACGAGGCCGGTGCGGAAAAGGCTGAGGCGCGGCGCTCGGAGCATACCCGTGCCCGGGACGAGCTGCTAGTGTTCAGCCAGGGGTTGGGAAAGTTCGTTCGCACCTATGAGTACGTGGCCCAACTGGTGGAGTTTGGCGATCCCCAAATCGAGGCCTTCGCCGCCTTTTCCAGGTTGCTACGAAAGCGGCTCAAGGGCATGACGCCCGAACAGGTCGATCTTTCCGGGCTGGTGCTTTCCCATTACCGCCTGACCCCCCAGCAGACGAAATGGGAAGTCCGGGAAGAAGGTGGCCCCCTGAAGCCCATCAGCGGCGATCTGCGTGAAGGCAGGGACCGGGAACGCACCTACCTGCGGGACCTTATCGAGCGCCTTAACGACGCCTTTGGCAAGGAGATCACCGACAAGGACAAGGTGGCTTTTGCCGTACACATCAGCGAGAAACTTCGGGGCAACGAGACGGTGATGGCCCAGGTGCGCAACAACCCCAGGGAGCAGGCCATGCGCGCCGACTTGCCGGGGGCGGCGACCAAGGCCATCGTCGAGGCCATATCCTCTCACTCCGCTTTGTCGAAAAGGCTGCTGTCGGATGAAACCACCCGGGACATTTTCCTTTCGGTCATCTACGAGATGCTGAAAAAGGATGTCGCGGGAGATCTGTTGTCCGAGGTCCGAGGTGATCGATAGTGTACGACCTTCTGCAACTGGAGCAGATACTTCCTATCGGCATGCGGGGTGATGGGGATCAGATTCTGATTCTGGCCGAAAACACGGCGCCGCCCCCGGTACGTTGCGAAAAGTGCGGCCATGCGCCTTTGTACAAGCATGGGAAGCGGCGATACACCTACGCAGACACCCCGATCCATGGCAAGCCGGTCAAGGTGGAAATCGAAACCCGGCGTTACCGTTGCAAGGCCTGCGGCACCGTCGTTACGCTGAGTAGTCCGTCATTGGACGACAAGCGCGTGGCGACCCGGCGTCTGGTTCAGTATGTCCAGGACCGTTGCTTCGAAACGACCTTCACATGGATCTCAAAGGAAGTCGGCCTGGCCCTGAACACGGTCAAAGGCATCGCCCAGGATTACGCGACACATCTGGAAGAATGGGTGGAACTGGAAACACCGAGACTGCTAGGCATGGATGAGCTGCATATTCTGGATAAGCCAAGATGCGTCTTGGTCAACCTGGAAATGCGATCCATGGTTGAGATGCTGGCGTCTCGCACCAAGGCGCACCTGACCGACTATTTCCAGAAACTCAAGGACAGGGATCGTATCGAATGGGTTGTTATCGACATGTGGAAGCCTTACGAGGTGGTTATCGGCCAGCAACTCCCTGATGCCCGCATAGTCATTGACCGCTTTCATGTGCTGAAAGAGGCTTCTTCGAGGCTCGACGAACTGCGCAAACACCTACAGGCCAGGTTGTCATCGGAGGATCGTGTAAGACTGAAAAAGTATTTGCGGTGGTCGTTGTTGCGGGGCGAACGCAAAAGGACAGAGAAAGACCTGGAGAATATCGAATACATCAAAAAACATTACCCAGAACTGTATTTGGCGCTGACCATTAAAGAAGCGTTCTTCAGCATCTACGATGCACCCAATCGGGCGGCGGGGGAAAAAGCCTTCCAGGACTGGAAGGGTTCGATTCCCAAAGATTTCAGGAAATATTACGGGCCAGTGGCCAACATGGTGGATCGGCATCACAGGGACATATTCAATTATTTCGAATGCCCCATCACCAACGGTTACACCGAGGCCATGAATGGCGTCATTCGAGCAATGAATCGGCTGGCCCGTGGTTATTCCTTCGAAATCCTCCGGGCCAGGTCGCTGTATTACCGGATCATGAGGGAAAGCGGTACAGTGGTGACCCACACTGGAGATACCAAGGACATCTCGCAGCCGGTTTCAACCATGGGGGATCGAATCGAGAAAAGCTATGGAACCCCTATTTCAACCTTGGAGGCCATGGCTGAACGCGAGGAGACGAGTCGGAAAGGCTAGGATTTACACCGTGGAATGCAAATAGCCCGAAATTGACTCGTCACTCTGAAGCTCGCGGTTCCGAACAGGGCGAATCAGACCTGATCGCCATCACGCTGTTCCGTGGCCCTCCTATTCTTGCCCCTCTTCAATCTCGCTCGGATTCAGCAGCTGACTTCCCCTGCGCACCGTGAGGATCTGGACTTTGTCCTTGACCCTGTAGATCACACGGTAGGCACCAAAAATCACTTCTCTTATTCGCCGTACGCCGACTTCTGGAACGATGCGACCACTCTCCGGAAAATCCACCAGACGCTCCACGGAATCGAACAATTCGCTCACCCACTGTTCGGCGGCATCCGGGTTGTCCTTGGCGATGTAGCGCGCGATCTCTGATACGCGCTCCAGGGCCTGCGGAGACCATTCCACTTTCACCGAACGATGCCTTTAAGGACCTGCGCTCTCGCCTCGTCATGTGGCAGCCCCCCGCCCGCGGCAAGCTGTTCCTCCGCGCGATAGATGTCCTCGAGGAGTTCCAGCCGCTCCTGCATCGACTCGAATTCATGAACATCCATCAGGACCGCGACACCTCGCCCCCGCTGGGTCAAAACCATGGGCCGCCGCGTTTCGTGAACGTGCTTTACAAAAGATGCCACCTCAGCGCGGAACTCCGACAAGGGGCGGATATCCTCATCCACTCTCAACTTCGACATGGCGACCTCCAAAAGTACGCTTGCTTGTACCCTTAACGGTACTCCTGAGATTGGCCGTCCGCAATCTGATTGGATTCTTTCACGGCCGCGTGCCCGCTGGCCGCACCAACCGCGGAAAACCGCGCAGCAGTACGCAGCGCACGCCGTCGGCAGTGAGGCATCCCTGGAGGTATCGCCCCGGCGGCACCTCGATCCACTCGAGCGGCGGCCCTCCCTCGTCCGCTGCAAAGGCCTCGATCTGGAGTTTGACGGGGATAGCGCCTGGCATCTCCCGCGCTCGTTCCACATCGATGAATCCCCGCCAGGTCTTGTAGTCGAAAGAGCCGTCCTTGCGCCGGACCCCGACGACCTCCCGTGTCGTTTCCTCGCCGAGCACGACCTTGCGGTAGTTGAGCGACCGGCGCAGCAGCATGGCGCCCTCAGCGAGCTGAGTGACTCTCCCCGCCCGGCCACGTATAGGGATACACCGGCAAGGTCCGCAGCAGTCGTTCCTTCCCGACCCGACGTTCACCAGGCCGTGGCTTGCGTGGTTTTGACTGCTCATGAGGCGCATTGGCCAAGGGCCGGAATGGGGGCAGTTGCTCCCCTGCTTGGGCTAGATACAGGATCGGGAGCACGGCGGGCCGGAGTTTGCGCACAATGGTTCCGTCAGGCTGCCGCCAGGCAATGTTGGCGCGTGGGTGCGGAATGGGATCGCGCTTGAACGCGAGCGGGGTACCCGAGGCCAGACCCTGCAGCTGCTCGATGTCGTGGAGGATCCCCGGATCGTTGGGTTGCGCGGGTCCTTCTTCCATCCAGCGGATGAGCCGTTTGATCAATGCTTCCCTATTGGTGTGCTCAATCCGGCTGCTTTTGACCGTCCAAGTAAAACCCACGCGGCTGGGGCGCTCGTCGCAGATCACCAGGTGCCGGGTCGCCATGTGGAAATGGAAGCGTGCACGACCCATGCGCGCCAGGGCGTGCCGGGTCAGCTCGCGGGTTTCTCCATCGATGACGATGCGCTGTCCGCGCATGGCCTTGAAGGCCTCGGCAACCTGGTGTTTGGCGTCGTTCAACGCATGCGCCAGTTCAAGGGTTTCCGGGCACGCACCGATCAGCGCCGGGTAGTAGCGCGACTGATTGGGTTTCTCGTTGTCGTGATATTCGGTCGAAAGGATCATTTGGATCGCTTGGGCGCGGGCGTGCTCCGGGTCGTCGGTACGCCAGCCCCAGCTCGGGAATCCTGCCTCGGTGCGCAGTGCCTCGGCAAGCGCGGCCAGTGCCGCATCAAGGGCATCGATGGCAATTTTCAGATCGATCTGGAGGGCCTGGTTGGACGGTTGCTCAGACATGGCGCGTTCTCCTTTCGTTCCCTATCCTAGTATGCGGGATTTCGTGAATCTTGCAAGATCCAATCCGCAATCTAAACATCCTCCCACATGCCCCGCCCCCTCAACGCCCACCCGCATCCCCCTCCCCAACCCCGTGGCCTTTTTGGGTCGTCCTGGGCGGGCCGCTGAGTGAAGAGGAGGGAAAAGAAGGGAAAAGGACGGAAGGAAATGACCCGTGAGGTATCGGGTTGGCAGGGCGGTGGATCAGGGTGTGTTGGGGCTTGGGTCTATGTGGGAGGATGTTTAACTTGTGTCTTTCGGATCAGGGTGTCGGCGGCCCGCTCGTACCGCGCTATTAATTAGGTGTAGGTCGGTGAGGTGGCCCAGTCTATAAGGGCCAGCACCAGGTAGGTGGCCCATGGCATCGTCACCGTCGCGTACATGGCTCCGGCGGCTATCGAGGTGGACCGCGCTAACCAAGGTGCTCGCAGATAACTTCCGACAAGCGACACGCAAAAGGCTGTGAGCAACGGCCCCGCTAGAATAATGCCGATCTCCCATAGCAGCGCACCGTAGTCTTCATAGCCAATCGGGCGCGCCAGGTAGACCAGCCCCCAGGTCATGACCGTCGCCAACGCCATGCCCAGTAGCTCGTACCCTCTTCCCTCTGCGCGATCCGCTTTGCTGGCACGGGCCAGCCGGATCGCTACGATCGACATAATCAGGTAGAGCGGCAAAAAAACAACAGCAAGTGCCAAGCCCATCGGTTTCCTTCCGGTTCGAAATGTATTTATTCAGTTATGCAAGAGTAGGTTGCTCTCTACAGTGACTTCCTCCCAATCGCTCACAATGCTACTTTTCGCTCCATGGGCACTTTTCCACAAGTCTATCAAGCACTTTCCCTTTTCTACCGGTCGTTATTGGTGTTATTGCTGGCACTCGAAACGGCATCGACCTCGCCTTGCCGTTCGAGTCAGACGTAGAGCAACCCGGAGCAGCGTGCGCGTGGTACTNACATAGTATATACTATGTTAGTACCTTTGCAGAGGAGCGTACCATGTCGAAAAAAGCTGTTTTCACGATGAAGCTGGAACCAGATCTGCGCGCCGACTTCATGGCCGAGGCGGCTGGCGAAGATCGGCCGGCGTCCCAAGTCATGCGCGAGCTGATGCGCGGCTACATCGAGCAACGCCGCCAGGCCCGCGGATATGACAACTACCTACGGCGAAAGGTTGAAGCCGGTCGTGCCTCGATGCGTGCCGGCCGTGGCCGGTCAAATGATGAGGTTGAAACCGAGTTCGCTGCCAGACGCAACAAGGTAGCGGCTGGCTAGGCATGATAGTTGTCTGGACGCCAGAGGCGGAACAAGACCGCGCCGATATTTGGGACCACATCGCGGCCGACAACCCCGATGCGGCCGTTCGCATGGATGAGCTTTTCAGCGATGCGGCTGCCAGGCTGGTCGCGCATCCAAAGATGGGCGCAACAGGCAAGATTCCAGGCACCCGCGAGCTGATACCGCATGAAAGCTATCGGCTAGTGTATGAAATCGACGCAGACACGGTTTGGGTGTTGGCTTTGGTGCATACCGCCCGTCAGTGGCCGCCGGTAAAGTGAGGACAGCAGAGCGAGAATCTCAACAAGCGAAAGAATAATCTCGTCATCATCCGCATGCAGAATTTGCATTCGTCAGTCGATCGCCAGTTCCAGTTGCCCAGTGGCCATCTCCACCCGGTTCCGCCCGTTGCGCTTGGCGCGGTAGAGCGCGACATCCGCCCGGTCCAGGAGATCCGTCGCATTCTCGCCAGGCTG